>DATGIG010000374.1:0-18106 GCA_035295825.1 Chthonomonadaceae bacterium | reverse complement strand
CCGGAGGCGGTGTATAAGTGGGCGGACGACATCTCGATCCCCCCGCCGCTCTTGAGGACGGCGAAGAACAGGAGCGTATCGTCGCCAAAAGTCGGCGTGCCGATCACCTTTGCGTGGGCGGTGTCGCGGAGGGCGGCGGCGACCATCTCGCCCAGGTTGGCCGTCCCCTGATCCACCAGCACGACGAGCGGGAGCGAGAGGGGGGAACCGTTTTCGTTCAGTTTCAGGGGTTCGCGATGGTTGGGAGTGCGTTCGATCTGAGCGAGCGTTGTGCCGCGCCGCGTGAAAGCGCCCAGGAGCGACAGGGCGGCATTGTAGCCATCCGCATCGGCTTTTGCTGCGGTGCGGACGCCGCCGGGGTTGGAGCGGAGATCCAGGATCAACCCCCTGGAATCCGCGCCCAGTTGCGAGAGCGCGGCCTTGATATCGGTAGCGGCGCGCATATTGAACTGGCGCACGCCGAGGTAGCCGATCCGATGGGGAAGCTGTCGGAAGGTAACGGGGGCGACCTCCGTGCGGGCGGTCGTGAGCGCCAGCTTCTGCGGCGCAGCCTGTCCGGCCCGCTCGAGGGTCAACTGGACCGTCTTGCCCTCACCGATGCTCAGCGCCGACAGGGCGCGCACCACGGAATAGCCCCGGCTGTGCTTTTTGTCGGCCTCATCCTCCGCGTCCCGCCGTTTGCCTTCGTCCTTGACCTCCCGGAGGATCCGGTCATAATCCGCCAGCACGGGATAGGCGATCACCCAGTGCCCGTTGACTTCGGTAATATGGTCTCCTGTTTTGAGGCCGGCCTTCTCTGCGGGGCTGTTGGGCATCACGGCGACGACGGTGAGGTAGTTGTAGTCCACATCCAGTTTGTGGGTCTTCACGACCGTCAGGGCGGCGCCGATCCCATGGAAATGCCCCTGCAGTTCGTCCTGGCGGGCCTGGCGCAGTTCCGGCTCCAGGTAGTTGGTCTTGGGGTCTTCCAGAGAGGCGAGCATGCGCGCCAGCGCGCCGTCGGTGAGCCGGGCGTCACTCAGGTGGTTGCCGTTCTCCACGAACTCGTGCTGCACATGGTCCAGCACCGATTCGAAGACTTCGGCGGGCGGCACATCGGAGGTCCCATCCGTCGCAGCCGGCGCGCCGTTCTCACCCAGTCCGGCGTTTAGCGAGAGGATACGCGACAGCGAGTGCGAACCGGGGCGCCTGGAGGCTCCCGTGTTTAAGGCACGGCCCTCCAGAAAGCCTGCCGCCATGGCGCAGGCAAGCAGCAGGAGAAATAGCGAACGTTTGAACGACCTTTTCACCCAGGCCTCCCCACAGGTAAGACGATGTCACGATCCGGCTGCGACTGCGTACTGGACAAAACAGAAACGCCGGGAATATGATGGCCCGGCGATACTTCTATAGCGAATTATACCACTCCCTTCACTCAGTGTCAAACGGGGAGGGCTCCGGAAGTTCCCGGAGTCGACTTTACCGCCAAAAACGAGTAAACTGAGGGGGAGTTCGCCGTATTGTGAGGAATATCCTGCCACGGTCATCGGACCCGGACCTGCGTCAGGTACGAAGGAGAAGAGCCATGTCACGAAATGTTTATACCACGCTCGGGGGTGTTTGCGCCCTGCTGATCCTGGTTGCCCCCCTGCTGGCGCAACGCGACGAAGACACCCGGCGTCCCCGCACGTCCGTTTCGCGTTTTTCCCGGAGTAGAGAGGCCCGCGCGGCGGGCACGCCGAAGATCATCGAATGGGGCTACGACCAACCGAACCCCTCTTCGCTGCACGATAATATCGCCGAGTATGAGAAAGCGCCCTTCGACGGCGTGGTGCTGGGGGCGTATGGCTGGGAAGGAAAGCGCCAGATAAACTTCGCGAAGACATCCTTTGGACGCGAGGCCTACACCAAAGAGCAGTTCCAGACTGCGGTCAACCAACTCCGGGGAACGCACTTCAAGAAGTTCACCGATAACTTTCTGCGGTTCAATGTCGAGCCAGGCGACGTGGATTGGTTCGACGATGCGGGCTGGTCCGCCATCGTGAAGAACGCGGCTGTCGCCTCCTGGATCTGCAAAGAGGGCCATCTCAAAGGCATCATGTTCGACACGGAGCAGTACGGGAAGCGCGTTTTCTACTACCAGAACCAGCCGGGCAAGGGGAACCACACCTTCGAGGAGTACCGCGATATGGCCCGCAAACGGGGGCACGATTTCGGCGCGGCACTGGTCTCCGAAAAGAGCGACATAACCGTCCTGTTCACCTATGCCACTTCGTTTATGATCCTGGAGGAGAAAGCCCCGGCTCCCTTCTCCATCTATGGCCTGCTCCCTCCCTTCATTGACGGCATGATGGAAGCGACCACCAAGGACGCCACCTTCGTGGACGCGCTGGAATTGGCCTACCCGACCAAAGATAAGAGCCATTTTGAGCAGTTACATCAGATCGTGGCGGATTCCAAGAAGTTCTCGATGATCCCGGATCAGTACAGCGACCGTATGCAGGTCGGCTTTGGCCTCTGGCTGGACAAGGATTACAGTACGCGGGGTTGGGACCCGGACAACACGGCCAAGAACTACTTCCAGCCCGATGAGTTTGAGAACGCGCTGAAGCATGCGCTTGCCACGACCGATAAGTATGTCTGGGTCTATACCGAGAAAGTCAACTGGTATACCGGCAAGGGGATGTCGGATAAGTACCGGAATGCGGTCGCAAATGCCCGCGCCTCGGTACACTCCGACAAGTAGCAGCCCCCCTCACCCCCGGCCCCTCTCCCCAGCGAAGTATGAGCGGGCGGGGTTGGGGTGAGGGGGTCATAGGGTATAATCGAATCCATTATGTCTACCACGATGAAGCCGCCGCCATCCGCCCCGCCTGGCGACGACGGTCACTCAGGCGGGCGCGGGGAGACGCAGCGGCGCATTTTAAGTGCGTCCGCGCTTCTGATGGCGACCGTGCTCATCAGCCGTCTGCTGGGCCTTGTCCGGGACCGTGTGATCGCCGCACAGTTCGGACAGGGCCTGGAGACCGACTTCTATAACGCCGCGTTCACCGTCCCCGACCTGCTCACCTACCTGATCGCAGGTGGGGCGCTCTCCTCCGCCTTTATCCCGGTCTTCACCAAGTATCTGGAGCAGGGAAAGAAAAACGAAGCCTGGCGCATCTTCAGCGTGGTCATGGTCGTTACCGCAGCCGTCGTGACAGCGCTGGTCGTGCTGGGCGAGATCTTCACCCCACAGCTTGTGCAGATCACCAACCCCGGCTGGGTCGGCCCCAAGGCGGGCTATGTGGCTGCCACGGTCCCCCTGACGCGTATCCTCCTGCCGACGCAGTTCTGCTTCTTCCTTGGCGGCCTGATGATGGGCGCGATGCAGGCAAAGCATAACTTCTGGGGGCAATCGCTCGGCCCCATCATCTACAACCTGGGCATCATTCTCGGCGGGGCGTTCCTGGCCGCGCCGCTGGGGCCGGCGGGCATGTGCTGGGGGGCGTTGGGTGGGGCGATCTTCGGCAACTTTCTGCTCCAGTGGGTGATGCTGCGCCGTCTGGGCGGTAGGATGGTTACCAGCCACCTGCGCGAGGACCTCAAGCATCCGGGCGTGCGCGATGTCTGGAAGTTGATGCTCCCCATCCTGCTCGGCGTGGCGCTGCCTTCGGTCAGCCCGCTCATCAGCAAGGCGTTCGCCTCCTATCTGGGCGAGGGGGCGCAGTCTGCGCTGATGAACGCCAACAGGCAGATGCAGATCCCGCTGGGTATCTTTGCCCAGGCCATCTCTATCGCCATTCTGCCCACGCTCTCTCAGATGGCGGCGCGGGATGACATCGCGGGCATGCGCTCGACGGTCAACTACGGCCTCCGCTTCATCCTCTTCCTGACCATTCCCGCCTCCGTGCTTATGATCGTTATGGCGCTGCCGATCGTGCAACTGCTCCTGCAGACCGGTAAGTTCGGCCCTAATGAATCGGCGCAGGCGGCGAATGCCCTCGTCTTCTACTCCCTCGGTATCTTCGGCTGGTCGGCTCAATCCATTCTGGCCCGCGCCTTCTATGCCCTGCAGGATTCCCGGTCGCCCGTCATTATCGGGACCTGCTCCACGGTTCTCTTTCTGCTGTTCAACGTCCTCTCGCTGAAGATCACGGGGATCGGGGACGTGAACGCCACGCGCGGTGTCGCGGGCCTGGCGCTGGTGACCTCGATTGCCGCCGCGATGAACGCCAGCATTCTGCTCTGGCGGCTGCGCGTCAAGCTCCGGGGCATCGAGGGCGGCAAGCTGCTCGTTGAGGTCTTTAAGATCGCCGTCGCCTCCGGCGTCTCCGGCCTGGTCTGCTTCTTCCTGCGCAATGCGCTCCAGGACCGTCTCTTCCCCGATACGGCGCACCACGTCGCCCGCCAGTCGCTGCTCCTGCTCGCGGCCTGCTTCTCCGCAAGCTGCCTGACCTACCTGCTCTGCGCCCTCTTACTGCGTATGGAGGAGATCAAACCACTCCTTCGCATCCTGCGCCGCCGTAGGGGGTAAACGCCTCCCTCCCTCCAAGGAAAGGAGCAAACCAGTATGAGTATACATGAGAGGGTGACAGCCGAGGATATTGAACTCGCCGAGCGATACGCGGCAGCATTGGAGAAGATCCAAACTCTGAGCGATGTGATCCCTACAGAGGACGATCTAGAGCGTGCTGAGAGGTATGTTGCTGCAGAGGGCTTGTAAGACGCCAAGGTGTCCTGCGTCTATGCCGCAAGCATATACTCGATCCCTTTAGCAGGTGCGGCATTAGACATGGGAACTACCTTAAACTCGATAGGTTGCTCGCTATAATCGGATGGAATAGGGACTGCCAAGTTACGCTTGAGCAGGGTACTGATATAGAGACGCCGCGCCTCCTTGAGTTGGTTTACAGCGTCGTAAGGCGTATCTCCCTGCGCCATACATCCTTCCAGTTCAGGATTATAGGCCATATAGCAAACGGATTCGCCGCAGCGGTCCTCATAAACTTCAATGCGATAGGGCATCATCATATAGTCGTCAATCGTCAGATTGGTCATCTTCTCCATTGTCATCAGCCTCCCCTTCTAACTCTTTCAACTTGTCGATCAGTTTCAGGGCTGTTTGCGCATATCCTGTTGCCAACGGGGAATGGCGTGCTACTGTTGCGCGTAGCTCCGGATACTTTGGATGAATATACACGGTGTGGTTCCCACCTTCTTCCTCCTCGAACCCGAACGCTAAATATAGAGTACGAAAATGCTGCGGTCCCCAATCCGCCTTGGTGCGTCGCATCTTGGCAAGGATTTTGGACGCGGCGCTCATTCTGATTCATCCATCATACGAGATATTGGCAGAATCTGTGCCAAAACTTCACTTGCTCGCTCGCCATCTACTAATATCTCAAACTGATATTGACCAAATTTCTGAAAAGTCATATTTTGGAGGGTCAATATCACGTTTACTTGGGGTTTGATGTCACCTGGATTGTTCGGCACGAGAACTGGTAGACTTTCCAGTTTAGCAACAGTTTTCGCGTCTTCATCAACTATCCTAATAGAAACTTCATGTGTTTGCCCAAGTTCAAGCGGATTCGCCACAAAAATCAATACCAGAATGATTGTATGAGGAAACGGCACGGCATAGGAATGAATGACACTATAGACACCCAACATATTGACTTTGCCGGCCTCGCTAATGTTGGCAGCGTCGCAAAGCAATGCCGCTCGCAATTCCATTGAGGTCTCTCCTGAGAGGGAACGGGGTTGGGGATAGTATAACAGTATTCGTGCTCAATATCAAGCAGACAAAGGGGTAACCATTTACATGCTATCTCACAATCGCTTGGTTGTCAAGCAGTCAGAAATGTCGCTGGGGTTTTGTGACGAACTTCGCCGCCCTCCTGCTGCGTATGGAAGAGGTCGAGCGCGCAGATGCTCGCCCTCCGCCACCGTAGAAGCTAGCCCCTCTCCCGCGCCCGCTCGTTCTTCGTTGGGGAGAGGAGAGAATTCAGAAGATGGACGATTGGGAGAGATCCAATGACGAAAATGCCCGAATATCGGCTGCGTCTCGCACGCGAATTGCGATAACGAGAAACCAAAAGCGCGGAACATCTATGGAACTATTTGCGTAGAAGACAGCTCGATAGGCTCAAATTCTGGAAACAGCGGCCTGTTAAGCAGGTTGACAATTAAATATTGGGAGAAGAAGGGATTGCCGTTGACATGATGAGCGGAGACAAGACGGCCAATACTTCATCTCGCACCATGCAACCCTTGCTTTCGAGTTCTATTGCAAGACTTACTACTGCATGGCGATTGCTTTTTACTAGGCGGTCCGCCAAATCCAATGCTTTTTCAAACATATGGTTCTGCCCCCGTGATATGCAATCGCGGTTCGTACTTTCCAGCACCATATCATCGGGGATTATATTTGTATCACTTATTTCCAACCAAATCGCTAAACCGCAAGCCTCCTTTTTATCAGCGAACCAGTGGTAGATTTCTACAGGTTCTCCCGAAAGAACTTGCGCGTGCAGACCAGACAGCAGGACTGCAATAAGATTTTCTGCCTCGTTTCGATTCGCTTGCAATGCTTCTACATAATACTGCCTCTTAAGCTCCTCTGTGGGTAGGCTTTCCATATGTTCTTTGCTGTACCAGTTATCGTTCGGTTTGAAATATCCGCAGTGACCCTCTCCTGGCTCGCAACTGATATACTCAAAATCAATGCCTAACAGGCACGCAACCACGGCATGGCCTGCTTCGTGATATGCAGCAGACCTCCGATTACAACCCGTCTCCGTACTCATATGTGCATATTCTCTCTCTGTTCAGACCGTTCTTTGCTGACAATCTCCAACGCCTCTACTTCAGTATTCACGCTCTCTAAAAGCGTCTTCATCAAGAAAGGTATGCGCTGAAGTATTTCCACCGGTCGAATCACGAACGTTCTTAAACTCTTCGGGCACCTGTGTCGCCGTCTCCCACAGGACAACAATTTGTTCTCGATCTTTTGCGATTTGCTCCTGCTGCTTGGCGACCTGGCGCTCCAGCGAGTAGAGGCGAATCAGAAGGCAGGAGAACACGAGAGCGATGGCCAAGGCGGACAGAAGGAGTACAGAAGTATTCTTCATAGTGGAAACCGCCTTGAAACCAGGCAATCCCGCAGTTCTCAGGATGTTGCCCTGTTGGGTTGAAATGTTTCTTTGATACATTCTGCCGTCTCATCATCAATAGCAGGTCTAATGTGTTGCAAGTAGAGAAATACTCCGTCTGGCGCTTTTAATTCCCAGACCATGAACTCCATGTTACCGATGGGAGTTGAAATAGAAGGGATAAATCGGCCTGAATGGATGAGTTCTGTACCTCTATATTTCTCGTCAAGTCCCTTCTGAAAAGCATCCTCTGTGGCCATCATCTTCATCCCATCGCGCTTGGCGTCCATCTTGAAAGGCTCTCTTACTATATGGTTGGGCAATGTATCCGTAAGGTGAGGCTCCAGCCATTGAAGATCGTCTCCGGAATTGTATTGCATATCGTATTCTCCTCGATCACTACCTCGCTTCCGTCCCCCTGCTGCCCAACTTAAGCCCCACCGGGCCGTTCAACTCGAACTCTGCACCGGCGGCATAATCTTCCAACCTATCGGCGCTTAGGCGATCAATGAATAGGACTGGACGGGAGGCACGAAGAGGCTTGTTGGTCAGCATTGTAACTTACTCCCCTTTTCCGCCTTGAGTGTTGCCCCTCACCCTGGTGATTATAGCAAGCGGAGGTGCAAGAGTCAAGGATTTTGCCTAACTCCTCTCCCGCGCCCGCTCGCCCTCGCTGGGAAGGAGGAGGGGGAGTCATTCACATCCCCGGAACCACATGCTCTCCTCCGGAGCGTATCTCCCTGCGCCATGTATCGTTCATACTTTCCACCTGGCCGCGTCGTAGGGTAGTATAGTGATCGGAAGGAGAGAAGGCATGCAATACAAATACCGTGCTAATGTGCTCATGAATGGCCCCAGGCGTTCGCCATGGGCCATTGTGGGCGGTTGCGGTCTGCCACTCCTATTCTTGTTCTGTTTGGCTCTGATCGCCCTACTGCCACAAGCCAAACAAGAGCGTACCGTATCTGTCATGGCACAATGGTATGATAGCAAAAGCCAGCAGGCAAAAGGCAGAGAAGACAACGATCCGGGCTATATCGCCCTCGGTCCGGAGGCAACACACGCCTTCAATTCGGTGCAGCTCGGGATGCAGCGGCAGGAGGTCATGCAAGCCCTCGAGGTAGCATACGATGAGCGCTGGCGCCAGGGAATGGATGTCATCCGATTCGAGTATCCTGATGGCTGGGTGATCGTGAATCTCTCTGCGGATCGCGTTACTTCCGTCAATGCGAAAGGCGTTCCCGTTGTGCCGGACAGTGCGCTGCCCATGCTATCGGATCAAGAAGCATGGGTAAACGCACATCACCCCATGAGTACACCCCGCTCCGGTACGCCTCACTCAGATTGACTAAATAACCGAACGGTTCTTCATGGTACAAACTCCCTAGCGCATCATCCCCAGGACGATGGCTCGGTCTGCCAGGGCGCGCATCTCCTCGCGTAGCTCCGACGGCTGCCGAATGACGCACTCCCACTCCAGGCCCGCCAGGAGGTGCGCAAACCAGCCCAGGCTCTGAACCCAACAGCGAAGGACGACCCCTTCAGGGACCTCTTCCAGAATACCGAGGGAGGCGGAGAGGCACTGACGGGCTTGCGTGAGGCTCGTCTTCAATAGCACCTCGATCTCCCACGTTCCCGGCGTCATGGCGAGCGAATGCACCACATAGGCCAGGCTGTCGAAGTCGGCAGGGCGCTCGAAGGTCTCCGGTTGCAGTTCCGCGGAGATCACCCGATCCAATCGGAAGATGCGCATCTCATTACGCAGATAGCAGTAACCTACCGCAAACCAGCGCCCCTGATAGTTGACGACCCCGTAGGGAGCGATCCTCCGCACGGTCTCCTCTTTCTGCCAGGAGCGGTAGCGGATCTCCACCTGACGCTGCTGTTGCGCCGCCATGCTCAGAGTGACCACCACGCCACACATGGGCGGCGTATAGGGGGGCGCTTCCTCGATTACCAGGACCTGCAGTGTGGCCTGAACTTTCTCCCGGACGGCAAGCGGCAGGACGCGCTCCAACTTGGCGCGCGCGCCGACGGCAGCGGGCGCGGCCACCGTCAGCCCCAGCCGTTCTGCCGCCTGCAGGCCCAGCATCAGCGCCAACGCCTCCCCTTCGGTGAACATCATAGGAGGTAGCTTGTAGCCGGGTAGGAGGCGGTAGCCCCCATAACGCCCGCGCAGGGTCTCCACCGGAATGCCCATCTCCTGGAGCAGCGCCACATAGTGGCGCACCGTGCGAATATCCACCTCCAGGCATTCCGCAAGCTCCGGCCCACTCAGGCGCCCCTGAGCCTGCAGTAGCTCCAATAGGGCCAGGACACGCGTTGTCGGATGATACATCCTTTTCCCCTCATTAAAATAATTCCTGGGTTGCTCTTTAATTCCGCGAATGCGGGCCGAATCCTTCCGCATTTGCCCTTATACTAAGCGTAGACAAACGGAGACCGGAAAGTCCTACGGTAAAGGAGAGAGGGAATGGAAGTTCGATCTGGAATCAAGACTGCGAGCGGTTATCTGGCCTTGCCGCGCTCCGGCAAGGGAGTGGGCGTCCTGGTCCTGCACGCCTGGTGGGGCCTGAACGGATTTTTCGAGACGCTGTGCGATCGCCTCGCCCAGCAGGGTTTTGTTGCTTTCGCTCCGGATCTGTATGCGGGGGCGGTAACCTCCTCGATAGAGGAAGCCGAACAATTGGTCTCCAAGGTGGACCTGGAGACAACCCAAACGAGAGCGCTTCAGGCCCTGAATACCTTGCGCAGCCACCCTGCGGTCCAGGGAGAGCGCGTCGGGGTGGTGGGCTGCTCGTTCGGGGCTGCCTGGGCCTTGCTGCTCTCCACCCTGCGCCCGAATGAGGTCGCCGCCGTGGTGACGTTCTATGGCCTCTATGCGGTCGACTTTACCACCTCACGCGCAGCCTATCTGGGGCACTTCGCAGAGCACGACGACTGGGAGCCGCTGGATCAGGCGCGCCAGATGGAGGCCGACATACGGGCGGCGGGAAGAGAGGTTCATTTTTACGTCTATCCGGGAATAGGGCACTGGTTCTTCGAGGAGGACCGCCCCGATGCCTACCATGCAGAATCCGCCCGGCTGGCCTGGGAGCGCACGCTTTCGTTTCTGCGCAGTTATCTCTACCCCAAGGTAGTCATCTAATCATCCTAAGGTAGTCATCTGATCCACGATGCGCATACAAGATAGGAGGCTCTCATGCAGGAATTTCAGCGATCCAGGCGAATATTCAGACATGCGATACTGAGGGTACGGGAGACGGATGTTGAGCCATCCTACAGGAACGATCACTTTTCTTTTTACCGATATCGAAGACAGTACCAGGCTCTGGGAGCGCTGTCCGGATGCGATGCGCCTCGCCTTAGCGCGCCATGATGCCCTGTTACGGGAAGCCATTGAACGGCATCAAGGCTATGTCTTCAAAACCGTGGGGGATGCCTTCTATGCTGCCTTTCCTATCGCTCCCGGCGCGCTGAACGCCGCTCTGGAGGCCCACTTAGCCCTGCAGGCAGAGGAGTGGGGAGAGACCGGACCGATCCATGTCAGAATGGGGCTTCACACGGGAGAGGCCGAGGCGCGGGACAACGACTACTTCGGCCCGACGCTCAATCACGTGGCAAGGCTGCAAGATATCGGGCATGGACAGCAGACCCTTATCAGTCAGGCAACGTATCTACTCGTCTGTAACAGTCTGCCCGATGCGGTCACACTGAAGGATCTGGGGATGCACCGGCTGAAAGACCTGGCCGCTCCGGAACATATCTGGCAACTGCAGCACCCTGCACTCCCACAGGCGTTTCCTCCTGTGAAATCCCTCGAATACCTGCCTACCAACCTGCCTGCACAACTTAGCTCCTTCATCGGCAGAGAGAAGGAGCTGGCGGAAATCAAAGCCTTGCTGAGGAAGACGCGGCTGCTGACGCTGACCGGAAGCGGAGGCGTAGGCAAGACCAGGCTGAGCTTGCAGGTAGGAGCCGAGCTTCTGGGTGAGTTCAAAGAGGGGGTCTGGTTGGTGGAGTTGGCTCCTCTGACGGACCCCGCGTTCGTTCCACAGGCGGTGGCGGAGGCCCTGAGAATCCGAGAAGTGCGAGGCGAGCCGATTACCAGCACCCTTCTCGCCGCTCTCAAAGACGAACAATTGCTGTTGGTGCTGGACAACTGCGAGCATGTCCTGGAAGCTTCCGCTCACCTGGTGGATACGCTCCTGAAAGCCTGTCCGAAGGTAAGCGTGTTGGCGAGCAGTCGGGAGGGATTGGGGATCGCCGGGGAGAGCGCCTATCGGGTTCCTTCGCTCTCACTTCCGGATCGGAAGCAACCGCAGACGCCGGAGAGCATATCCCGTTACGAAGCCGGACATCTGCTCATCGAGCGCTCCGTGGCCGCAAAGGCGGACTTTACCGTGACCCCTCAGAACGTTCCTGCCCTGGTATCCATCTGTCAGCGCCTGGATGGGATCCCCCTGGCGATTGAACTGGCGGCGGCGCGTGTGAATGCCTTGCCGGTGGAAGAGATCAACGCGCGCCTGGACAATCGCTTCCGGCTGCTTACAGGCGGGAGTAGAACCGCGCTTCCGCGTCAGCAGACCCTGCGCGCGATGATCGATTGGAGTTACGACCTGCTCGATGCGGCGGAGAGGACGCTGCTGTGCCGGCGATGCGGTTGAAGAGTGGGAGATCCTCGACCTGTTGGTGGCGCTGGTGAACAAGAGCCTGGTGTTATATGAGGAGCGAGAAGGAAAGGCGCGGTATCGCCTGCTGGAGACGATGCATCAGTATGCCAGAGAGAAGTTGATGGCCACGGGAGCGGCGGAGCAAATACGGGAGCGGCATCGGGATTACTTCCTGGCTCTGGCAGAGGAGGCGGAATCGCATCTGATGGGGGCGGATCAGGCCAGGTGGCTGCAGCACATGGAAGAGGAGCATGAGAACTTTCGGACGGGGCTGGACTGGAGCCTTCAGGAGGCAGGATCGGAAAAAAGTCTTCGGCTCTGCGGGGTGCTGCAGCGGTTCTGGGGGACACGGGGCTATTTTTCGGAGGGGCGAGCGTGGTCGGTGCGGGCTTTGAGCCAGGCGGGAGGTCACGAGCGGACCCGAGAGCGAGCAAAAGTGCTCCATGGGGCGAGCAGACTGGCCTTTCATCAGGGAGACTATGTCTCCGCAAGGGCGTATGCGGAAGAGAGCCTGGCAATCCGGAAGGCGATCGGCGACCGGGCCGGTATCGCCGGTTCCCTCAACAGCCTGGGGGGGGTGAGCGCGAATCTGGGTGACTATGACACCGCGCGGGTCTACTATGAAGAGAGCCTGGCCATCCAGAGAGAGATCGGCGACCGGGCCGGTATTGCCGGTTCCCTCAACAACCTGGGAAATGTGGCGGATAACATGGGCGACTACGCCTCCGCTCGGGCCTATTATGAGAAGAGCCTGGCCATCCAGAGGGAGATTGGTGACCGGTCTGGCGCTTCCGGCTCGCTCAACAATCTGGGGAATGTGGCCAAAAACCAGGGCGACTATGCTTCCGCGCGGGCCTACTTGGAGGAGAGCCTGGCCATCATACAAGAGATTGGCGACCGAAGCGAGATCGCCGTCCTACTCAACAACCTGGGGATTCTGGCTACGAATCTAGGCGACTATGCCTCGGCGCGCACCTATGTGCAAGAGAGCCTGGCCATCCAGAGAGAGATCGGAAATCGGTTTGGCAGCGCTATGGCGCTGAACAGCCTGGGGAATGTAGTCTATTTTCAGGGTGACTATACCTCCGCGCGGGCCTATTACGAAGAGAGCCTGGCGATCCAGAGAGAGATCGGCGACCGGACCGGCGTTGCTGTTTCGCTCAATAACCTGGGAGTTATGGCCGCTAATCGGGGAGACTATGCTTCCGCATGGACCTACAATGAAGAGAGCCTGACAATCTACGGTGAGACCGGTGACCGGCGCGGCCTGGCCTTCTCTCTGGAGACATTCGCCGGGCTTGCTTTCAAAGAGGAGAGGTTGGAGCAGGCAGCAGCGTTGTGGGGGGCAGCGGAGGCATTGCGAGAAGAGCTTGGTTCCCCCCTATCGCCCAACGCAACCGAGGAGTACGGCCGGGACGTGGCGGAAGTGCGTCAGGCTCTGGGCGAGGAAGCGTTCCTGGCGGCCTGGGCAAAGGGGTGCGCCATGTCGCTGGAGCAGGCGATAGCCTACGCACGGGAGGCGCATGCGTCCGGCGGGGCATCGTCAGAGGAGGGAGCGTGATGAGACCACTTAGCCGCAACGCCGTGCTGCTTCTGCCTGCGATCCTCGCCGCCGGAACGTATGCCGTGGCGGCGGACGCGCCGCCGCCGAAGCTCGTGTCGCAGGGATTGGCCGGCTATATCAGCATGGATGTTCCGGCCCCGCCGGAGGAGTATGGGTACGGAGTCAGCCTCTACGCCGGGGCCTGGCCGCTGGTCGAGCGCCCGCTGCGCGACTTCCAGATCGGGTTGGCCTCCATCTGGATCGTGCCGGAGAACCGGAAGATCGACTACCCGCTCCTGCCGACCGGCACGGTGGCCCGCGACAACTGGCCGGAGCGCGGCCCCAGCTACCGCGATGTCTTCCAGACCATCGAGGGCGGGCTCGGCTTCTGGGCCAGCACCCGGTTCGGATCGCCCACCGCCAAGTTTCGCATGAACGGGACCCCCAACGGCTACAACCATGAGATCTCTTCGCCGGGCTGGGGCTTCGGCAATACGATAGCGCTCCAGGCGGATCAGATGGGCATCGCGCAGCTCAGCTCGCGCCTGCTGGTCCCGCCGGACGGGCTCACCTTCCGGGATGGCACGTGCGGCGACCTCCTCGGCTATGCCTGGATGGCGTTGCCGCTGACCGAGCCGAAGACCACGACGGCAGGATTGCCGGTCTCTACCGGCAACCAGTGCTGGACGCTCTTCCTGAACGCCACGGACTTCAAAGGGCCGGTAGCCTTCTACACGCCGGTCACCTGGAGCCGTATCTCCCGCAGGCACGCTCCCGCGATTGCGCGGGGCCTGGACGCCCGACCGGGCCTGGTCACCGGCGGCGCCATCGAGATCAACACGGTGCCCCGCTTTGTGGGCCAGGACGCCGGGGGCGTAACCTACAACCGTATCCCCCACCTGCAGTTCCCGGCGGACAAGGAGGGGCGGACCATCCTGATCCACAACCTGACGCACTACTCGAAAGAGGCGCTCTACAACCAGGTGGAGCGCTGGCTGGCCGGCGGAGAGGCCCCTTCCGGTCGCTTCGATACGAAAGGCGCACACGTCCCGCCCTGCAAAGCCCAACCACTCTCTGTGCGGCAGGGCGAGCAGAACCTGCCGATCCGGGGCTGCGAGAACTGGGTGGAGACGCGCGCCTTCGATAGCAGCACCTTCGGCCTGCAGTGGAAGCCGTCCGCGCTCACGCCCTGGACCGGCAAAGTCCGGCGTGGCTCCTTTCCAGAGTATACGCGGCAGGAGGGGAAAGAGCTTGTGGCCGTCGCCGCAGATGCCGTGCCCGACGCCACGGGGCTGAAGGAGGCGCGCTTCCCGCCGGCAGCAACGGATCAGACCTACACCTCTCCGGAAGGCGGAGACAACTGCTGGCATAAGCCCGGCCCGAAGGCCGGCCCCTTCACGGCGAAGCTCGCCGACGGCAGCATCGTCACCTACTACTGGTATCGCTTTATCGACCAGCCCGCGCTCCAGGACGCCGACCTGACCGATGCGGAGAAGCGCCGCCTTCAGGCCCTTGTGGAGCAGATCCATGCCCACTGGACCCCCAACAAGGAGTACATGCCTCCGCCCGGTATGGGGACGCTCGCCACGCTCGATCCGGCCCTCCTCGTCAAGCCGCCGCGCGGCCTCGAAGTCGGCTATGTGCCCATTGTGGTACGGCAATCCTCCCGCTGAAGGGCTGGGCGGACGCCCTTGTGGCAGCGTCAGTTCACCCCGCAGGTTCCGCCTGATCCAGTTAGGCCTCTATCCCACCGCTTCGCCATCAAGTATCAGGGTTTGAACAATCGCCTCATCGGCCCTACGGAGGAGGGCCAGGTAGTGCATGACATTCTCGCCTAAAAATGATCTCACGGCAGAATTGAGGGGGCAGACGACGAAAAAGCAGGGCGCAGCAAGCAGCGCCCCTACAATGTTGCGTTGGTATCGGGATTTTCTTTGTCGGTTGCCCATTGCAGCGGATTATGGTGGATATAGGCGCGTATTAGCTCCATTTCCTGTCCATCGCTAATTGCCCCGAGCATACATTCGCGATTGTGAACGCAGAGCGTGATAAAATAGGCTCCTTCTCGCGAATAGTCGTACCCTTGCAATCGAATGGAACGACGATGGTGTCGGTCTGGATCGTATCGCATTGCTTTTACCCGAACAGAGAGAAGATGTTAGGAACAGAAGGCGCAGCACATACCGCTATTATAGGTAAATGTGATAATCAGCAAAACTACGTAGGGGCGCTGCTTGCTGCGCCCTGCTTTTGTTTCGCCTGTGGGATGTCCGCTTGCTATAATCAGAAGAACCAACATCGTCAACAGAGAGACCACGACACACAAGGAGCTTTGTGGTGATGAATGTAACGTACCCAGTCGGTGTTCGGAATATATGATATTAAATCGACAGCAACATATGCAACAAAGCCCGATCCTCCAGCAATTCCGTAAATCGCCCCTGGGTGGTCTGAGGCAGGCAGACCGTTTCCGAACTCGTCAGCAAGTTTTGATAGAGCGCTTTCACAGATTCTTCGCTCATTTCCCTACCCAGGAAACGAAAGGACGATGCTGTAAGATACTGCCTGTCCAGTTCGAATGCCATCCATTTTCGTCCGGCCTCTTCGGCTGCGACCCCGGTCGTGTTGGAGCCTGCGAAGAAGTCCAATACCTTATCCCCCGGTTCCGTCAGGAAGTTGATAAAGAAGGCGGGAAGCTTCTGCGGAAAACGCGCCGGATGTGCGGTGACGCCAACGGCTTTGCAGAGTTGCAGATACCGCGAATTGCTCTCCGTATTTGCGATCTGGAGCAAATTGGAAGGGATTGCGCCGTCGTTTGTGGTCGCGAATTTCGCGCCGACGTCATGGCCGGATGGCCGCATCTTCGGCGTATAGAAGGCTTCCGGATCACTCTGCAGCTTCTTCATACGCTCGGAATAGGGTACCAGCACCCGCCGGACATCTGCCTTTGGATAGTCGCTTTTGCTCAACCACCAGACGGTATTTACGGAGTCTTTCGCGCGTAGTTTGCGCTTATTGACCCATTCGATGGGCGAGGGCAGCTTGGTGGGATTATGCCAGAAGAACTCCTCCGCCAGCCGAAAATTCAACTCGTCGCAGAGTTTGATCAAAACGCGATAATTGTAGAGGGAGCGCACCGGACGGCCCTTCTCATATGCGCCGCCGAGATCGAGCACAAAGCTGCCGTCGGGAGTTAATACGCGATATACCTTGGCACAGAATGCGGCAAGCCAATCCACATAAGCGGACTGCTCTACATTACCATAACTCTTCTCGCGTTGCAGGGCGAACGGCGGTGAAGTCAGCGCCAATTGCACCGAGTTACTCTCCAGTTCGTCCAGCAAAGCTATGGAATCACCGAGATAAGCGGCTCCAAATTGGGTCACATAAAGGGGTGTTGTTTGCACGGGTTCTCTTCTGCACAGGCTCTCCGTTCGCATTATAGCAGACCCTATGCCTCAAAGCAACTTTTGTCTGCCCCCTAACAAACCGTTTGTCTACTCAATGCTTCCTTCGCAAAGCCAACCGTATCAGTTCCGTTCCAAAGCATACTTCCAATACGGCTGGTCATAGCGGAGGATCTCTTCCACGAGGCGCATTCCTACCTTTTCTGCCACACGCCGGGACGCCTCATTGCCGACACGGATGAGGCTGATGAGTTGGGGTCGTTGGAGTGTCTGAAAAGCGTAGTCCCGGACCGCAGACGCCGCTTCGGTGGCAAAGCCCTGGTTCCAATAGGCGCTGCGAAAATCATAGCCCAGTTCATCCACTGCAACGCCCTTGAGTTCCATACGTTCCAGGCCACAATCGCCGATTAAGACGCCCTCGGATTTCAAAATGACCGAGAATAGGCCATAGCCGAACTGGGATTGGTGGTCCAGATTTCGCTGCAACCATCGCTCCATCTGTTCCCGCGTGAAGGGAACTACGCCGAACGAGGCCATGACGATCGGATCGGAGAAGATAACGAGCAGAGCGTCCGTATCCTCCAGGCGCATGGGGCGCAGGAGCAGTCGTGGCGTTTCCAAAATAGCTTGGTTATTCTCAGGCATGTGTGTTTCTCGCTTGAAGAGACATCTAAAGCCAATTTCTGAGGCGTTCGTGGTCTGGCTGTTCTGATGGCGGCTTGCTCAAATAGTTGGGGAAGGCGTCAGTTCGCCCCGCAGGTCTTGCTGGAGGAGGGCCTTCACCTCCTCCACGGAGTAGCCCTCCTGGAAGAGGCAGAACATCTTGGCCAGCGCTGCTTCGGGCGTCATGTCCATGCCGCTGATGACCCCGGCGGCGGCCAGGGCGGACCCGGTGGCGTAATCCTCCAGGCTCACCGTGCCGCGCAGGCACTGGGAGCAGGCCACGATCACCACACCTCGGTCGGTTGCCTCCCTCAGAGCGGTCAGGAAGTCCCGGTTCCGATCCGGGCCGTTGCCCACGCCATAGGCTTCCAGGATCAGCCCCTGCAGCGGGGGACGCAGCACGTTGCGCAACACCTCCGCCGAGATGCCGGGAAACAGGCGCAATGCGCCTACCGAGGGCGTTCCCGGCCCCAGCACCTGCAGCGGCGTCTCTACCTCCGCAGGCGACAGGACGTGTGACCAGTCGATCACGATGTCGGTCCCGGCGAGGCCCAGCGGGGGATAGTTGGGCGAATCGAAAGCTTCCAGACCATCCGCATCCACCTTCACCGCACGGCAGCCACGGAGCAGCCGGTTGTGGAAATAGAGGCAGACCTCCGGGATCGGGAACTGCGCGGCGATCATCAGGGCGGTGATGATGTTATC
>DATGIG010000373.1:0-7023 GCA_035295825.1 Chthonomonadaceae bacterium | reverse complement strand
CTTGGGTTGGACTTGATGGGTCATGTCTCCATCGGCGATGGCTTCAGCGGCTTGAGCCATGGTCTGCTGGTAGGAGATGATCGCTCGGAATGCCTCACCCACCTGACCGACCTCATCACCGGTCTCTATCGTGATGGTCGTTTCCGTGTTGCCCTCCGCAACCTGCTGCGCCGCCTTACAGAGACTACGCAAGGGATGCGATACCTTGCGTGCGCCAATCACACCGATTATCAGAGCCAGAACGACAGCGATACCCAGTGTCAGCCCGACGCTTCCATAGATGCGCCCTACCTCGGCATCCACATCGTCCAGGTACAATCCTGTGGAGACGGCCAACCCCCAGGGCTTATAGAACGTCCAGCAGCCCAACTTCCTTACCTTTTCGGTCGAATTGGGTTTGGGAGAGAGGAAAGCAAGAAACGCCTGTCCGTTCTCTTCACTCTCCCGCATTCCTGTTTGCCCGACGGAAACCCCTTTCTCATCTTTTATGTCGCTGACCGTACCGACCTTCTCAGGCGAAAAAGGATGCATCAGCAGGACCAGGTCGTGGTTAACCACGACGAAGAAGCCGTCCTTGCCATAGCGCATGCTCTTGATGCGCGCGAACGCCTCTTTCTGGGCCGTGGCACGATCCAACTTGCCCGCTTCCACCTGCTTCTCATAGTCATCCACAATGGAGATGGCAAGCTGCGCCGCCTCTCTCAAGGTGTCCTTCTTCTGCTCATAGAGCCGGTTGGTCATGGCTGGCAACAGATAGAAGAGAGTGAACGCCAATAGTGGCAAGATGGCCATGACCGTAAGCGCCACGAGCTTTGTAATCAAGGACCAATCTTTCCAGCCCTTCATACGAGAAGACGAATTTCCAGGCATCTTAGCCTCAGCCTCCTGCCAAGCAGATGCAGCTTTCATATTTCTATATCCTCATGTTATTTGGGTCAATTTTCGGCGAATTCGCCCAGACCGTGATAGTCCGTCAGAAGGATGTTTCCATATCGATCCGAGAAACAACACGGCAAACTCTGAACACTTTGATTCAGATAGAGAATGCCTCTCAGATCGGCATTATCTCACCGCTCTGAGAGGCAAAGGACGTGGTTACCACGTTGGCTCATGCGACAGATCGGCGTCTGTCGGAGGAGAGCTTGAGTTGTGGTTTTCCGGATACAGGCTTCTTACCAATGCCGGACTTGAACGTCGGCCTGGTCTGAGGCACGTCGTCCTCCTCCTCTTCCAACTGGAAGCGCCCCACCAACTCCTGCAAACGACCCGCCATCGCATCCAACTCACGCGCCGAAGCGCTCACCTGAGCAATCGAAGCACTCTGAGACTGGATCGCCGTCGCCACATGCTGAGCCGAAGCCGATACCTCCTGTGCCGTCGCACTCATCTCCTGAGCACCCGCTGCCGTCTCCTCGCTCACCGCAGCCACACTCGCGATCCCAGAGGTCACCACCTGCGTCCCCTGAACCATCTCCTCGATCGAACGCCGGTTCTCCGAAGTCACCTCCTGAACCGTCACCACCGACTCCTGAACGCTGCGAACACTCGCCGTCATCTGACGGGTGATGCTGCTCACCGTCTCCACCTCCGAGGCCACCAACTGCGCCGTACGCAGAATGTTGGTCAACGCTCGCCCTGCCTCCTGGCTGCGCTGCGCTCCCATCGCCACCTCGGTGCTGCTCGCCTGCATCGCCTTCACCGCCTCATCCACTTCCGCACGCACCGCACTGATGAGACCGCCGATCTCACGGGTCGCACTCGTGGCGCGCTCGGCCAGCTTGCGCACCTCATCGGCGACCACCGCGAAGCCCTTGCCATGCTCGCCCGCACGCGCCGCCTCGATGGCCGCATTCAACGCCAACAGGTTGGTCTGCTCGGCGATCTGGTCGATGGTCTCGACAATCGCTCCGATCTCCTTGCCTTTCTGGCCCAACTCCTCCACCTTCTTAGAGGACTGCTCCACCTGCTGCTGGATGCGCTGCATGCTCGACACTGTCTGCTCGACCGCCTGACCGCCCTCTTGCGCCACCGAAGCCGCTTCCTGAGCCGAGACCGCCATCTGCTGAGCCGAGCGCGCTACATTCTCTACCGCTCCCGCCGCCTGCTGCATTCCCTTGTCCGCCTGCTCGACGGCAGTGCGCTGGCGCTCGGTGCCGGTCTGCACCCGCTCCACCACCTGGCGCAACTGATCCACGGCTTGAGCGGTCTGGGAGGCGGAGCGCGCCTGATCCTCGCTGCCGATGGCCATCTGCTGGCTGGTGGCTGCCGACTGGTTGGCTGCCATCGCCACTTCCTTGACGTTGTCGGCGATCTGGGTGGCGGACTGTCCGGCCTGCTCGGCGGAGGAGGCGAGTTGTCCGCTGGTGGCAGCGACGAGTTCGGCGCTGGTGGCGACTTCTCCGATGAGGTGGCGCAGTTGGGTGCTCATCCGGAGGAAGGCTTGTCCGAGGGCATCCTGGTCGGACTTGGGTTGGACTTGATGGGTCATGTCTCCATCGGCGATGGCTTCAGCGGCTTGAGCCATGGTCTGCTGGTAGGAGATGATCGCTCGGAATGCCTCACCCACCTGACCGACCTCATCTCCTGTTTCCACCGAGACGGTGGTGTTGGTATCGCCTTCGGCCACTTGTTGAGCCGCATGGCAGAGATTGCGCAAAGGTCGAGCTATCTTACGGGCTCCGAGGGCTCCGATCCCAAGCGCCAGAAGGAAGGCAATGCCCAGGGTCAAACCAATGCTTCCTTTGATGCGTCCCACCTCGGCGTCCACATCGTCCAGATACATGCCCGTAGACACCGCCCATCCCCAAGGCTTATAGAATGTCCAGATCCCCTCTTTCCGAACCGGCTTGGTCTGGTTGGGCTTGGGCCAGAGATAGGTGACCGTTGCCTGTCCATGCTCTTCGCTCCCCTTAACGCCCAACTGGGAGATAGGCACGCCGTTCGGGTCTTTTGTATTGCTGACTTTGCCCACCATCTCCGGTTTGAAGGGGTGCATCAGAGAGACCAGGTCGCGGTTGGAGACAGCGAAATAACCGTCTGTGCCATAACGCATATGGTACAGGCGCTCGAGCGCCTGCTTCTGTGCTGTAGCCTGATCCAACTTGCCCGCTTCCACCTGCTTCTCATAGTCATCCAGGACGGAGATGGCAAGCTGCGCCGCCTCTCTTAAGGTGTCTCTCTTCTGTTCATAGAGCCGGTTGGTCATGGTCGGCAAAAGAAAGAAGAGCGTAAACGCTATTAGCGGCAAGATAGCCGTGATCGTGAGCGCCACGAGCTTTGTAATCAAGGACCAATCTTTCCAGGCCTTTATTCGAAATGATGGTTTCTCTTGCATCTTTGCTTCTGTCTCATTCCAGGGGGATGAAGATTTCATTGCTCATATCCTTATGCATATTTGGCTACTGGGGATCTGATTTTCCGCCCACCAACAAAATAACTGTTGTTCAGCGATCCCAGCACTGGTAAATGCAACACTTCCCACGCTTGGCAGCTACAGAGAGGTAACATGGGACAGCAATCGCTTTACGATCCCTTGTCAGACGGTTTCAGGCTCTTATTCTCGGTAAATTCCGTAATTTTTAGAGTGGAGCCCGATCCTGAGAATCTTCTAATCAAGCGATCAAAGCGGGTTCGAGCGATTTGAGAGGGAAGGAACGGTTGCAGAAGCGCGAATGCGACCACCTATCGTGGTATAGAGTACGTCGCGGAGGAGACGCCATGGAACATCAAAGAGGGGTATCAAACAGGGAAGAGTATCTTGTTCAACTCCCTAATCCGGGTTGCCCGATTCTTCCGCAAGCAGGCGGTACTCTTCCGCACGGGAATGGAAGGGGCTTCCTGGATAGCGCTCAAAAAAGAGACGCAACAGGACACGAGCCTCTTCGCGGCGATCCAGGTGCTTCAGGTAGAGGCCGATCACCTTGAGCAGCGCGGTCTCCACCTCGGGGGCGTTGGGATTGCGGACCGTGACGGCGCGGAGGGTCTCCGAAGCGTACTCATACTCCTTCGCCTCCTCCAGCGCGTTGCCCAGCGCAAACAGTTCTGCCGTCGAGAGTTCGGGAACGAGGGTCGTCGTGCGGGAGCGAAGCGCAGTGGTATGGCGCTCCGATACCTGTGTCTTCATCCCGGCGCGGCGCATCTCGACAAACAGGCGCACGGCATCCAGCCGCCGGTTCTGTTTGAACAGTTGGCGCACCGCCTGGAGCGTATAGGTCACCACCTGATCCATATCCCCTAGGACCATCCAGGCGCGGGCCAGTTCCACGCGTGCGTCGGCGTTGTCCGGTTCGCGCGCGAGCAGCGTCTCCCAACGCTTGATGGCGCCGCCCGGCGCTCCCTTCTCCATGGCCTTTTCCGCATCCATCCGGAGGTAGTCCTTCTGCCCCTGCGCCTCCAGCCGCAGCAGATACGCGCAGCCGAGCCCAAAGACAAACCCGCCGATATGCGCCCAGTGCGCCACGCCGTCGGAAGTCTTTCCCCCGAAGACCGACCAGAGCCCAAAGCCCATCTCAATGGCCAGAAAGATCGCCACCACCACCACCACATTGGGCCGAAACGGCAGCCCCACGAAGGTCAGGCGCTCTCGATAGTAGCGCACGGCATACAGCCCCACCAACCCCGCACACGCGGCGGACGCCCCCACAATCGGCTGGCTCCCATTGGTCAGGTAGGGCAGGCGTAGCATCACAAAGACCTCCAGCGCGCCGCCGACAGCCCCTCCCGCCAGATAGAGCAGCAGAGTCTTCCAACCGCCGACGGCATCCTCTACTCCGGCCCCGAACAGCCAGAGATAGAAGAGATTGACCAGCAGGTGCGCCCAACCATCGTGGAGAAACGGATAGGTAAACAGGCTCCAGACATGGAACTGGAGGGGGACGAGGCCAAAACGGAGCAGGATTTGCGCGGAGTGCCACCTCCCGCTCCGATCGCCCAGAAACAGGGCCAGGGAGACGGCAATATTGACGCCCAAAAGCAGCCAGGTCAGGATAGGCTGGCGCGAGGGGCGACGTTCGCTGGCATAGGGCAGAAGCATAAGCGTCACAGAGCCGGGCCTGGGATGGCCCGGCAAGCGGTCGGCTCAACGGAGCGAGGCGTTTAGACGCCGACCTTCACATCCGAAGCGGCCTTCGCCTTCTCAATAATGGATTGGATCAGCATGTCGGACACGATCCCTTCCGCCTGGCCTTCAAAGTTCAGGATCAGCCGATGTCTCAGAGACGGCAGGGCGACGCCGACGATGTCTTCGATGGCGACATTATACCTCCCAGCCAGCAGAGCCTTGATCTTCGCGGTCGTCACCACGGCCTGTGCGCCGCGCGGACTGGAGCCGTAACGCACATAGCGCTGCACTGCCGGCGGGGCGTGCTCCGAATCGGGCTGGGTGCCCAGAACGACCTTGATGGCGAACTCCTGGACGGAGGGAGAGATCGGGACTTCGCGCGCCAGCACCCGCATCTGCAGGATCGTCTCTCCATCCAGCACCGTGCCAATAGGAGGCGTCGGCGTTCCCGTGGTGCGATCCACGATAACGGACAGATCCTGGAAGGTCGGGGCGGTAACCAGCAGCTTGAACAGAAAACGGTCGAGCTGGGCCTCCGGCAGCGGGTAGGTGCCCTCCATCTCGATCGGGTTCTGGGTAGCCAGCACAAAGAACGGCTCGTGCAGCGTATGCCGGATCCCGGCGACGGTGACCGAGTGCTCCTGCATGGCCTCAAGCATGGCCGACTGGGTCTTCGGCGTGGCGCGGTTGATCTCATCGGCAAGCACGATGTTGGCGAAGACCGGCCCCGCCTGGAAGCGAAACTCCTTCTGCCCGCCCGCGCCCTCCACCAGGATATTCGTCCCGGTGATGTCGGCAGGCATCAGGTCCGGCGTGAACTGGACCCGCGAGAATTTGAGGGAAATCGCCTGCGCCAGCGTGCGCACCAGCAGGGTCTTGCCAAGACCCGGCACGCCCTCCAGCAGCGCGTGCCCATTGGCGAGAAGGCAGATGAGAACGCCATCGATGATCGGTTCATTCCCGACGATGACCTTGCTGATCTCCTGCTTTATCCGCTGAAAATCGGTGACAAAACGCGCGGTCTGGCGTTCAATATCGCTCATACCCTCTCCAATCTCTCTTTGATGCTTCTCTCTATTGCTGCTCTATTTGATGCTGTCGAAGTAGTCTTTGACCTGCTTTTTCAGGGAGGCGGGGATATTCTCCTTGTTCAGCGTGCTTTCGGCCTGCTTCTTGCTGGACTGGACTACCGAGTAGTAGGGCGAATTGCTGCGGGCGGCCTCCGGGTCGCCGGTCAGGGACATCTGGAGTTCGTTGCCGTTCTGGTTGCGCGTCCCCTTGATCTGGCCGTTGGGCAGGTGATCGGGCTTGCCAGCCGTCTGGCTGAGATACTTGGCGAACTCCTCCGCCGAGCCGTTCTTCCCCTTCCCAGCCGGCTGTTTGCTCACATTGATGGCGACCAGCTTCGGGTCGGTCTTGCCGGGATCCTTCATCGGGTCCTTCGGGTCGCCGTAACCGTTGTAGCCCTTACCTGGCCCTTTTCCGCCCTGCCCCCTACCGGGCTGGTTGCCCATGGCCATGGTCATACGGCCATCTTTCAATTGCTGCGCCAGGTCCCCCATCGCTTTGGCGTCCAGTTGGGCCAGCTTTCCCATCTGATCTTTGCCCATCTGCTGCCCGATATTCTTCATCTGCTGGGCGAACTGCTGCAGGGTCTGGGGATCGAGGTTGCCGTTGCTCTGGCCCATCTGCTGCGCCATCTGTTCGGCCAACTGCTCCATCTGCTGGGAAGCCTCGTTCTGGTTGGTCTCCTTCAGCGACTGCGCGAGTTGCTGGAGGGCCTCCTGCATCTGCTGCATCTCCTCCTTCGACATCTCGCCCTTCTGCATGGCCTCGGCCATCTTCTCCATGGCCTTCTGCATCTCTTTCTGGTCCTGGTTCGCCAGGGCTTCCGCCATCTGCTGGAGCGCGGCGCGGGACTGCTTCATCGCGTTGGATTCGATGGGCTTGGGCGCATCCTGGGG
>DATGIG010000372.1:0-10461 GCA_035295825.1 Chthonomonadaceae bacterium | reverse complement strand
CTATACGTTCGAGGTGACCTACCTGGTCCAGATCACCCTGGCGACGCTCTTTACCCTCTCGATCCTCCTGGGGGTCTCCCGTGTGGCGATCTTCGTGGTGCTGGCGCTCATTCAGCGGTTCCGGGAGCGGAAGCGGGTCTTTCCGGTCGGCTATACGCCCTCCGTCAGTGTCATCATCGCGGCCTATAACGAGGAGAAAGTGATTGAGAGGACGGTCCAGGCGCTGCTGAGCAGCGACTACCCCAACCTGGAGGTCCTGGTGGTGGACGATGGCAGCCGGGACCGCACCTCGGAGGTGGTTGCGGAGAAGTTCGGGAGCGAGCCTCGGGTCCGCGCCTTCCGGAAGGAGAACGGCGGCAAGGCGACCGCGCTCAACCGGGGCATCGTGGCGGCGCGGGGGGACATCATCATCTCACTGGATGCGGATACCCTCTTCGAGCCGACGACCATCTCTCGCCTGGTGCGCCACTTCGCCGATCCGAAAGTGGGCGCCGTCTCCGGCAACGTGCGGGTAGGCAATACCCGCAATATCTGGACGCGGTGGCAGTCGCTGGAGTATATCACCTCGCAAAACTTCGACCGGCGGGGGTACGATCTGCTGAACTGCATCACGGTCGTTCCCGGCGCGGTCGGCGCCCTGCGGCGGGAGGCCGTGCTGGCCGTAGGAGGGTATACGCACGACACCCTGGCGGAGGACACGGACCTGACCTGGAAACTGCGGCGTGCGGGGTGGCGTATCGTCAATGACAGCTCGGCCATGGCGTATACGGAGGCGCCGGAGACGCTCAGGAACCTGGCGAAGCAGCGGTTCCGTTGGGCCTACGGCACGCTGCAGTGTCTCTGGAAGCATCGGGTCGCGCTGGGGCAGCATGGCGCGTTCGGCTGGATTGCGCTGCCGAGCCTCTGGCTGTACCAGATCCTGTTTCCGGCCATTTCGCCCTTTATGGACGTGGCGATGATCTATTCGGTCTTTATGGGCAACTTCTGGCAGTTTGCGCAGTATTTCCTATTGATGTCGGGGATCGAATTGGCGGCGGCGACGATTGCCATGATCATGGATCGCGGCAACTGGCGCCTGTTGCCCTGGCTGTTGCTGCAGCGCTTTGTCTATCGGCAACTGATGTACTATGTCATCCTGAAGTCGCTGTTAGCGGCGATACGGGGCGGCGCGGTCGGCTGGGGCAAGCTCGAGCGCACGGGCACGGCGCGTATTGAGCCGAACGCAACGTAATCTCATGCATTTGGCAAGCACGAAACGGAGCATTCTTGGAAGACCTGACGGAAAACGACACCTCGGCGAAAGCGCCTTACGAAATGTGCGTCAGGGCGGACCCGCAGCCGCCCTCCTCGGCCTTGCGTGACGAATCGCTGAACCGCGTGTTCAAGGCCGTGGAGCAGACGTTCCGGCGGGTGGCGCTGCACCAGATGCGGAAGGAGGGGATCGAGGATATTTTCCCCGGCTCCGCGCCCCTGATCCTGCATCTGGGCGATGAGGACGGCCTGCCGCTCTCCGAACTGGGCAAGCGCTGCGGCCTGGAGAGCTCGACCATGACGCCCCTCGTGGACGAACTGGAGCGCCGGGGGCTGGCGCACCGCTCACGCGCTCCGGAGGATCGCCGGGTGGTCCGCCTCTATCTGAGCGAGAAGGGGCGCGCCCTGGAGCCCCGGCTGCGCGCTCTGGTATGGCGCTTGCAGGAGATTTCCATCACCGGCATCCCCGAGAGCGAGATCGAAGTCATGCGGAGCGTGCTGGAACGGATCGTGGTCAACCTGGAGAACCTGATCGAACAGGGGTAGAGCGGCGAGGTCATCAGGATGCTCTTTCCGATTATTGAATAGCGAGGGTATAAAGTACATCATGGTAGACGAAACCTATCTGCTTACTGTTCGGCAACCATGAGACAGCCATGAGACTTTTATGGAGCGGGTCATTAACTTCTATATCTGCCAGACGATGCAATCCGCTGCCATTTACTTTGCTGATCCAGATGGATCGGGTTTTGATGACCTGAGGTTTCTGTTGTCCTGTGGTTGGCGGGGCATGATTATTCGGAGGAGCATCCGTCTTGAGAGATTTGGTTACGAGGATCCATACGATAAGTGAGTGGTCTGGCGACACCGCCGCTTCTTCTACAAAGGCATTGGTCGGAGGCTGTGCAATCAGTGGGACGGGTGGCTTGGTCGCACGATGCGTTCCCCAGAGTTGAAACTGCGCCTTGACGGCGAGTTCCTGGCTTTTTTGGCGTTCATATGCACGCATCTGATCCTTTGTAATCGAGATAACGGCATTGCTCTTGGTATCATAAATTACCTTTATATCATGTAATGCTTTCTGTGAGCCGGCTGGAAGGGTCACGATAACTTTTGTATCCGTTAACCAGAGGTATTCGAGATTCGTGTTCTTCTCGATACGGACCACCATGGTGGCTTTTTGTCCGAGTTGGCCTTGTAGTTGGGCTTGGCCCGCTTCGCCTATGGTGCTGCACATAAGAACGAGTGCCACGATTCGTAGTAAAGGCTTCACTGAGTTATCCTTAACTTTGCTCAATGCACTAAACTCCCTTGTGATCTTCTTGAGGTCGTTCCTGTGCAAAATGTGGATTGCGATGAGCTGTTATGAAGCCCAAATGTAGATCTGGGAATCTCCCGAGGGTGAGGTCGAAAGAATAGCCCGGTTGGACTGTCTGGCAAAAACCGCCCTGCCCGAAGAGCGGGCAGGGCGGTTGGCATTGTAGGGGCGCTGCTTGCTGCGCTCTGAGCGCCCTACCAGGCTATTTGAGCATCGTGTCGACGGCCTTCTCGATCTGCGAGATCTTGGAGGAGTCCACGTCCACAAAGTTGCTCTGGACGGTCATTCCCTTCCAGAGGAGAACCGTGTTCTTGGCGGAGGCATTGATCTTATAGGCGGCGATGTCCTCCTCCTTGGTGCCCTTGGGTAGGAGAACCAGCGGGATGGTGGTCTTCTTCTCCTCGGCGATCTTCTGGATGGCGTCCTTCGCCTCGGGGCCGCTCATAAAGACGACAAAGCTCTTCAGCCCCTTGTCCTTATGGGAATCCATGATCTTTTGCAGGTCTGCGACCAGCTTGGCGGACTTCGTGGCGTCGCCGTTGATGAACGCGGCCATGACCGGGGCGGCGGCATACTGGCAGCGATAGCAGAGCTGCTTGCCCTTGCTTGGGCCGGTGACATCCACCACCTGGAACGCACCCGGCTTGTCGCCAGGCTTCAGTCCCGATTCGACCGAGGCATAGGCTGCCACGGCCAACACACTTGCTGCAGCGATGAGAGCACCGAGTTTCAGTTTCATAAGTTCCGTCGTCTCCTTCCATATTCCGGCTGTGGCCGGTAGGGTTTCGATCCTCGCCCGGCTCGGAGACCGGGCGCAACAGGGAAGATGGGCGCGCCCTGGGGCGTAGGCATCGCCAGGAAGTTGCGATCCGGAAAACGGATCGCAGGGTTCAGGCGTCTGAAAGCGCCTCATAACTCTTTTACGTACTGGAGCAGGTCTTTCATCTCCGTTTCGGAGAGAATATGTGCTTTCCCGTGAAGTTTATTCGGGTTGTATTGCGAGAAAACCTCCTCCAGGGTGCGCGCCTTGCCATCGTGCAGGTAGGGGTCCGTATCATAGACGCCGTCCAGATGCGGCACTTGGAGCAGGACGCCCGGAGGCGTCGTCCCAATCCAGGCCTGCTTGGTCCCGCCGGCCCTGGGGCCGGAATGGCATGAGGCGCATTCGGCTTTGCCCTCGAACAGCGCCTTGCCACGGAGGGCAGCGGGGGTGAAGGCGCCGTCCGGAGCGCGGTAGGGGTTCGGCGGGTTCGGCAGCGAGCCCACGTAATCGGCGAGGGCATGGACCTCCCCGGCAGTCGGCTTGGGTCCCTGCAGCAGCCCGGGGATCTCCTCCGCGATAAAGCTCTCCAGCGTCCGCTCGTGCCCGCTCCAGCGGTAAGGTGGGCTCTCCACGATGTGGCCGCGCAGCCCCTTCACGTTACGCTCGATCTCCTTGCCCAGCGCATCCTGCACATGGACGAACTTCCAGGAGATCCCATCCGTGCCGCCATCCGGATGGCAGGAGTTGCAGCTAAACTGCCCGCCCCTGGTGAGGGTCGCCGTCGAGAACAGGTAGCGGCCTAATAGATGCGGGTCTTTGTGGGTTGTAGGGCCTAAACTGACGCGCCGGACGACCTGCAGCGTCTGCGGATCCACGACCGCCAGATCGTTCCCCAGCATATTGGCGATCCATAACTCCTTGCCATCCGGGGTGAGGGCGAGGCCCCTGGGGTGCGCCCCGACGTGCTGCACCGTCAGCGTGTCGCCGTTGCCGCGAATGGGGATCACATTGACGCTGTGGCCGCCGCTGCAGGTGACGAACGCCCGCGTCCGATCCGGGGCCAGCACTACCGAATCGGGGTCCGCCACATCTTTGCCCATCAGGTCCAGCCAGAGGTTCTGGACCCCATTGCGTGGGCCATTTGGAACCTGCAGAAATGCCTGGTTCGACCAGATGCCTACGGCGGTCTCCGTCGGGCGCTCATTCTGGGCGCGCTGCCCCACGGCGAACACCTGGCGTCCATCCGGAAACACCGCAACCCCGCGTAAGTTGACGGCGGGCGTCACGCCCTGCGCCCTCTGCGTCAGCGTGGCCGTATCCAGATAGCTCACGGAACCGGCAGTCATGTTCGCCGCCACAACGGTGGCCCCATCCGGGGTGATCGCCAGCGCCCGTGGCCGCCGGCCTGTGGGGATCGTGCCGATAACTTTGCGCGCCTCCATATCGATCACGGCGACCTGGTCGAGCTGGCTGACGGAGACATAGGCCCGCGCACCGTCCGGCGACAGCACCACATCCCAGGGCACGCCACGGAGGGGCAGGAGCTCCGTCGTGAGCGCTTTCAGGTCCACGAAGGCGACGGAGCCGCTGAGGCTGTTGGTGACGACCGCCAGTGCGCCGTTCGGAGTGACGGCGACGCCTGTCGGCTCCTCTCCCCGTGTGGGGATATGGTGGAGCACTTTTCCGGACGCGCGGTCAAGGATCGCCACTGCATTCTCATCGAACTCGGTGACGACCGCCCGGCTCCCATCCGGCGTAAAGGCGACTTTAAATGGCCCTCGATTTCCCTCCAGCACCGGGCGGTCCGGCGCCTGCGGGCCGTCCGCCGAGAGCGCCAATCCGGCGGAGAAGAGGCTCAGCGTCAGGCCCGCGACCAGAGCGAATCGTTTGGACGATAAAGAAGCTGACCGTCTCACACGAAAATCCTTTCCTCTGAAATGACCCATATCATAATGACCCATATCATTATGATAGCACATGCCGCAGAGCCTTCAGGCCTTCACGGTGGCAAGAAGTTCGGTGGTGACGATGGCGTCTTTCCAGCAGTCGCTGTTGTCTTCCATGCACCACCAGGCGGATAAGACGGACTGTGCGACCGCCCAGCCCCGCACCCGGCTGCGATCCAGGTCGAGCTCTTCGGACAACTGAATGATGCGACGCTCCAGAAGTCGGTCCGGATGGGAGATGGGATGCCGATCCTCCCATAGATTGCGCAGCATCGCGCCGACCTCGTAGGCCGGTTCGCCGACGATCCCCTTGGGATCGATCGCCAGCCAGGGCTGCCGCTCCGCCGAGAGGATATTGTCGTGGTGAAGGTCGCCATGCAGCAGGACCGGTGCGGACATGGAGCCGAGCAGCTCCGCAAAGAGCGTCTCGGCCTCTTCGACCAGCGCGAGGGGAAAAGGCCCCACACCACCGTTAAAGTGGCTGCGCAGACGCTGCATTCCGTCCGCCCAATCCGCCACGGTCGGAAAGGGATGGTCCTGCGGTGCGGGCTGCCAGAGTTTGCGCATCACGTCGGCGGCGATGGAGGTCGCTTCCTCATCCCGCTCTTCCGACGCCAGGGCGGTAAGGACGTTCCCTGGCTTCAGCCTTTCCAGCAGCATGACGCCCTGCTCCTGGTCCGATTCCAGGAGCTGTACGCTGCCCCTCCCGTCGTATACGCGAAGCGCCGAGATCTCGGTGTTGAGTTCTCTGTTCGGCACGCCGACCTTCAGTACCGCCTCCGTACCGTCTGCGCGCAGAACCGGGGTAACATAGTTGAAACTCAGGTTTGGAAAGGGCGCGAGGATAGTGAGGGACCAGCGATCGGCGTATGCCGCAAGGCGCGCCGACAGGCCATCCAGCCATGGAGCGCCGCGCTCCTGGAACGATTCGTGGATCGTGCGCACGAATCGATCCGGCAGTACCAGAGGGATATTCGTCATGGGAAAGCCTTCCTATGGGTTCATCTCGACGCCATGTGCTACCAATTCGATGCACACGCCGCCTGTTCCTCTCTGCGTGCAGACAGGTTGGCGTCTGCGCAATATCAAGGACAATCTAAGGAAGGGAGTGAGCAGGCCGGGGCGCTATGGGGGTGGGCGATCCGTAGGATGGTGCGGAGGGGCTCCGAGAGGCGAGGGGATCAGCAGCCTTCGGCTGCCTTCATTCACATAAGCAGAGTGGCGGAAGATCTGTTCGTTTCACGGGATGTCATGGTAAAGGGTGGATGAATGCCATGGCAATCCCATGAAACGCTTCAGACGGCTCCTCTAGCCGTGAAAATCTGGTTTAGAACCAGGCCTTCTTCTCTACCATGTAGGTCTGATAGAAGGCTTCATCACTCTTGGTCAGGTAGATGATCCCTTCGATGAACCCGATGAGCGGACCGATGGTGCCAAAGGTAACCAGGGTAAGAATGAGCAGGATGATCCCTTGCTTGTTCATACCGAGCGCAAACTTATGAACGCCAAAACCACCGAGCAGGATGCCGAGCAGACCTGCCGTCATTTTCTTGGATCCGACCTCTGCGGGCGTGGTTCCAGACATTTGAGCCATGTTATTTCCCCCTGAGTGTGTATCGGCAGGAGCGTATCGCTATTCGGAGCGAACAACGACACGATTCTGCTGCCGGCTAGTGTCATTGAATTGCTAACAGAACCCCGTCTGAAAGGTCCTATCCTCACCTCAGTTCCCTCCTACAACGGAGAGGGAAATGGAAGCCTGGTTCTCATCCTTACAGAAAGGGAGAGCGGTCTGTTAGGCGGGCTAATTTTCGGCCTCGAAATCTGCTATCTTTATAGTAATCGCTGCCTGCCTCGGTTCTGCGCACAAAAGCCGAAAAAAATAACAGGTCCGACGCATCGAAAATGACGGTCTCGATCAGGTTGGCAGCCGTTAATAGGGACCTGAAGTACAAGGCTCGCGCCGTACTCCACCTGGCGCCGCGCTTCTCCGAAGGGGATCGGATGGGGGATACCCTCCATGATGGTACGGCTCTCCCGCATGTCTGGAATCGCAGCCCCAACTACAGTGTCACCGACATCTTCGATCCGCGGCAGCAGGCGCTGTTTTTCGACTACCTGAAGAAGGGGGCATCCAACCACGCCTGGACTTCGACGCCGACAAGGTCTTTGCGGGCCGTACTGCCAATCTGGTCTACAATTGGACCAACACGCCGCTGCAGGTGAGAATTCCCGAAACGGAGGCGGCTCTCGAACTATCGCCTCATGCGTATCGCGTGATAACCTGAAACTCCTCCCAGAAATAAGGAGGGACTTTCTCCAAGAAGCTCTTGACAGGGATATGAAAGTAGTGTATATTTGTTTCAGACCCTCCTGATCCTTCTATCTGTATTTTGGATTCCTTTATATTTAGTGCCTGACTAGATTGTGGTATCTTTCACAAATGCGGGTATAATGGAAAAACAGGGATTGGTTGATACTCTTGACACCGTTTGCGTTTCACTTCGTCTCTAAATCAGCAGGATGCGTGCTGATTTGGTGATTGCTTCTGTACCGAAGTATCCGGGGGCGTAGGGACGTTCGTGAGGATGACGAGAGGAGAGAAGTATGCAGTGGTTAGCGGATATCTGTGTGCGGCGGCCCGTCTTTGCGACCGTTCTGGTTCTGGGACTGGTCGTTATCGGGGCCTTCAGCTACTTCCGGCTGGGAGTGGATCGCTTCCCCCAGGTGGATTTCCCCGTCGTTACCATTGTGGTGCGTGAGGACGGAGCGTCGCCGGAGGAGATCGAGACCGATGTCGTGGACAAGGTCGAGGAGGCGGTCAATACCGTCAGCGGCATCGACCAGTTGAACTCCTACTCCTACGATGGCGTCGCGCAGATCGTCGTTACGTTCCAGTTGGAGAAGGACATCAATATCGCCGTCCAGGAGGTCCGCGACAAGGTCAACGGTATTCTGCCCGATCTGCCCCTCGACATCAAGCCCCCAGTGGTAGACAAGGTAGATCCGGACGCCGTGCCGATCCTGGAACTCGCCCTCACCGCGCCGGGGAGCGTCCGCGATACCACCGAGTACGCCGACAAGGTGCTGCGCCGCCGCCTGGAGAGCATCCAGGGCGTGGGGCAGGTCACCGTGTTGGGCGGCCAGAAGCGCCAGATCAATATCGACCTCCATCCCGCCAAGCTGCAGGCTTACAATCTGACCGCCATCGATGTGCAGCACGCGCTAGAGACGCAGAACATCCAGATTCCCGGTGGAGAGATCGACCAGAGTACCCGCGAATTGACGCTCCGCACGCGTGGGCGCGTCCGGACGCCCGAGGAGTTCGGCGATATCATCATCACCAAGAGCGGCAATGCCGTCATCCGGGTCTCGGATGTCGCGACCGTTGTGGATGGGGTGGAGGACGCGGATTCCGTCGCCGATGTGAACGGGGAGTCAACGGTGCTGCTCTCCATCCGCAAGCAGTCCGGCTTGAATACCGTCGCCACGGTGGATGCGATCTATGAGCGTTTGAAGGATGTGAAGAAGATCCTCCCGCAGGGGTACTCTATCCGCATTACGCGCGACCAGGCGCTCTATATCAAGGCGGCGACGCGCACCGTGCAGGAGCACCTGGTGCTGGGAAGTCTCCTGGCGGCGATGGTCGTCCTGCTCTTCCTCTGGAACTTCCGCACCACGGTCATCTCCGCCATTGCCATTCCCGCCTCCATCATCAGCACCTTCGCCCTGATGAACTTCATGGGGTTCACCCTCAACAGCATCACCCTTTTGGCCCTCACGCTGTCGGTGGGGATCGTTATCGACGACGCCATCGTGGTGCTGGAGAACATCTATCGCTTTATCGAAGAGAAGGGGATGAAGCCGTTCGAGGCGGCCATCGAGGGCACCCGGGAGATCGGCCTGGCGGTCCTGGCGACCACCCTCTCGCTCATTACGGTGTTCCTGCCCATCGCCTTTATGCAGGGGATCGTCGGGCGCTTTATGAGCTCGTTCGGCCTCACGATGGCCTTCGCCATCTTCGTCTCGCTGATCGTCTCCTTCACCCTGACCCCGATGCTCTCCTCCCGATGGATCAAGCCACCGAAGCGCAGCACCGCAGCGGAGACGGAATCGTCGGACGCGCTGCCGGTCGAGACCGATGGGGGCCATGCCGGGGGCAGCTCCTCCAAGGAGACGGGGATCTTCAAGCCGATTGACGCCGTCTACGCCTGGCTGCTCCGCTGGTCCATGCGCCATCGCTGGGCCATCGTCCTCCTCTGCATTCTGACCCTGGTGAGTACCGTGCCGCTCTTCGGCGCTGTCGGCAAGGACTTCCTCCCGAACGACGATGAATCGCAGTTACAGATCACCATGCGGACCCCCGAAGGGACCAGCCTCTCCTCCACGCAGCAGACCTCGGACGCCATCGCGGCGGCGGTGCGGGAGTTTCCCAGCGTGGACTATGTGGTCGTTACCATCGGTGACAACAACCAGAAGACCCGCAACCTCGCGGCCATCTTTGTGAAACTGAAGGACCCCGAACTGCGGCCCGGCAAGATCCCTCAGCAGGAGGTCATGCAGCAGGTCCGCAAGAAGGTGACCTCGCTCTTCCCCGACCTGCGCATCAGCGTGGACCGCGTGGCGGCCTTCTCTACCGGCGCCTCGAACGCGCTGATCTCCTTCTTTATCGGCGGGCCGGATCTGGATAAGCTGGAGCAGTATTCGCAGCAGGTGGTCACGGAGCTGAAGAAGGTCCCCGGCGCGACGGATGTGGACACCTCGCTGATCGTCGGGAAACCGGAACTGAGCCTCGACATCGACCGCCAGAGGGCGGGCGACCTGGGCGTCTCCGTCTCCGACATCGCCAACACCGGGCGCATTATGGTCGGCGGACTGAAGGTCTCCGACTACTACGAGAAGGGCGAGCAGTACGAAGTCCATCTGCGCGCCGAGCTTTCGCAGCGCCGCGATTGGGACGCCATCAGCCTGATGACGGTCCCTACCAGCAGTCCGGGGCGCACCGTGCGCCTGATGGACGTCGCTTCGGCCAACAATGAGACCGGACCCGCGCAGATCACCCGCCAGGACCGTCGGCGCAACGTGCTTATCACCTGCAACATCCTGCCGGGCTACTCGCAGTCCACGGTCTCGACACGGCTGGAGCAGATCATCAAGGATCTGCACATGCCGCCCGACTACAC
>DATGIG010000371.1:0-10371 GCA_035295825.1 Chthonomonadaceae bacterium | reverse complement strand
TGTCCAATCTTGGGGGGAGGTCGCCTTGTCACAAATGACGATCCGAACCCTCAAGCCGGTAACAGCAGGTCCAAACCTGGACGCAAGTGGAACTTTCGACAAGGATACTGCTTGCTGCGCCCCTACATAACATCGGTGGAGCGGTTCACACTATTTCGGTTTGATGTCTGTGAAGGGGATGGTCCCGCTCCCGACGGTGGGGGTGTGACCGTCCCACTTCTCTATCGCCTCTTTATCCAGCTTCATGCGCTCCAGGTCGATGGCCGTCTTGCCCTGTTCGGCGAGCAATTTATTGGTTTCGGCATCCCGCTCCGCATTGGTGATCGTGGTCTTGGCTTCGATCGTCGCCTGCTGCAACTGGACCTTCGCCAATTCCAGCAGGTTCCGCGCTTGAATGCGCTCGTTGATCTTCTGCTTTACATCCTCCGGGGGATAGACCTCTCCGATATAGACGTCATCCACCGTAACGCCCCAGGCCAGCAGAAGCGGCTGCAGGAGGGTCTTTACCTCCGGGCCGAAGTTCTGCCTGTCCTTGGCGGTCAGGTCGAAGATGCTGTGCTTGCCGGATACCTCGTTCATCACGCCCACGGTGTTCCAGCGGATGATGTTGTGCTGAATGCCGGCCAGGTCCTCGGTTCCGAAGTTGAGGAAGGCGTCCAGCACGTTCTCCGGAGCGACGTGGTAGACGACGGTGACGTCCACCGGCAGCAGCGCGCCCTCGTTGGTGGAGCAGACGATCGAGTCGTCCGTCTTCCGGTCTCCCTCCTGCGCATTCCGGACGAAGGTCGCGTTCTTGAGCGAGGTGGGGTAGGTGTAGACCTGCTCCCGCATGCCGCGCCAGATCACCTGCGGCGTAATCAGCTTCTCGCTCAGCCCGGTGTCGGCGGAAAATTTGATGCCCACATGGGCGGGCGGCACTTCGGTCGTACAGCCGGTGAGGGCGACGACGGCAGCCAGGGCCGCGAGCGCGCCCAGAGGGCGTGATAGGGTTCCCATAGTTATTTGCCTCCCTCCAGGGGAATGACATTGCTGCCGATGACGATGGTCTGACCGGGCTGTGAAGTGATGGACGGCAGACGCCCGTCCCACTTCTGGAGCGCCGCTTTGTAGTTCTGCAGGCGCAGCATCTCCAGGCTGGTGCCCTGCGCCTGGGAGGCGCTCAGGGTGCGGGCCTTGTTCTCCGCCTCCGCCTTGACGACCGCGATCTGTCGCTCGATCTCGGCGCGCTCCCCATTGAGCCGGGCAATCTCCAGCTCCGTGTAGGCGTTGACGCGGGCGTTGATCTTCGCCTGGATATCCTGCGATGGGTAGCACTGTCCGAACATCGCCACCTCCACGCTGATGCCTTTCGATGCGAGCAACCGCTGCAATTCGGCAAGCATCTTCGCGTTGGCTTCCTGACGCTTCTCTCCCATCAGTTCAAAGACGTTATACTGCACGCTGATATTGTTCGCCACCTCTTTCACGGCGCGCCGGATGTGCAGCGTCTGCACGTCCGTAATCGGGATGGCCCCAAAGGAGGAGTACGCCTTGAGGACGTCCTCTTTCTTGACCCGATAGTACACCAGGACGTCGAAAGTGGTATTGGCGGTATCGTTCGTGGTGACCTGGATGCCGTCCGCCGCCCGCACCTCTCCCTCATTCGGGTCCTGGGTGTAGATCGCCGGCTGGATCTGGGTGGGATAGGTCAACAGCCGCTGACGCCAGCCGACGTACACCGCTTTCGGCGGAAGAATATTCTTCTGTAGGCCGCTGTTGGCGTCGTAGATCACGCCGACGTGCCCCGCCGGGATCCACTCCGTGCGGGAATAGTGGAACGCCTGCCATCCGGCGAACGCCAGCACGATCAGCACGATCACCGCCAGGATCTTACGCAGAGGGGTTTTCAGCATTTTTATGTCCTCACTCTCTCTTTTGTACAGGCTGCTCTGCCTGCACTTCGGTCGTAGGCTCATCGATATGACAGTCACGCCGCAATTCGTTCAGCGCCAGGCGGCGGGCCTCCTCCTCACACTTCCTCTCCCGCTCCTGCTCTTCGATGAGGGCCAACTGCTTCTGGTCCGCCGCCCGCAGGTTACACCAGAGCCGGAGCAGGGGCTTGCGCAACACCAGGATCACCGGCACGGCGATCAGGGCGATGAGAAAGAGCGCCTGTAGAAATGTCTCTAAAGCCGGTCCCATATTTGCACTGCCTTTCCTCCAGATGCCGGAATTTCACCACGTAGCGTCTCTGAGCCTCAGAAGCTTCGGAAGCCATAATACACTACGTAAGCCAGCACAATTCGGTTTTGCCGAAATCAACAAAAATGGACACAGATCGCTGTGTCCATTGTCTCGTGCTCCTCTCTGGCTGAGCCTCTATTTGGTCGCTGCCAGTTCGGTCATGGTGCTGTCGAAGAACGCGACGCACTTGGGCAGATTGGATTCCAGTTCCGGCACGCTACCGGTCTCATACTCGATGGAGAGGTAGCCCTTGTAGCCCTGCCGCTTCAGTTCGGTCAGCATGCCCCTGGCGTCGCCCATGCCGGTTCCCCAGGGCAGGTCGTAACCGTTGCCGAACTGGTTTAGATCCTTGAAGTGCAGATGCTCGACGCGCCCCTCCAGCTTCTTGAGCTGCTCGACCGGAACCAGGTTACGCCGCATCCAGTGCCCGGTGTCGGAGCAGGATCCGATCAGCTTCACGCGGTCCTTGCAGGCTTCCAGCACCTTGTCCGGCGGCCAGCTCTGGGGGTGGTTGTGCAGCGCCATGCGGATGTTGAACTCGGTGCAGAGCTTGTCATGCACTTCGGTGGGCGTGGTCTCGGTCACCAGCACCTTGATGCCCATGGTCTTGGCCCACTCAAAGACCTTCCGCGCCCCCGGCTCATCGGTCGGCACGCCGTCCACGCCGTACGCGACCAGTTTCAGCCCGCCGGCATCCTTCAGCTTCTGCTTGATCTCGGCGATGGTCGCCTCGCTCATGTGATTGTTGATGACCTCGTCCGAGAACGGGTTGATCTTCTGCCCCGGATAGATCTCCAGGTACTTGACGCCCATCTTCGCCGCTTCGTCTACCGTCTGAAAGAAGGTGAGCGCGCGGAAGGTGTAGCACTGGAGCGAGAGGCGGATGCCCAGCTTCTCGGAAGCCTTGTCGTTCCGCTTCGCCACGGGGGTCTGGGCCGCAATGCCCGGCAGCGCCAACGCCACAACCGCCGCTGCCGCCATTGCCAGAGAGTGGAGTTTCATAAAGAATTCCTTTCTGATGTCAAGATGGCTCACTCTTCTGCGACGGACACGCTATTTCCTGCTTCCGTAACCGATCGGTCAACTCTCCGAATCGAAAGAGGGCGCGTTAAGCGGTACAATGCTCATATCCGACATAGAGGACTGATTACTCTGCCTATAGAACGATCCGGGAGCATTTCCCCTGGATCTTCCGAGGAACGCCATGGCTATTCTGCCCACCGGCACGGTTACTTTCTTTTTCACGGACATTCAGGGCAGCACCCGGTTGTGGGAGCAGCACCCGCAAGCCATGCGCGTGGCTCTGCCTCGCCATGATGCCCTCCTGCGGGAAACCATCGAAGCCAACAGGGGGATCGTCTTCAAGACGGTCGGGGATGCCTTCTGTGCGGCCTTCGCCACCGCCCCGGACGCACTCAAGGCCGCCCTTGCCGCGCAGCAGCGCTTGCTTTCCGAAGTATGGCCGGAACCGGCGACGCTGCGCGTGCGCATGGCGCTGCACACCGGGGTCGCGGAGCTGTGGGATAATGACTATTTTGGACAACCGCTCAACCGTGTCGCGCGCCTGCTGGGGGCAGGGCATGGCGGGCAGATCCTGCTCTCCCATGTGATCCAGGAGCTACTCCGCGATACCCTGCCTCCCGGCGCGAGCCTCCAGGATATGGGAGAGCACGCCCTGCGCGGCCTGGGTCGCCCAGAGCGGATTTTTCAACTCCTGTACCCTGGCTTGCCATCCGAGTTTCCCCCGCTCAAATCCCTCGATTATCTGCCCAACAACCTGCCCCAACAGGATACTTCCTTCATCGGCAGGGAGCAGGAGACTGCCGAGGTGAAGGCCCTTCTGGAGCAGAGCCGCCTGCTGACGCTCACAGGCAGCGGCGGCAGCGGCAAGAGCCGGCTCGCGTTGCAGGTGGCGGCAGAGGCGCTGGAGCAGTTCCCGGAGGGCGTGTGGCTGGTGGAACTGGCAGCCCTCTCCGATCCGGCGCTCGTTCCCCACACGGTCGCCTCCATCCTGCGTATCCGAGAGCAGGCAGGCAAGACCCTCATACACTCCCTGGTCGAAACCCTCAAAACGAAGCACATGCTGCTCCTTCTGGATAACTGCGAGCATCTGCTGGTCGCCTGCGCCCAGCTTGCCGATGCCCTTGTGCGGGCGTGTCCGAACGTCAAGATCCTCGCCAGCAGCCGGGAGGCGCTGGGCATCGCGGGCGAACAGACGTATCGTGTGCCCACCCTCTCCCTGCCCGATCCTCAGCAGGCCGCGAACGTCGCGAGTGTCAGCCGGAGCGAGGCCGTCCAACTGTTCATCGAGCGCGCCCGGCTGCTCAAGAGTGATTTTGTGGTGACCGATCCGATTGCGCCTGCGCTCGCCTCCGTCTGTCATCGCCTGGACGGCATTCCCCTGGCGATTGAACTGGCTGCGGCGCGCATTCGGTCGCTCTCGGTGCAGGAGATCGCCGCCCGCCTGGATGATCGCTTTCATCTGCTGACGGGGGGCAGCAAGCTGGTAATGCCCCGCCAGCAGACCCTGCAGGCGGCCATAGATTGGAGTTACGACCTGCTCACGGAGCCGGAGCGGGCGCTGCTGGCGCGCCTGTCGGTGTTTGCCGGCGGCTGGACCCTGGAGGCGGCGGAGCAGGTCGGCGCGGGAGACATCTCCCCCCATGGGAGTATCGAGGCGGAGGATATTTTCGAGGTGCTGACCAGCCTGACGGATAAGTCCCTGGTGATCGCGGATACGGAGCGTGAGAAGGCGCGCTATCGTCTGCTGGAGACCGTGCGGCAGTACGCGGGCGACCGGCTGGCAGAGAGGGAGGAGCGTGCCGAGTTCCGGGCGCGGCACCGGGACCATTTCCTGGCGCTGGCGGAAGAGGCGAACGAGAAATTGGCAGGGCCGGAGCAGGCGCACTGGCTGGCCGTTCTGGAGGAGGAGCACGATAATCTGCGCCTGGCGCTGGCGTTTTGCCTGGAGGAGCCGGAGGGAGGCGAGGCGGGGCTGCGCCTGGGAGCGGCTTTGCAGGAGTTCTGGTGGACACGGGGGCACCTCAGCGAAGGGCGGGAGCACTTCGCCGCCCTACTGGCGCATCCGGGAGCGCAGGCGCACACGCGCATGCGGGCCAATGCCCTCAACGGTGCGGCGGTCCTGGCCTATTACCAGGGCGATTATGCTTCCGCCCGCGCACGCTTCGAGGAGTGCCTGGCGATACATCGGGAGTTGGGAAAGGGGCTTGGCATCGCCGCCGCCCTGAGCAATCTGGGATCCGTCCTCTTTGAACAGGGCGAATACGCTTCGGCTCGTGCATTGTTCACGGAGAGCCTGGAGATCCTGCGGACGCAGGGAGATAGGCTGAGTATGGCATACTCCCTGGGCAATCTGGGGAATGTGGCCTTTCTGCAGGGTGATTACGCCTCGGCCCGTACGATGCAGGAGGAGTGCCTGGCGATTCAGCGGGAATTTGGGGACCGGCAGGGCATCGCCAACTCCCTCTCCAATCTGGGGAATATCGCCTTTGCACAGGGCGACTATCCTCTGGCTCGCTCTCTGTTTGTGCAGGGCCTGGCGATCCAGAGGGAGATGGGGAACAGACGCGGCATCGCCGCCTCCCTCGAAGCGTTCGGCTCGCTTGCCGTCACGGAGCAGAGACCGGAGCGCGCCGCCCGATTGTGGGGAGCGACCCTGACTCTGTGCGCCGCCATTGGTCTGAACCTGCCGTCTCATGAGCGCGAGCGGTATGAGCGCGAAGCGGAGGCAGTAAAGCAGGCATTGGGCGAGGCCGCCTTTCACGCCGCCTGGCAGGAGGGCAGCGCCCTGACCTGGGAACAGGCTATCGCCTATGCACTGGAAAGTAGAACGGATCCATGACGGGTATGTGGAGACCCTGGCGTATCTTGTTATGTATGAACCGCTCTACCAATCACGGATCCGGTCGTCTGGCGGACGACCGTGAGGAAGTTGTGGAGCAGCGGGGAGGTATCCTCCTGCCGCCACATCACCGCGAATTCGATCTCAGGAACGGGAGGGCGGAAGGGACGGTACACGACGCCGGGATCCTGGATGGCCTGCAGTCCGGCAGGAATCAGGGAGACGCCGGCGCCCGTGCCTACGACGGTAATAATGGTCCGTTGGGGCGCGGCTTCGTGGGTCGTGCGCGGTTGGAACCCCGCCCGTTGACAGAATTGGAGGATCTGATCGTATAGTCCCGGCCCCAGCGGCCGTGGAAACAGCACGAAGGGCTCCTCCGCCAGATCCGAGAGCGCCAGTTCGACCTGCACTGCAAGCGGGTGGTTGCGGGGCAGCACCGCTACCAATGGCTCCTTCCAGACCGGCTCGACGCATAACCGCTCATCCTGGCTTACGGACAGGGCGAACCCCACGTCAATCCGCTTCTCATGCAGTTGCTCCGGCTGCTGGCCCGAGTAGACCTCGGTGAATGTGACCTCCGCATGCGGGAAACGCTCCTGGAACGTGCGAATGATCTGCGGCAGCAGGCGATACATCGTCGCCGCCGTGAACCCGACCTTCAACTGGCCCCGGTGTCCGCGCCCTGTCTCCCGCGCCGCCTGGGCCGCCTTCTCCAACTGCGCCAGCCCCTGACGCACCTCCTCAAGGAAGACCTCACCCGCCTGGGTCAGCGCGACCCGATGGTGCATGCGCTCAAAGAGGAGCACGCCCAATTCGCGCTCCAACTGCTGTATCTGCCGCGAGAGCGCCGGCTGGGCCAGGCATAGCCGCTGCGCCGCCCGCCCGAAATGTAACTCCTCCGCAACCGCGATGAAGGAGTGCAGGCGTCGAAGTTCCATCTCCCCCTCCCTCTCTCTGCTACGCCCGACACGGCATGATGCTCTGCAGGCATGAAAACGTGCCGAAAGAGTATTGGACACCCTCTCCGGACTGCCGCATAATAGATTCTACCGGAAAACAAGAGAGGAGTTTCCCTATCCGGGAGACGAAGAGGGTGCAAAAAAGAGGATGAAATCTACGGTGGAACAGATCCGCCAGCGCTTCGATGAGGATGTGGAGCGCTTTTCGCAATTGGAGACGGGCCAGTCCGCCACGATAGACGCGCCGCTGGTGCTAGGCCTGGTGGCCCAGATCGCGGCTGCGGTCACCCCGCAGGCGGCCTCCGTACTGGATGTAGGCTGTGGGGCGGGCAACTACACGCTGAAGCTGCTGCAGCGCCTTCCCAACCTGAACTGCACCCTGGTGGACCTCAGCCGCCCTATGCTGGACCGGGCCAGGGAGCGCATCGGGGCGGCGACCCAGGGGCAGGTGATGATCCTCCAGGGCGACATTCGAGAGGTCGAACTGGGCGAGGCGCAGTTCGATATTATTCTGGCCGCCGCCGTGCTGCACCACCTGCGGGAGGAGGCCGAGTGGCATGCCGTCTTCCGTAAATTCTATCGCAGCCTGCGGCCTGGCGGCTCGCTCTGGATATCGGATCTGATCCTGCACCCCACGCCCATCGTCCAGCAGGCTATGTGGGAGCGCTATGGCGAGTACCTGACAGCGCTCGAGGGAGAAGCCTACCGCGACCAGGTCTTCGCCTACGTCGAACAGGAGGATACCCCCCGCCCGCTCCTCTTCCAGCTCGACCTGCTGCGAACCGTCGGGTTCCAAGAGATCGAGATCCTGCACAAGAACAACTGCTTTGCCGCGTTCGGAGCGCGCAAGGCGGCGCAATAGGGGCAGGCCGCGAAACGGTATCCGCCCCTATTGCTGCCTGGATCACTTCTCCTTCGCGCCGCGCAGCAGCCGGGTGATCCCCCGCATCACAATAAGCGCCGTAAACGCGCCGGCAACGATGATCGGCACCACGGAAGGCGGCTGCTGGATCGGGCGGAAGGTTGATTCTCCGTTCTTGATCTCGATATACCCGATAGGGACCACATGCAGGCCGCCCCCGCCGCCGGAGCCTCCTCCCTCACGCTCCCTGCCACCTCCGCCGCCCCCGAAGCCGTAGCTCACCTTGGCGACCGGGATGACCGTAACGCCATCCCGCTCCACGGGGTCGCCATAGATGGTCCGGGCGTTGGCGTTTCCGCCCAGCATCTCCCCCAGGCGTTCGACAAACGTGTTCCGGCCAGGCAGGCGCGGAATATCCAACGAATGATCGGTTTCTGTCATCATCATGTTCTTCCCTCCCAAGCTTACTCCCCTAAAACGACGAACCAGGGCCGTTTAAGTTCCCTTCCTTGAGATTCTGGGTCATAATAGAGAGGGGAAGGCGGCATAGCAAGGAGAGCCGCCCCCTGGACCAAGAGAGCAGTAGGACGAGAAACATGCGGCGCTTTCGGGGAAGGATACGTGTTGCGAAACCGAAAGACCCGCTCCCGATGCGCAAGTAACAAGCCAAGTCTCCGAAGCCGGAAGCTCCGTAACCGTTGCGCAAGCGACACTAGAAAGGTGACAACCAATGGCACGAACTACCAAAAAGACACCCGTTACCCACTCCACCTGGCTCGTGATCACTCAGGGCGAACAGCCGGTCTATATTACCGGCAGCACCGAGGGCCTGGGAGAGTGGAACACCAACAAGGCGCTGCAGATGCAGCACGGCGGGCGTGGCGAGGACGCACACCACTGGAACATCAATCTGACCTTCCCGCAGGGACAGGCAATGGAATTCAAATTCGTTCAGAAAGCGGAAGATGGGGAGATCCTCTGGGAGACAGGGGAGAACCGGATCTTCACGGCGGAGGATGGCGATACGACGATAGAGTGGGGCCACTTCCGGTATGTATAAGGCCCTCCGGGAGTAACGCAGACACAAGCCTGTATCCCGCATCCGGAGGATTCAGAACGAGCGCAAAAACGACGGCCACGATCATCATGGCCGTCGTTTTCCTGTCTGCGTGGAAGGCGTGGGGGCTCTACTCGGCGGCCTTCTTCTGAAATGCGAGGCTGGCAGAGTTGATGCAGTAGCGCTGCCCGGTCGGGGCCGGTCCATCGTTGAAGATATGGCCCAGGTGCCCGCCGCAGCGTTTGCAGAGGACTTCCACACGGTGCATCCCGTGGCTGTTATCCTCCTTGTATTCGATCTTCTCCGGATCGGCGGCATCCCAGAAGCTGGGCCAGCCGCAATGGGAATCGAACTTGGTCTCCGAGGTAAACAGCTCCTCGCCGCAGCCGGCGCAGAGGTAGGTCCCATCCTCCTTCAGGTTCCAATACTTCCCGGTGAAAGCCCGCTCCGTTCCCTTCTGCCGCAAAATATGGTACTGCTCCGGGGTCAGGTTCTCGCGCCACTCCTGCTCGGACTTGGTGATTTTCTCGGTGCTCATACGGCTGCCTCTCCTTTTGCTGATATGGATTTTCCACTCTATCTAACACCCCGGAGCCGAAAATAGTTCCCGATTACAATGCGCGCTACGGGCAACTATCACTGCGGTGTCATTCAGGACCCGGCAGGCGCGGTCGCCGCGCTCATCAGCCGGACGCCGACGGGCTGAACCTCTCTACGGCGTCCAAAAGACATCGGTCCGCTCTGCACCGGGATACAGAACGGACCGACAATATAGCGCCGACGTCGGAAGGGCAGCTTGGGACAGGTTGTTCCTTCCGGCGCTCGGCAAAGGCAAGCCGCTTTAGGCGGCGATCTTCTCTATGTTTTGGTTTGGCGTTGCGGCGGCTTCTACCGTCTCTCCCACAAGCGCGATGCTTAATACGCGGTCGAGACGAATATCGTCGTTATCGGTAACGAGGTAGCCGCCATAGAGCGGGACATAGGTCGCATCGTAAATATTGGATACTATGCTCTGCTCCTGTCCATGTCGATCCTGAAAGCGGATCGAGCATTTTTTGCCGATATAGGCTTTCGCTTCTGTAAGTAGCACGGGTTTCCCTCCTGGCGCACCTTGGTACGTCCGCCCATTATTAACGGCATCCGCGTCCACGTTTTCTATCCGTCGAACTACTAGATTGTGTGTCATTTGAAAAATTCCGTTCGACCAATGCCAGAAAGAACGCCCTGTACACCCTACCTCATTCCTCAATGCGGCCCGTCTTGTCCTTTCCTTGCATCCTTCTAATCGTTCCATATTTTCCGAACGCTGCCGTAAGAATATTTCTTGACAGCGAGACAAACTCGCGGTATACTGTGCATCGAAATCGGCAAGGATACGGTGCTCTATTTCCCGCGGATTTCATCACAC
>DATGIG010000370.1:0-4087 GCA_035295825.1 Chthonomonadaceae bacterium | reverse complement strand
TTCCCGGAACTGGCCCCAAATAGCCTACTGCCCGTTTCTTCTCGAAAACCTGTCCCTCTATCAAATTGGGCATGAGTGGCTTCCCTGCGAGGACGTTGAGGCACGAAACCACCTCAAAACGGCCCTCGCTGGGGGTATAATGAATAGGGAGGCCGAACGGTGAGAACAAAAGATGCCCGACAAATTGAAGAGGTTGGTACAGAGACGATACCCGTTGAGGAACTGGATAAAGTCGAGGGATATAAAATGCTAGACGAGCAGACGCAAAAAATCCTCGGCATGAGCGCCGCCGAATTTATTGCAGAGTACGAAGCGGGGCATCTCACGAATGGTGTCGAAGATACAAGAGTGACGCATCTTGCCATGCTGATTCCCTTTGCGAAGTAACATGGCTGGTTCGAGACCGCTCCGATCTCACGCTTAGAATCGCACAAGAATATCGGATTCAGCGGATAGAGGATAAAGAACGAAGCCCGTATAAGGTCAGCACAGTCGCCTACTTCTATAGAATTGGCGACTCCCTGGATAGAGAAATACTTGCTTACCACTGGCATCCCGTTGGGCCAAGTCCCGTTTTAGACCCACACTTGCATATTGGGCCTGCCACTGGGGTTGACCTTGGCGAAATAGTCAAGGCCCACCTCCCTACCGGCCGGATAGCCGTAGAGGATGTAATCCGTCTTCTCATTCGAGACTTCGGCATCAAACCGCTAAGACCAGACTGGGAAATGGTTCTTGCCGAATCACAGGAGCAATACGAGACGTGGAGGACCTGGAGCGGAAGAGGGCCAAAACGCCAACCCTGACTTTTGGTGCAATCGCCTGATGCATGAGAAGCGGTCTATCCCTTGATGCCTGTGAGGGTGACGCCCTGAATGAACGTGCGCTGCGCCAGGAAAAAGACCACCACGATCGGAAGGGTCATCACGGCGGAGGCAGCCATGAGCATCCCCCACTCCGCGCCGTGCTGGCTGACGAAGAACTGTAAGCCCATCGAGAGCGTGTAGGTGCGCTCGTCCGTCAGGTAGAGCAGCGGGCCCATGAAGTCGTTCCAGGTGCCGATAAAGGTGAAGAGAGCGACCGTGACCAGGGCTGGCCGGGCCAGCGGCAGAATGACGCGCCCGTAGGCGTCGAGCTCCGTGCAGCCATCTATGCGCGCCGCATCCGAAAGCTCGTTGGGCAGCGTCATAAAGAACTGGCGCAGCAGGAAGATATAGAACGCCGAGCCGAAGAACGCGGGCACGAACAGCGGCTTGTAGGAGCCGATCCAGCCGAGCCACTTGAAGATAGCGAAAGTGGGGATCAGGGTCACCTGGCCGGGCAGGATCATGGTCGCCAGCAGGGAATAGAAGATCACGTTGCGGCCCTTCCAGCGGATCTTTGCCAGGCTGTAGGCGACCAGGGAGCAGGAGAGGACGGTCCCGATCACATTCAGCAGGCAGAGAAAGAGTGTGTTGAACGTGTAGGTGAGGTAGGGAATATAGGTCAGGGCGCGCGGGTAGTTGGACCACAGGACCGGATGCGGGACCCAGACGGGCGGCATCTGGAAAATCTGCGCGTCCGGCTTGAGGGAGGTGGCGATCAGCCAGTAGAACGGCAGCCCGAAGAGGACGCCGATGCCGAGCAGCAGGGCATGAGTAACTATGGCCCGCAGCCGCGCCTTTCGGACGCGCGCATAACCGCCGGGGGTCGCCGTCAGGGCTGTCATCGGGACTCTCCTGCATAGTAGACCCAGCGCGCCGAGGAGCGGAAGACCGCCAGCGCGCAGATCAGCGTGACGACGAACAGTACCCAGGCCATCGCGGAGGCATAACCCATCCGGAAATCCGTAAACGCTTTGTTGAACAACTGCAGCGCGAAGAACAGCGTCGAATCCTGCGGGCCGCCGGTCCCTCCGGTCACCACGTAGACCTGGGTGAAATACTGGAACATGCCGATCAGCCCCATGATAAGGTTGAACAGGATGACCGGCGAGAGCATCGGCAGGGTCACGTGCCGGAACTGCGCCAGCATCCCGGCGCCGTCCAGGCGGGCCGCCTCGTAGAGCGCCTCCGGAATATCCTGCAGGCCCGCCAGATAGATGACCATGCCGCCGCCCACGCCCCAGAGGCCCATCAGGATCAGCGCGGGCTTGGACCAGGCCGGGTCCTGCAGCCAGGCGGGCGGGTGCGCCATTCCCATCTTCCCCAGCAGGATATTGACCAGCCCGATCTCCGGATTGAGCAGCCACATCCACAGCACCGACGTGGCGACTACCGGCGTGATGGAAGGCAGGAAATAGAGCGTGCGGTAGAAGGCGATGCCGCGCACCTTCTGGTTTAAGAGCAGGGCGACGGCCAGGCTGGCGGCCAGGCCGATGGGCAGGCCGACGACTACCATGTAGAGCGTGTTGCCGAGCGCCTTCCAGAAAAGCGGGTCCGCAAACAGCATCTCCTGATAGTTGCGCAGCCCGACCCAATGCGGCGGCCGGATCGCGTCGTAGCTGCAGAAGCTGTAATAGAGGGATGCCAGGATGGGATAGACGATAAAGACCGTCAGCCCCACCAGCCAGGGGGCGGCAAACAGCAGCCCATTCCTCTGATCCTGGCGCCGTCGTGCGCCCCATTTCTGCGGCACTTCCATAAAATTCTTCACCGTAAATCCACCAGCGTCTCCTGAAGATCGCGGGTCATGCGCTGCTGCAGGTCCTGCAGCAGCGCCTCCGGGTCGCCACCATGCATGGCGGCATCCTCCACGCGCTGAATCTCCCGGCTGTAGGTCGGCGCATCCGGCAGGGGCGGCGGCCCGAAGGAGTTCGGCCCATTGACCAGATCGACCGCAAAGCGAAACATCGGGTCAGAGTGAAAGCGCGGGTCGGCGCGGAGGGCGCGCAGCGGCGGGCAGTTTTTGATGCTCCAGCAGAACTGGCTGACGGCGTGCGGCTGCGTCAGCCAGTTCAGGAACTCCCACGCTTCGGCCGGGTGCCTGCAGGCGGCCGGGATCACAAACACGCTGCCGCCCGCCGTCGTCGTCTCCGGCCGCCCGCCCGGCGGAGCGGGCAGTGGGAACCAACCGACCTCCATCTGCCCGGCGTACCGGCGCAGAAACTCCTCGGCCCACTCGCCCGTCGTCCACATCGCCATTTTGCCGACAAAGAAGGGGCCGTTGACCGTCTCGTTGCTGCCGAAGGTCGAGACGAAGGCGTCCAGGCGGCGGATATCGTAGCGTTTCGCATAGGAGACCATCCAGCGCAGCGCCGCCAGATTGTGCGGGTCGTCGGCCGTGATCCGCCCGGTCGCCGGATCGTACCAGCGCCCGCCGAAGACGTAGGCCCACAGCTCCAGATTTTCCGGCCGGAAGCCGTAGCGCAGGAAGTGGCCCTGCGAGTCGTAGCGGGTGCAGACCAGCGCCGCGCGGTCCAATTCGTCAATCGTTTTCGGCGGCTTTTCCGGGTCCAGACCGGCCTCCCGGAAGATGCGCTTGTTGTAGACGATAAAGTTGGCGTTGGTGGTCACCGCCAGCGCGTAGACGTGCCTGCCGACCTGAAGCATCCGGGCGACGCCCGGCGTGAACTCGCGGTTCACGTCCCGGCCGGAGGCTTTCAAGTAAGAGTCGAGCGGGAGCAGCACGCCGCGCAGGGCATAGGCCGGCAGCTCGTTGGCCCAGACGGTAGACATCACGTCCGGGGTCGCGCCACCGGCCAGGGCGATACGCACTTTCTGGTAGCTGCCCGTGGAATTGAACTGCGTCAGCAGGTGAACGTGGATGCGGGGATGTGTGCGATTGAATTCCTCGATAAGCTTCTGCTGCGCCTCGAACTCGTGGCCGGACCAGCCTGTCCAGTAGACGATCTCCGTCGGTCCGCCGTTCAGTCCGGCGTTTCGTCCGCAGCCGCAAGGGAGCAGGCATAACGTGCAGAGAAGCCCACGGAGGAAAAATCGGGTTAGATATGTGCGGCCTTCCCTCGTAGACGCATCCTCCAGGTACGTTATTCCGAAACGAATTATACGCGCAAACACCGATATCGTTCGTTCCTATCTTCGTCACCGGCTCTCATGGCTTGAAACTGAGCTTGACTCCGGTGACGTTCTGCGAGCTGTTCACGAAG
>DATGIG010000369.1:0-6896 GCA_035295825.1 Chthonomonadaceae bacterium | reverse complement strand
TCGACATCCTGCTCGTCGGCCCCCATCTGGCGCTCTATCGCGGCGATGGCAAAGGGCATTTCACCGACGTGACCCACGCAACCGGGTTGGACCGATTCCAGGGCCACTTTCAAGGCTGCGCGGTCGGCGATTACGATAATGATGGGTATGACGACCTCTATATCAGCGCCTACCGGGGCGGCATTCTGCTGCACAACGAGGCCGGACACCGCTTCACGGACGTAACCCGGTCGGCGGGGATCGCGCCCCAGCCCTGGGGGTCCTCGTGTACATTTGCGGACCTGGACGGCGACGGCAAACTGGATCTCTATATCGGCAACTATGTCCGTTTCGGGCCGGATACCCCGCAACTGTGCGATATTCATGGTTTCAAGACCTCCTGCGGGCCCGTGAACTATACCGCCGAACGGGGCGTCCTGTACCGCAATCTGGGGTTCGGCAAATTCCAGGATGTGACGCATGCCGAGGGATTGGATCGCGTTTCCGGGAAGGCGCTCGGGGCGGCGGTAGCGCCTTTCGAGGATGTCCAACATCCCGCGCTGGCGATTGCCGACGACGAGGTTCCCAGCGACCTGATACGGTTCCACGGTTCGGTCGGCGAGAGTATGGGTGCGGTCTCCGGGATGGCTGTCGCCGGCAACGGCAAGGTCTTTGGCGGCATGGGCATCGACTGGGGCGATTATGACAACGACGGCAGGCTCGATCTGGTAATTGCTACCTATCAGAACCAGGCAAAAGGCGTATTCCATAATGAGGGTGGCGTCTTCGCCGTGCAGGATACGGCGCGATTGGGCATGTTCTCCTCCATCCCTTATGTCGCCTTCGGGGCCAAGTGGCTCGACTATGACAACGACGGATGGCTGGATCTGATGTTTGCGAACGGGCACGTTCAGGACAATATCGCGGATGTGGATGTGTTCGACGGCCCCGGCCATGGAGCGCTCTATCGCCAGCCGATTCTGCTCTACCATAACCTGGAGGGGAAGCGCTTCTCCGATGAGAGCGTGCATCTCCAGGGAGGCGCGGAGCGGCGGATCGTAGGCCGGGGGCTGGCGATAGGCGACTTCGATAACGACGGCAGCATGGATGCCCTTGTGGTGGATGGTGAGGGAAGCCCCATGCTCCTGCACAATGTGACCCCGCACCCCGGAAACTGGGCGCTGGTCCGTCTGGAGGGCCGAAAGTGCAACAGAGATGGCTACGGGGCGCTGGTAACGGTGGAGGTCGGGGGGCGCAGGCTGGTGCGCCACTGCCATGCCGATGGCTCCTATCTCTCCTCTTCTGACAAGCGCGTCCACTTCGGGTTGGGCAGCGCGACTAAAATAGATCTGCTTCAGGTTCAATGGCCGGATGGCCAGGTAGATACCGCCCGTAACGTTCCGGTCAACCGCGTCCTCACCGCCCGTGAAGGTTCCCCTCCTCAATAATCCTCCCTCACTCCCGGCCCTCCCATCTCTGGAACGCGTAGCCTTTCGGTCAAAAGGGGTATACTGACATCACGGCGCGGGAGGCAGCCTGGAAACCGCGCAGAGGTTTATGCATTCGGAGGGAGACGGTTGAGCATAGACAGAGCCTATATGCCGCAACCGCAGCCGCAAGCCGGGCAGGCCGGAAAGCCCGCCGTCGCCCTCGCCTCGCCAAAAGGGATTACCGGGCGGGCCATCGCGCTCGGCGCGCTGCTGACCCCGCTCAATGCCTTCTGGATCGTGCGCCTGGAGCGTGTGCTCTACGGCCCCTACCCCTCCACCATCTCCCTCTTCGCCAACGCGGTCTTTGTCCTCTTTCTATTGGTGGGCCTGAACGGACTACTGAAGCGGTTCACGCCGAAGGTCGCCTTTACGCAGGGCGAACTGCTGACCATCTATACCATGCTGGCCATCTCGACCGGGATCGCCGGCCTGGATGGCGTCGGCATCCTCAGCCAGATGATGCCCCATGGCGCGTGGTTCGGAAAGACGAACGGCTGGACCCACTTCCTGGACGCCTTTCCCTCCTGGCTGACGGTCACGGACCCCAATGCGGTCCGGGGACACTACCTGGGCAACAGCTCTTTCTACCGTCCGGAGATCCTGCGGGTCTGGGCCGTGCCGATCCTGGCCTGGACGGGGTTCGTCACGCTGCTGCTCTTCGTCGCGAACTGCCTGAACGTGCTGGTGCGCCGCCAGTGGGCGGATCGCGAACGCCTCACCTTCCCTATCATCTGGCTGCCGGTCGCGATGACCACGGAGGGGACCGGAGCACCCTTCTTCCGCAATAAGCTGATGTGGGCAGGCTTCGCCGTCGCGGGCGGGCTGAGCCTCTGGAACGGGATCGCCTTCCTCTACCCCTCGCTCCCTACGCTGCCCATCGGCATCACGGACTTTGCCCCCTCCTTCTCATCCAAGCCCTGGAACGCCATCGACTGGTTCCCCATCACGCTCTACCCGCTGGCCATCGGCATCGGGTTCCTGCTGCCGCTCGACCTGCTCTTCTCCTGCTGGTTCTTCTTCCTGTTCTGGCGGGCACAGGTGGTCGCGACCAGCGCCCTGGGGTGGGACACGACGCCCCGGTTCCCCTTCATAGACGAGCAGGGTTTCGGCGCGATCCTGGGCCTGTTCGCGTTCCTCCTCTGGACGGGCCGCCGCTACTATGCCGAGATCTGGCGCAACGCCTGGAGCCGGGAGCGCCCTCCGGAGCGGAGCGACCGCCCGGCAGAGGCTCTCAGCGACCGCGCGGCGCTCTTCGGGGTGCTGTTCGGTTTCCTGGGTCTGGTGCTCTTCTGCCGGGCGGCGGGCGCGGCCTGGTGGGTGGGGATCGCCTTCTTCGGCATCTACCTGGCGACCATCCTGGTAGTCACCCGCATTCGCGCGGAGTTGGGCGCGCCCGTCCACGACTTCCACTTTATGGGGCCGGACAACATGATCCCCCGCGTCTTCTCCGCCGCCGTCTTCAAGCCGAGCGACATGGCCCTGATGACCTTCAGCTTCGCCCTCACCCGCGCCCACCGCAGCGATACGATGCCCGTGGGGCTGGAGGGGCTGCAGATGGCGAAGCAGTGCCGCCTGGAGGCGAACCGGATGTTCGGGGCCATCATGCTGGCGGTGGCCCTGGGAGCGTTGGGGGCTTTCTGGGCGTTCGAGCACCAGGCGTATGCGCTGGGCGCGGGAGCGAAGTTCAACCAGGGCTACGGCCACGCGCAGCAGGCGTTTCAACGCATGGGAAGCTGGATGGGCGGCGCTCAGGACGCGAAACCCAACGGACAGGCGACGATAGCCATGATCGTCGGTTTCCTGACCACGCTAGCCCTGCTGGCCCTCCGAACCCGCTACTTCGGTTTTCCGTTCCACCCCATCGGCTATGCCATCGCCTCCTCCTGGGCCATCCACCTCATCTGGATGCCCCTGCTCATCGCCTGGGTCCTTAAGGGCCTGACGATGCGCTACGGCGGACTGCGCCTCTACCGGCAGGCGTTGCCCTTCTTCCTGGGTCTGGCGCTCGGAGACTGCGTCATGGGCAGCCTATGGGCGCTCCTCAGCCTGATCCTCAACACCCGCACCTACAACTTCTTCGGTGCCTAAGATCCATCGAAAAGCCCGGTTGGCGATGCGAATACAGGCGTCCTTTCCGTGGTACAATAAGCCATTCTGAAACGCCTTCCGAGCTTCAAAGGGCAAGCTCGGAACATGGGAGTTCCACCAAGTCAGGGCCATTGGGAAGGAGGATGGGGATGCCGCGATTACAACCTGCGCTCTGGATCGTCACGCTGCTCATCATGACAACGCTCTGCCGGGCAGACACTACGCGCGAAGTTGTCGCACGGGGCAAGAAGGCGACTGCTCTGGTAGAGATCGAGGGCGGCAGAGGTTATGGGACGGCTTTCTGCATAGATGCCGCCGGCTTCTTCGTGACCAGCCAGCACATCCTCTCCACTCCGGAAGGAGATAATCACCTGACCCTCATCCTCAATCCCGGAGAGAAGGACCAGAAGAAGCGGCCCGCACGGGTCCTGCGCCAGGATAGGAACGCAGACCTGGCATTGCTGGCCATAGAGCCCACTCCGGGATTGACAACGCTGCCGTTGGGCAATGGCTACAACCTGATCGAGACCCAGGCGGTCATTGCATTTGGCTATCCTTTCGGCAAAGACCCGGCGCTCGGTGCGAATGAGTATCCGGCCATTATGGTCAGCACCGGGCATATCACGGCGTTGCGCAAATCGCGGGGTGTGCTTCAGGAGATCCAACTGGATGCCTCGCTCAATCCGGGTAACTCGGGCGGTCCGGTCGTGGATGTCAATGGGCAGGTCCTCGGTATCGTGATGGCCGAGACTGCCGGATCCGGGGTCAACTTTGCCATTCCCATCCAGCGTCTGCATGCTTTTCTCACCCGTATTGATCTGAACCTGGCTCCCACAACCCTGCTCCAGGAGAAACTCCATGAGGCGCAGACATTCACCATCCAGGTTGCCACCTTCGGCAAGAGCGGGGTTGGTTTAACGGTGGAATTGGTTCTGGCAAATGGCAAAGAACAGCATCGCACCTTTACCGCCAGAGCCATGGATGGCCATACCTTTACGGTCAACGCGGTTCCCGTTCCGAAATCCAATCCCCCCGCAGAAAAGGATGATCCTCTACCCTATTTCCTGGGCTATCATCTCATCGCGCGACAACAGGGGAGTGTCGTAGGGGAACAGAGCGGTTCCCTGCGTATTGAAGGCGCCCCCTTTCCCTTCGATCTCGCAAAACAGACCGCCGAGCTAAAAGCGGCTACGATCGCACAGATTCCCTGGGTCCGAGTAGATGCAGGAAGCGGCCCGCTCAGTGTATCTTACGATAACGGCTGCGAAATCCTGCTTCCGGCCAATGCGTCCGGTAGGGAGAGCTTCCTTACCGGCTACCAGACGAAGGAGCAACTGCGCGGAGATTTCGACATCCAATTCAGTTATCACCTGCTCGAATGGCCGGATTTGAATGGAGCGCGCTTTGGCCTTGAAGTGTTGAATCCAGCGGGCGAGCGCCTGGCAACCGTCCATCGCGTCAGTTTGAGACCCAGCGATCATCCGGGAGAACTGCGTGAGTCGGATACCATGACGATTTCGCGCTCTCCTGGCATCCAGACGGAATACGCAACGCGTATCGCCACCCAATCCCTGACGGGTAAATTGAGGTTAACGCGAACCGGAGGACAGTTCAGAGGCTACCGATGGAACGACATGACCAGCCAGTGGCAGGAAATCGTAGCAGGCGGAAACTATAATGACAACGTCAAGCTTAATCTGATCGCCTGGAGCAGCGATGGAGAATACAGTCACCAGCAGGTCAGGATCCTGATATACGGTTTCAGCGTGAACCAGGGAAATTGGACACTTCCTTAAACCCCACAAATCGGGGGCGCGACCTCCGCATCGCCCTGAACCTCATCTGGCTCACCATCGGCTGGATGATCCTGGAAGGCGTCGCCTCGGTCCTCCTTGGCATGGCTTCACGTAGCCTGCTTCTGGAAGCCTTCGGCCTCGATAGCGGCCTGGAACTTCTTAGCGCCTTTGTGCTGCTGTGGCGGCTCTCTGTCGAGTGGAGAGGCAGGATAAGCGAAGCGCATATCGAGGCGGTGGAGCGCCGGGCGGCCCGGATCGTGGGCTACACGCTCTATTTTCTGGCAGCCTTTGTGGTCGCGACATCCTTCTACAAGCTGGCTCTCTCCCACTCAGGAACGGATACGCACGAGAGTTTCTGGGGGATCCTCATCGGCATCGTCGCCAAGGTGGGCATGCCGATGCTGGCCGCGTGGAAGCTCAAGGTGGCGGCGCGATTGAACAGCCGGGCGCTACGCGCCGACGCCATGGAGGCGATCACCTGCGGCTATCTCTCCATCGTGCTGATCGTGGGCCTCGCGGCAACGCGTCTCTTCGCCTGGTGGTGGCTCGATAGCGTGGCCGCGCTGGCGCTCATTCCCTTCCTCCTCAAGGAGGGAAGAGCCGCCATTACCGGGAAGTGCGGAAGCTGTGGCTGCTCCAACAATGCGCCACATGAAAACAGATCGGGTGCATAACCCTCTTCATTCCTTTTTCCTTAGTGGTCGGCCAGGATTGCCCACGATCACACTGCCGGGCGGGACGTCTTTGACCACAACAGCTCCCATGCCGATCACACTCCCTCGCCCGATGCGCAGATGCTGACGAACGGTGCAGGACTGCCCGAGATAGCACGCTTCCTCCACATACACCGAACCGGCCAGTGTTACGCCGCTGGCAAGGATGGCCTGGTCCTCCAGCACAACATCGTGGTTGATGCTGCTGCCGCTCAGGCAGAAAACGTAATCTCCAATCCGCGCATTCAAACTCAGAAAGCAGTGCGGATAGAAGACGCATCCTCTCCCTATTCGGGCAGTACGAGAGACAAAAGCATCGGGATCCACAAGGGAGGTCAGACGCTCCGATGGAATGGGAAACGTTCGGGGCCATTCGTTATCCGGGACGAAACAGGCATCCGGGTAGACATCGTAAGCATCCGGCGCGCCAAGCACCGGATAGCCGTTCCGCAGCGTACCGATCTGCGCCTCGCGGGGCGAAAGATACCCCAACAGGTTCCACGTTGGCGTCACATGATTGATCCGCTCGACGATCTCCGCCATCTCCGCGCTATGGACGCCTCCGCCCAGAATGATAAGATCACGAACCATTGAGATCCTCAATATCGAGTTTAATCGGCGGGAACCGTATAGAGAACATTGTTGCTCTCAAAACTGAGACGCTGACCGCCCGGCAACCATTTTAGTTCGCTGATCCCATTTGGGTATGTGATTCCATCCAGACCCGAACCAGGAGGGAGTAACATGGTCAAAGCTCCAACGAGGTGCATGCGGCTGCCGTTTACATCACTCACCCAGAGTTCCTGAAGTATATGCTGATCGTTTTTCAG
>DATGIG010000368.1:0-4975 GCA_035295825.1 Chthonomonadaceae bacterium | reverse complement strand
GTGATCTCGCTCGTTACGAGTAAGAGGCACACGCTTTCTGCGCGCACAAGCCTCTTTCTCCTCGTTCTTGTTTTTCTCTGTGTCTCTCTGTGGTCTCTGTGTGCTCTAGCGAAGCGGGTGGTTCATTCTCTTGGCAGGCTGTGGGCTGGTACCGAAGTTGGGCGGAGAGAGGCGGTAGGCGTGGTCGGCAGGGACATTGCGGTACGTCGAGACCTGGCCGGACGGCCAGCGGACGGACACCGTCGGGATGGTGGCTATGGACCCAAGGCCGAAATGCACCTCCGGCGAGTCGGCGGAGAGGTAGCTGCCGGCGGCTCTGACTTCCCCGATCCGATGGCTGCCGTCCGGGAGGGTAAGCGTCACTATAGTACCGATGGCGTACCATTTGCCAGGCGCGCGCAGGCAGTGGAGGGTGATCCAGTGGTTTTGGTCGTGGCTTTCGTTGTGCAGCAGGAGAGGCGCGCCCTCGTCGTTAACCACCAGCAGGTCCTCATGGCCGTCGTTGTCGAAATCGCCCACGGCGATGCCGCGCCCGACGATGGGTTTTAAGAAGTCGGGACCGGCGTCGGCGGTGGCGTCCGCGAAATGGCCCCCGCCGAGGTTGCGGTAGAGTTTGGTGGGCAGGAAGTAGGAGGTCGTGCGGTCCACCTTTTCTACCTGGCTCTGGACGTGGCCGTTGGCGAAGACGATGTCGAGCAGGCCGCGATTCTGGGTATCAATGAATTTGGCGCCGAAGGCCAGGTCGTGGATGGAGGCGGCGCCGATGCCGCTGGGGTAGCTGACGTTGGTGAAGGTATCGTGTCCCTCGTTATGATAGAGGCTTTTGGGCTGGCCGGAGAAGTTGGCGACCAGCAGATCGAAGCGGCCGTCGTTGTCGTAGTCACCCCAGTCCACGCCCATGCCGGATTGCATCTGCCCGTCGGCGCCGTAGGCCACGCCCGCCTCGACGGCGATGTCCTGGAAGCGTCCCCCACCCTGATTGGCGAAGAGATCGCCTGGCTTCAAGTCATTGGCGACGTAGAGGCTGGGGCGGCCCCGGTCATCGTCATCGCAGAACATGCAGCCCAGCCCATTCCCGCCGGTGACGGCCAGGCCCGCGGGCGCGGTGACCTCCTGGAACCGGTTACCGCCGACGTAGCGATAGAGCGAGCCTTTAAGCGGTGGATAGGTGGTGGGCCCGCAGGACATCCAGATGCGCTTGCCGTCCAGAGTGACATAAGGACAGAGCTGCTGGCTCTGCGGCGTGAAGTCCACGTAGCGGCAGACGTAGAGGATGAGCCGGCCCGTGCCGTCCAGATCGGCCCAGGCGGCGCTGGTGGTCCAGTCGTAGGGTCCGCGCGCTTCCAGGCCGGAGTCGCGCGTCACGTCCTTGAACGTGCCATTGCCTTCATTATGATAGAGCGCCGTCGAGCCGTAACCGGTAAGAAAAATATCCGGATGGCCGTCATTGTCATAGTCGGCGACGGCGCAGCCGAGGAAGTGCGCATGAGACGGAGGAGGCGGGAGCGCGCGGGCAGTCACGTCGGAGAAATGGCCGTTGCCGTCGTTATGAAAGAGATGCGCCCCCGCGCTCCCGACCAGCAGGATGTCGAGCCGGCCATCGCCATCGTAGTCGAGGAATGCGCAGCCGTGCCCGATCGTCTCCAGCGCGTTGATATGCTCCAGCGAGGGATGCCCCAACCGGAAATCCAGCCCTGCCGCAGCGGTCATGTCTCGAAACAGCGGCGCGGCAGAAGGGGCCGGGCTTGCAGGCGGCTTCGGCGCGCATCCGGCAGCGAGCCAAATGCCCACCAGGACCACCCTCCTGATTGTACGAGCCTTTAAGCACTCAGGACGATCAGGCTTCCCGGCAATCATCTCTTCGCAGGCTGTAGGAACATCACCACGTTTTCCCAGTCCCATGTGCATGTCGCGTCCCAATGCTGTTCAAGCGCTGCCACCTGGCCGCCAATATCCCCCTGAGGGATCGTCCGGTTGTCGATAAAGACCACTCCGCTATGGGCCTCTCCCGACTCGCCCCAGCCCGTCACGAGAGGTAAGATGGTGTGCAGATCGTAGGTGACGAGCGTCATTTTCTCATCTCGGGCCGCCCGCAACAGGTCCGCATCCGTCTGGCTCCGCAGCTCTCCGCTGCGCCATGTCTGCACGCTCGCAATCCGAATTTCCGGTTTACGCGCTTGCACCTGCGCAGCCACGACTGGCGACATCTGCTCGTCAAGGAGCAGCGAGAGCGCCACTAAGATTTCTCCTGGTGTAGCGGGGCGTTCTCGGAGGCAGGCAGGTTCACTTCAAACAGCCGGACGCCCGGCAGCAGGCGCTTTACGTCGTCAAAGGTTAGGGAGCGATTATGCTCGATAACAGTGTCAACCTCTGCCGGATAAGCTTCGTAGTAGTGAAAGGCTGCCTGGACCTGATCCACAGTTAAGCCCAGGTGCTTAGCCGTGCGGTTAACGTCCATGTCGTATTCCTGAGCGACCTCAATCACCTGCCAGACCTGCAGGTGTCCCTTCACACAGGCATGCCGCTCGCCGTTGAAGCTGCGGAACTCGATATGCGCGAACCGGTTCTGGCGAACCCATTCTTCGACCATACGTGCGCCCACATCGCTCACAGAGCGGCGCTCTCGCTGGGCAATGCGCCGCACCTCCTCCGCCACATCGTCCGGCAGGCGCAGGGTCATCACTTGCGACACAATAAGACCCTCCTTCCTTTGCGTTACAATCATTACACAGGATACACCATATTTAGCAAACACAGCAAGCAGCCAGCCACTTCCGCATGGCGTAGCTTCTTAGATTTATTGGGGGGCTGAGAAGGAGCTGTTACAGACAACGCAGCAGGCAAGACAAGTTAAGGAACTCCCTTCTCGCCATCGGCGGCGCGTTCATACATTCCTATCAACTACAGATAGCCTTTGCCACTCGCTCTCGATCTGCGCCCAGAGCATAAATCGCCTTGAGCATCCACTCAAGTGAGATGGTCGGATCATTCTTTTCCGCTCTGGAAACATTGGCTTGATCGGAGTGAATCCGGACCGCCATCATCTTCTGGGTCAGGTGAAGCTCCTGGCGGAGTTGCTTAAGCAGGCGAGCCAGCGCCAGGCGTGTCTCGATATGCTCATTCTCTTCCGGGGTGAGGCCGAAGAGTTCTTGAACCGTCGTCTCGCGGAAGCCGGCCGCTTCTAGTCGGGCTCTCGTTTCTTCATCCATCTCTATCCTCTCCCTTCTTTAGCCTGGAGGTAACGGCTGAGCCGTTGCCGGCATACGCGCTTGATCGTTTCAGGCGTCTTGCGTGTTTTCTTTTCGAAGACTTCCAAAATGACAATGGCGATGTCATCCACGCAATAGATGATTCGCCATTCAACATCCCGTTCACTATCTGCGATCTGTAGCTCATGGCAATTGGCCCCGATACCTGGCATAGGCGACGACGGTAAAGTCTGTATAATCCTGTAAAAGTGGCGCGGCTCATCGGGTATTTTGAGAGTGACCAAACTACCAAAATCCTGAAAGGAGCCACACCACCATGAACAGAATACCGCCTTCGGAGACAATCCGGCAAGCCCTGCAAAAGCTTCTTACAGCAGGCTTACGCACCACAGACACCGATCCCTTGAACGATCTGGTGCGCCTTGCAGCCCGCCTAGTGCTGCAAGAAGCCCTCGAAGCCGAACAAGCCGACTTCCTGGGCCGAGACCGCTATGAGCGCGACGCCACCAAGGAGTTTCGAGGCTATCGCAACGGCTACGAGCCGGCCACCCTCAAGACGGCGGAGGGCAAGTTGGAGATTGCCCTTCCGCAGGTGCGGGCAGCAGCGCATCCGTTTCACTCCTCGCTTCTAGGCTTCTTAGGCGGGCATACCGATCTGCTGTCCCGGCTGGTCACCGAGATGTATGCCCGTGGGCTCTCCACCCGTGACATCGAGGATGCCTTTACCGATGCTAGCGGCGAATGCTTGCTGACCCGCAGCGGCGTCTCCGAAGTCACCGATAGCCTCTTTCGGGAGTACCAGGCGTTTCAGGAGCGGGACTTAGGCAAGTTCGAGATCGCCTATCTGTTTGTGGATGCTATCTATGAGAGCCTACGCCAACAAGCCGACTGTAAGGAAGCAGTGTTGGTCTGCTGGGCGATCTGCCAGGATGGACGCAAAGTGCTGCTGCATCTGGGGCTTGGCAACAAGGAAAGCTATGAATGCTGGCGCGACTTCTTCCGCAGTAGGCACAAGCGGCATCTGAGCACCCCGATCACGGTGACTACCGATGGGGCGCCCGGGCTATTGCGGGCCGTCTCGGAAGCCTTTCCCAACAGCCTTCGGCTGCGCTGCTGGTTCCACAAAATGGCCAATGTGCTCGCCAAGATCCCAGATAGGGAGCATGACTTGATCCGAGCGCATCTGTGTGCCATCCGGGATGCGCCTACGCTGGAGAGTGGACAGCAGGCCGCTGCCGCCTTTATCCAGGCGTTCGGGCCACGTTTTCCTTCTGCCATCAAGAGCTTCTCGGACGACCTGCAGGCCAGCCTGGCGCATCTGAGGCTGCCGGAGCCGCATAGAAAGAGTTGCCGCACGACCAACCTGATCGAGCGTAGCTTCGTGGAAGAGCGGCGCCGCACCAAGATCATTCCCCGCTTCCTTTCGGAGAAGAGCTGTCTGAAGCTGGTGTTCGGCACCCTGATCCGAGCGGCCAGGCGTTGGCAGCGCATCCGAATTACCGAACTTCAGCAGGCGCAGATGCAGCCGTTACGAAAGGAGTTAGGGCAAAGTCCGCCCCCGCAGACCGGTCAAGCCGAGAAGGTGGCTTGACCAAAGAAGCCGACGCCGATTTTACAGGAGATTAGAGACTTGACCTACTACTACAGTTGTAGATGCAGGGCTCTTTTGAACGTGCGACGATAATGACACGCTCGGGCCACAGCTTGGTGCGCCCTGCGCCAGAAGGACCAAGCCAGCCAGTGCAACGGGGAAAACGGCATGGGCA
>DATGIG010000367.1:0-4447 GCA_035295825.1 Chthonomonadaceae bacterium | reverse complement strand
CTGCAGGTAGTTCTCGATGCGCCACGTTCGCTGGCCTCTGACGTTGGTCGCCATCAGATAGGCCGTGTAGGCGCCCCAGGGGTTCGGGCGCGCGAAGCCCGTGCCCGTGGCAAACCCCAATGCGTTCTTCTGCTCCGGCAGGAAGCCGGGAACCAGCCGGTAGTACTCGATGGCGGGGGGCTTCTGCGCCACTCCCGTCTCCGCATCGGAACACACGCCTTCCCCATGCGTGGCCGACTGCTGCGGACGCCTGCGCAGAACACCGATCGGCGGAGCCGCAGAGGGTATGCCCTGGAAGACACGGGCTGCGGGATGGGAACCGGGCGCGCCGGAAAGCAGGCCGCCCTGCGCCATCGCGACCACGCCAGGAAGGCTAACCGCCATCAGAACCCCGGCGATACTGCCAGACTTTCGCATCGTCTTCTTCCGCATTCGCATTCCGCGCTCCGGTTTCTCGTAGGAGGGCTTTTCAGCCCTCTCGTTTCTTGAAAACGCCGACCCCAGGGATCAGCGGCTTGCTCATCGGACGCATGACTTTTGTATCGGCCAGGCGTGTCACCTCTTCGGCGGTCACCAACGGCGGCATAAAAATCCCGCCTCGCACTGCGTAGGCATAAGCAGCCTGTTCGTCCGCCGAATAATCTTCCCAGAACAAGGGTACCCTTGCGGAGAGATGAAGGGCTCGCTTTGCATTTCGGTCTCCTAACCATACATCGCTTCACTGCCAAGTTCCTGCAAGCACTCTCCCCTGGGTGCGATGCGCGCTCTCGGCAATGTTTGCCAGGGGTTGAAAACCCCGGTTTGGAAAGAGCAAGCGTCCTCGTCACGACTGAGCGGGATGAGAGCGGCGCTCATACGTGGTGTTCCAGGTCAAAGAGAGAGGCAACGCGAAAGGGTACCTCCGGGTAGCGCCCATCGCAGTCAATCAGGATACATCGTATGCCCGCTGCGCTCGCTCCCTGGTAGTCGGCCGCATAGCTGTCCCCGACATAGACCACGTCGCTGGCGCTCACTCCAAGCCGCTCCAGGGCATGTTCAAATATAACAGGCGAGGGTTTTCTCACACCGATTTCGACAGAAGTAAACACCTGCGCAAAGAGATCTGCGACTCCCATGGCGCTGAGATGTGTATGGATGAGCGGTGGATAGTTCGTGTTTGATAACACGCTCAGTCGGTAGGTTGTCGCCAAACGATCCAGAAAGGGACGGAGGGAGTCTATATAGAGGATGCCTCGATTCCATTCCTTAAGGAAGGCGGACACAAAACCAACAACAACCGCCTCGGAGGCCTCCCGGTCAAACGCGACACGGAAGAATCGGCGCCCCAGTTCCTCCATGTGGTACTCTTGACCGGTCTGGCTGGCTCGCCCCTCCAGTTCGTCCGACGCGATCTCAAAGGCTGCCGTAAAGGCTTCGTAAGGGATGTCGAAGCCCTGTTGGCGTAAGTAATCGTGCGTATGCGTGTAGGGGGCAGTATGAAATGGTCCCGGCGTGTAATGCACCAGGGTCCCAAAAAAGTCAAAAACAAGATCGGTTGCCATTTTGCACGGTTTCCCCTGGCTTCTCTCCACGACTTGAAGGAAGCGACCTCTCCTGCGCGGAGTGGCTCAGATGGTATCTTTCCTCCCTGCTGACAGCCGGCCAAACAACGCTACGGATCGTCTCTCGACGGTCCCGCACCAGCGCACAATCGACGAATCTGAGCGGTGTGTCCCAGATCGTGGTTGGCCAGCCAGACACCCAGGTCGATCAGAGAGGTAGTCACCTCCCGGAGCGCCCCCCGCCGCGACCACTGCTCTGGGGTCAGATCGCGCACCAACGCCAGGCTGGCGGAGCGCGCCTGCGCCCAGCGTTGCAGCAACTCCTCTATCGGCAACCACGCGTATCCGTTGCCTTCCTGCAGCTTCCACGGTGGTCCCGGCGAGGTGATCTCGGGAACATCGTCTCTCTCCAAAATGAGCGCCACACGCCGGGTAAACAGACGATCGATCTCGATCAGGTGCCCCACGATCTCCTTGACACACCACTGCTCCTGGGAAACCCGATGGAGGAGCGCTTCCTCAGGAACGCCCGAAGTAATGCCGGCGACCTCTTGTGGAGCGTTCTCCAGGGTGGCGAGGATCTCGGGGACAGACAGTTGCCCCAGGCGTTCGGGGTTCTCCACATAGAACGGGCCGAACCACGCGAACTCCGCCGCAACCGCTCCGCAGACACGACAGGTGTCCGGGCGTTCGCCTTCCATCAGAAAGCCACAATGCAGACAGACCCAGAGGATCTCGGCCCCATCGGCGTCCCGTATCTCCTGATGCGCTTCCAGGCTATCGAGCGCACGCAGAAGCTCTGCTTCCAGATGTTGGGAGTTGAGGTGGACCTGCCCGTATACGGCGGCGGTTGCTCGCTCCGTTCCTTCGGCGGCCGGCAGCGTCTGATCCAGCCCTTGCATCTCTGCCAGGTTGGTCTGGAGCAGGTCGCCAATGTCAGGGACGGGTTCGAGCCGCAGCAGGTTCATCGCCAGGGTCCTTTGCACATACGCTGCGACCCGCAGGACTTTGGCGGCGGTAAACTCTCCACGGCGAACGGCCGCTTCCGCAGCGATGAGGTTGCGCAGATACGCATACCCACAGTGCGCGATCCGGCTTTCCAGGGGCGCATCCATTCTTTCCCTCCTTTTCTGACAGGCGCGAGCGTTGTCACAGCCCCCAATATCGGCAGGATCCGATAGCCTCTATTCTACCAGATGTTCGAACTCGGCGATCTGAGTACGGATGACATCCAAACTGGAGCGCCAGAAGTCCACGCTGTGGATGTCCATGCCAGAGCAGGCTGCCAGGGTCCTGGCGTCCGCCCTGCCGATCGAGGAGAGGAAGTCATCGTAGTCGGCGCGAAAGGTGTCCGGTTGCTTCCGATAGCGGGCATAGAGGCGCCTGGCAGCCGGAGGCAGAGAAGAATTATGCGAGGAGAACAGGAAACCGCGGAAAGCCAGCGAATATATCCAACAGAACACGAGATAACGGAGCGAAAGAAACGGGAGGGCACGAAGACGATGGCGAACCCAAAGGTGCTGAGAATGATCTGCGTATTGGCCTTAGCGGCCATTGCCATCCATGCCGCCGCCAGAGGAGACGGTGTGGTAGCCTACGGGAACACGCGATTCAACACGCAGGGGCTGGATTTCGCCGCAGGCGTGACGCATCAGTTTTTGAAAGCCTCTCCATTGAAGCCGGACACGCCTCCCGGCGACGAGTGGCCCGCCCATATCGAGTTCAAGTTCCCCCACTACTTCGACGGCAAACTCGGCAAACTGCTCAATCCGGCTTCCGGGGAGCCGCCGCTCCTCGCGATCTATCCGACGGCCGACTTCGCCGCAATCCAGTGGGATGAAGAGTTGAAAAATCTGAAAGCGCTGCTGAAAAAGCGACCCGGCGGGAATAGGCTCCTGGCAGCCGCGAAAACCCTGCCCTATCTACCGATACCGGAAGCCGCGCAGATGCTGCATGCCGACGCAATCTATCTCTCCTTCCGGAACGGGACCGGCATCCGCTACATCACACACTATGCTCAGGACGTGTCGCCCTACACGGCGGATTGTTTCTTCTACACCTACCAGGGCCTGACCCGTGACGGCAAGACCTATGTTTCCGCCACCTTTCCGCTCTACATCTCGCTGTTTCCCAGGCAGATCCCGGACAAGTTCGACTACAAGAACTTTGATAAACAGGAGGCCGGCTATCGCGCAGCCGGCGTCCGGAAGCTGAATACGGCGGACATCAACAAAGACTTTATGCCTTCGATAGCGCTCTTCGATCGCCTGATCGCCTCGATCAAGATCGACAGCGGCGCAAAACCTGTGGGCAGCCATTCCGCCGCAGCCTCCCGGCCAGGCCGCAACAGATTCTGACGGCGCTACAAAACAAGACGCCGGTGGATATGTCCGGCGTGAGCGCCACGGAACGCATGATCACCCAGGCAGTACCACTGCGGAGGCTGAAAGGAAAAACACCGATGAACGAGTCCAATAGAGATCTGAAGGCTTGTGTCGAAGGCCAGGACGGCATCTCCGTCATCCGCGGGGGTGGGGCGAGGCGTGATTGGAACAACATCCTCTACAAGACTGGCCTGTCGGCCAAAAATGTCAACGCCAGAGCGCTCTCGATGAATGTGGCTACGATTCCCCCCCGTGGCGTGGCGTATGCCCATATCCATGTGGACTTCGAGGTTATGCTCTATATCCTGAAGGGGCGTGTCCGGCATGAATATGGCCCGGGCTGTCGCAATGTGGTCGAAAACGAAGCGGGCGATTTTATCTTCATCGAGCCTGGCGTACCGCACGAAGTGTTCAATATGAGCGCCACCGAAGAGGTGGTAGCCGTGGTATGCCGGTCCAGCGCGGACGAGTGGGATCACATTGTCAACTACGACCGGCACGCCGAATAGGCGCATGGCAACC
>DATGIG010000366.1:0-14280 GCA_035295825.1 Chthonomonadaceae bacterium | reverse complement strand
CGTTGCAGGCACAGCCTGAAGCGCTTGCGTCGCCTTATCCACGCTCGCCTTTGCATCTCTTTGCTTCTTTAGAGCATCCGTGACTGCATCTTGGTAGGGTTTGACATTGACCAGAACAAATCCCTTTATGGCATTATCGCTTGGTTGACTGCTGGCTAGGTAATCTAAACCAACGGATGCAGTTATCTGTCCGCCCACCGACAGGTTACTGGACTGAAAGAAGCTCGCCGTATTGTCCGAAGGAGTCGCTTGCAATTCGAATCCGTAGCGAACTAGATTTCGTACAGACTTATCTGGATGACTAATCCGGAAAGCGGCGGCGGCCATATCCGCATTCGTTAAGTATCCCAGTTTGAAAGCGGATTGGTTGAATTGGGCCTGAATAAAACCGCCCGACTCCTTGATCCTGATGCTGCTGTCAGAAGTTGCTGTACTGAACGGCGACTGTGCCTGGGCGAGTGAAATCGAAAAAATGAACAGCAGACTAACAATCGTTAGTCGAAACGGATAGTGCATTATACATCTCCTTTTGTTGAGTAAGACTTTGACCTTCAGGGCACGAGAATTGCCCCTGCGTCTGTCCCTAAAGCAGAATCGTCAATAACTCCCGTCCGCGTGACCAAGGCGCTCGATGCCCCTTCCGGAGTGAGCGTAAATGTCCATCCTGTTTGCGGAGCCGCACTGACAGTTAAAAACCATTGTAACGTGCCATCTTCTTCTGCGTGCAAATCCGCACTCTTAGAACTTCCATCTCCTACCAACTGATGAACAAGCTGGTTTTGATCCGTTACCGTTGCTGAAATAATAGTTCCGGGACTCGTAACGGTAGCCGTCACCTTCTTACCTGCCATTAATCTCTCCTTTCAGATGTGTTGGGCATGGAGCCCACTCCTTGGTGTTTCATTGCTCATGTCAGGAATTGAGCATATCAACGACGGGAATGACACTGCTTCCATCCTGGTTGGACCAGTAAGAGTGGAAGCGGAGTCCGTTCCAGGTCGCTTCGCGTCGGCAGACATCGGCGATTTCACAAGGCCCTGTCTGACTGCAGTTGGTATGGGAAGTTTGCCAGGCATTCAGCTCCGGATCGGTGATCATCTCCACCAGCTCGTGACTACACACAGCCGTGAAGTTAGCCACCGTAACCGCAATCTGCGCGCCAAGAGAATAGGTAACCCAGGCGTAGTGCACGGTACGATTCTGGTCGTCGAGGAAGATCGAATGCGCGCCATTCGCGCTGGCGGGATTAAAGACAACATCCGGTGGGACGATCACAAGGTAAGCGTTCTGGTTCGTATCGGGCTGCGTGATATTGGAATCGGTATCCAACAGCTTCTGGATGACTTCCTCTACCCGCTCACGATCAAATCGGCGCCCCAGATCCTCATCGGTCACAATGGATGTTAGAAGATCTACCGTACCGGAATATCCGTACTGTTCCAGGCGGACGAGGTAGTCGCTTTGCACAAGCGATTTCAGGGCATCTTCGATATTCTGTTGAGTAACGGTGGTTGGAGTTTTCCAGTAACTGCCCCAGAAGATCGGCTGTAAGACCGGTGTAGCAAGTACCAGATTGTCGAAATTGTTGCGAAAGAGCTTGGTGCCGGGCGGAAAGTTGAGATCCTGAGAACCTAGTGTCGGGCTGCTCAGCTCTCCTGTGGGTGTATCGCTGGCGACGTTTGGCTTACTCTGTGCGGCAATTGCGGCTCTGGCGTCTTTGGCATATTGAATGAACTTCAAGAGGGAGTTGGCGCCTTCCGTTCCCGCACCAATCACCAAGCCAGAGAAGAGCACATCGATCCATGGAGCCACTGGCCCGCCCTGATAGCCCGCTGTGAAGAGAAGTGAATCCAGGATCTTGATAGGACTCAAACCGGCGATCAATAGCCCGGCGATCCAGGAGCATAGTTTCAGAACGATGGACCGAACTTCCGTCTCGTTGAATCTGAGAACCAGACGTGTTGGGGGAATTCCCGTAAAGCCACGGATAACGTAGGTAATGCAGGGGTCTATCACCACCTGGACCAATGTTTGAACTGCAAACCCGGTGATTGATACCACTAATGGGAGTTGGGTAAGCGAGAGATGAGTACCACTGTCGGACATTTGTCTTCCTCCACTTCTCGGAACGACCGAAGTTGGAGGTAGTATATCCACAGTTTCTTTCAACATTCTTTCAACCGCAAACAGGCGCCTCTTACTGCCAAATGGCGGATTACGCTTTCAAAATAGGTTTACCCCCGGAGCCAGTTCGTTGGGCAGCAGCGGACGGTCTATCCAGTGGCTCTGTGAGTCGAAGACCGCCTGCAAAAAGCCACTCCGCACATATTTCAGCCGCCCCTGGACAATGCCCTCCTCTTCCACCTTGACATACAATCCCTCCATCAGCCGGCTGTTGTCAGTCTCTTTGAGGGTCTGCTCGAAACTCATCCCCCGCGCCTCACATGCCAGCTTCAACCGCAGAATGTGATCGTCCCCGATGAAATACGACGGCCCAATCCAGCCGGTCAAATCCTCCGGCTTCGCCACCCCGCCCGCATACGGCACCTTCACGGAGACGACGAACGGCAGCGCCCGCAGGAACTCCCGCCTCCGCACCGTATCCAGAAAGGTCTCCGTTTCCCGGTCGAAAATGTCGAACTCCAGGAAGTAGTGTGGCAGGTCCGTATAGAAGACCGTGTGCTTGGCGTAGAGCCACTCGCCATACAGGATATAGCGATCCGCCAAAACCTCCCGAAACTCGCCCTGAAAGCGATACGCCCAGGTCTTGAACAGGTGAAACTGCCTCTCCCGCTCCCCTCCCGTCAGATAGTGTCCTCGGCTCTGCAGCAGCAACCTGCCGTCCTCAGAGAAGCTGATGGCGCAATTGGCTCCGTCCATCTTCTCCTCGATGACCAGATGCCGCCCAAGCAGGCTGCCAAATGACACCACATCCAGGCTCTCATCTCCCGCTTGGATGCCCGAACCCTCGATATGATGCGTACGCGGATATTTCAGAATTCGGTCATTCATAGCGTTGCTGTTACGACCATGTGGTTCAGTACGTGGCTGATATTGACGCGATTGGCTCCGGCGGTCCGTAGCTTTGACGTGAGCGTCGCCGCATCGAACAGGTGGATATGCTCCGGGTTGTCGTCCGGCTTGGAGGGAACTGAAAGTACGACGGCGCGCTGGGCGACACGGCACACCTCCGACAAAGCCGCGCCCGTATCCGGGACATGCTCCAGGACTTCCAGCATCGTTACCACATCGAAATGATGATCTGGAAACGGCAGCGCAGTAACATCGGCCCGGACCGCGGAAAGATTCTCGATACCACCGCGCTGAACGGCCTGGATATCACGCACACGGAAGTCCAGCGTATCTACCGCCATGACTGGCAGAAGCGGAAACGCATCCAGGAGTGGCCAGAGGAATGCGCCACGTCCGCTACCGATGTCGAGCAACCCGGCAGGCTGTAGCCCTCTCAGGATGCCCAATACCCTGGTGACGCGGGGAAGGCCCATCGTGCGCTTAAACTTATGCAGCTTCAGTCCCTCCTCCGTGCCGAGCCGCACCAGAGAGCGCTTCTCCGCCTCGGAAAGGTCTCCTAAAGGCTTCTGCAATAGCTCGGGTTGGGAAGGAGAAAAAGGCGTATCCAACAGACTGCCGCGGACGAAAGCCGCTGCCAGGGGTAGAAATAGCTCGGGATCGTTCATAACCGGGATCGCAGGAACGGGAACGCTTTCAAACCAGGTATTCTAAATAAGAATAAGATACATGAGTGTACCCGACCCCACAGAAAAGAGAGGAATGATTTTATGAAGGTCTCACCGTTGCGCTTCGTCGCTGTCAGCCTCCTGCTGGCCCTGCCCCTCTGCGTTCAGGCACAGAACAAACCCGCCAGCCCGCCTACCAAGCCGCCCGCATCCAATGCCATGACCTGCGATGAGGCCCTGAAGCAGGCCCCGAAAGACGATACGAGCCTCGCCCCGCTGGATAAAACCTTCAAGGACTCTGAGGCCCAGCTCAAGAAGTCCCCCAAGGACGAAAAGGTCAAGAAGACTTACGTGGAGGCTGCGTATAAGTACGGGCATACCGTGATGCTGGATCAGGGGAAGCTGCGCCCAGCCGTCCAGTATCGCGCCGCGCTGGCTCTGTATCGCAAGGCGCTGGCCGTAGATCCCAAGCACAAACCCAGCCTAGATGATAAGAAGACCATCGAGGATATCTATACCTCCATGCACATGAGCATTCCGAAGTAAGGAGGGTTGCTATGCAACTCTATCACACTCGCCGCCGATTTCTGGCCGGCATGGTTGGTCTGTTGGTCATCGGCGTGGTGGTCCCTCTGGCATTGGCTCAGACCCCACCGCGCCCGAACGATCCAAAGCCCTCCGGTAAACCGGAGCCCCCTTTGAAGGCGGAAGTAAAAACGAATAAACAGACCTACGGGGTCAACGACCCCATCCAGATGACATTTACCGTCAAAAACACGGGGGGCAGCACGCTCCCGCTCAACTTCTCCTCCAGCCAAAAGTACGATTTCGAGATCAAGCGCGGCAAAGACGCAACCGGGGAGACGATCTGGAAATGGTCGAAGGGCAGGGCGTTCGCCATGGTCATGCTGAGTAGCAAACTGGAACCGGGCAAACCACTCACTTTTACCGAATGGTACAAACCGGGGGCGAAGTCCGCAGAGGGCGCCCCCTTGCCCGCCCTGACAGCAGGCGCCTATACTACCGTGGCAACTCTGACCACCACCGGCAGTACCCCGAAGCCGAGCGCGAAGACAACCTTCCAGGTGAAATGATTGCGAGGCTTACCGTCAGGCTAACCGAGGCCGATACGGGAAGGAGGCTGGTTCCACGAGAGAACCGAGAAAAAATTCGAAAAACAGGTAAAAAAAGCTGGCTTTCCTCTTGTCTACATCTGTAAATTGGTGTACAATAAGCCCATGTCTACATTTGTAGATAAACTTCCGGTAGGAGAGCCGTTATGCCGGGACCTTCGTTAGGGGACCAGGAACTGGATTTGCTGCGTTATGTGACCGAACATGGCCCGGTCACCGTCGGCGAAGTGGCAGAGGGGTTTGGTGTGCCTCTGGGGCTAACGCGCAGCACGGTCGTGACCGTTATGGAGCGCCTGCGCCAAAAGGGGTATCTGGCTCGCGGAAAGCAGGAAGGGATCTACCACTACAGCGCGCCGCTGCCCCAGGAGGAGATCCTGGGCGGGTTGATCCAGCAGTTTGTGGAGAAAACCCTGGCCGGCTCTTTGACCCCGTTTGTCGGTTACTTTTCCAAAGCAAATCGCCTGTCTCCCGCAGAGATCGTCGAATTGCAGCGTATGCTCGAAAAGCTACAATCGCAAGACAAAGAGGAGGAACAGCCATGAGTTCCGCCGCCCTCGCAAGCCTGAATGCCTGGACCGCCTCCTGGGCCGGGAGCATGCTCGCCGCTTGCTGGCAGGGAAGCCTCTTTCTGCTGATCGTCTGGGCGCTGACACGGATCGTTCCGAGCATGCCGAAATCCCTGCGCGGATGGCTCTGGTGGCTGGTCAGCCTGAAGCTGGTGGTCGGGTTCCTCTGGACGACGCCGGTCTCCCTGGGCCTGTTGCCGCCGGCCCCCTTGCCGCCGATTGCCATGCCGACGCCCCCTCCCGATTCCATTCCCGCTCCCCCTTCCATCTACCCTCCTTGTCCGACGATTCCCAATGCCAGGGCGGATGTTACGGTCCAATCGCTCCGAACCAAGCCTCCGTTGCATCCCGTGCCGGGGACTGCAGCTCCCGATACTGCGGTCGCGCCCGAAACGCTCTCCTGGTCCAGCGCACTGTGTGGTCTCTGGCTGGTCGGCGTGTTGTGGCAAGGGGGCTGGCTGCTGCGTCAGTTGCTCGGCGTACGCCGGATGGTACGGCAGGCGCGTCCGGTGGAGGACCCGCGCCTGCTTGCCATGGCCCATCAGATCGCTATCTCGCTGGGACTGCGGCGTGCCGCGCATATTCTGGAGAGTGAGATTGGCTGCGGCCCTTTCACGGTGGGTTGGTGGCGTCCGGGGATCCTGTTACCCCCCAGGGAGAGCGGAGCCTTTTCGGAGCAGGAGCTTCCCTTCATTCTGGCGCATGAGCACGCGCATCTGCTGCGCGGCGATCTCTGGCTCGCCCTGATTCCGATCTGCGCCCAGCTTCTCTTCTTCTTTCATCCGCTGGTATGGCTGGCCACGCGCGAATACGATCTTGCCAGGGAAGCCGCCTGTGATGACCTCGCCCTGCAGGTAACTCGGGCATCCGCCCACGCTTACGGGCACCTGCTGCTAAAACTCGGCACGCTTGCGGATCATACTCCTCCGACGGGTACATTGGGAGTGACCTCGCATTTTCGCATGTTGCAAAGGAGACTGGATATGCTGCACCAGGTTTCCCGTCCGCTGCGTCCCCTATTGCGCATCGGATGGGCTGCACTGTTTGTTACCGGGATCGTCTGTCTTGTGCCCTGGCGTGTGGTCGCCGCCTCAGCGCCGCCTTCGGATCCTCTGGCAGGCAATCCACGCCTGGATCAGCGGGTGGCGATTGCTGCGGAGGGGGTTCCTGTCGGCGATCTGCTGGCACTGCTGTCTCAGAAGACAGGGGCCACGCTTCGAGCCGACCCGTATGTTGCCGACGACAAGGTGGTGATTTTCGGGCCACCCCGCCCGCTACGGGCGGTGATGGCCGATCTTGCGGCGCTTTTCAACGACAACTGGCTTCATCTCACCACCAAAGACGGCCAGGAGCGCTATACGTTGCTTCGGGACCGCCGCGCCCAGGAGTATGAGAACGGGCTGGCCCGGGACACGATCAACCGGCTTCTAGCGCAAATGGATGCCTATATCAAAGCCTCCTATGAGACACCGGAGCAGCTTGCCGCCCGCCCTGAGCACGATCCTATCCGCCAGCATTTCCAGTGGGAATCGGGGCGCGTCTCCGCGCATTTGCTGGGAATGCTCACCCCGGAGCAGCGCGAGATCCTGCTGCGCAATAAAGCCTTCAATATTCCGGTAGCAGCACTCGATCCGCAAATGCACGCGCAGCTGATGCAGTCCATCTCAGACATCTATGCCGCCGATGAGGCGGCGGCAGCGAAGGATAATCGTGAGTATCATCGTCCTCCCGAAAGCGATTTGGAAAAAGCCGGGGTCCGGTTTACCATCCAGAGCGGTGGGGACAAGTCCGGTTCGGGTTCCCAGACGATCTACCTGACAATAGGCTTCGGCTATAGCGAAATTCCCGCCGTCCTTCGCTCCACTTCACACTGGCTGCTTCCGCCGCACGGCAACCCCTATACCGGCAAAAAGATCGCTGCGAATAGTCCGCTGCCGAGCCTGAAGACGCTCCAGGCCCTAACCGGCCAGGAAGATTGGGTGGGGCGGCTGAGGAAATTGGCGGAGAGTTCCGGCCAACCCGTCATGGCCGACTACTATCGCAGCCAGACGGTTGCCATACCGCTGGACGATCCCTACCCCCCCACACCTTCCGAAACTACCGCAGGCGCGCTGGACGCCCTGTGCCGTGGGGAGAGCTATCTCTGGTGGCTACGCGATAAGACGCTGCTGTTGCGGAAGCGAAACTGGTTTACCCAACGCCAGTACGAAGTTCCGGATCGCTGGATGCGGGAGACGATCCGGCGACTTCAGGCGCATCAGGGAATTCCTACCTACACGGATGTGCTGCGGATGGGTGAACTGACGACGGAGCAGATCGTCGGACTACAGAACGCCGGAGAGGGCTCGGATCTCGTGACCAGCCAATCCTTCCTCAACGGCTTGCCCGAATTGTTGCGGATACTGCAGGGCGCCTCGGCTCCGGGAGGCAATGACACACCGCTCTATCCGGAGAATGAGCAGACGCCCCTCAAGATCACGCTGAATAGCCTGCCCCCGGAACACCGCGCCCTGCTTCTCGATTTTGCCATGACCCAGAACGGCTTTATCGGACTGCATGACTGGAACATGGAGAAGTTTTGGGTGCAGATGCATTGTCCCAGCCCGCCGGATGCCGAGTCCAAAAAGACGGAGGTCCATATCATGTATACGTTCGGCGGTGTTCTCAACCCTTATGCGATTTCGCTCCCGCTGGCCTTGCCGGACGATCGCACCGACCGGACCAGGATAGCGATCACACCCTGACCGACAAACGAGGTGGTTAAAGGTTCCTGGGTTCCTGTCTTCCGGGATTCTTGCTGGAATTCTCCCTTAGAACTGTTTCCATCAGAATGCGGACGGGCAGGACGCCCACATAGTGCTTCACGCCGCTGACCACCACGATATCGGTCTCCAGGCTTACATCGCTACGCGTCGTCACCTGGCGTGCGATTTCAGCGAGAGACGCCCGTTCGTCTGCATAGAGCAGCGTTGTCCGCATCCATTGCGATACGGTCGCCATGGGCAGCATGTCCGCAATATCAGCGGCCTTGGCATACTCCAGCGCCGTCTCCAGTTGCTCCCGCATAATCAGACCGCACACGGAATTGTCTTCCACAACGACCACGCTCGTCAGGCTCAGATCGCGTGCGAACTTCTGGGCGGCTATCCCCAGCGATGCGTCCGGGGGCAGCGTCCATCCTTTCCGCGCCAATGCGCCGACACACAAACTCTCTCCCTCACGGAGGGCAGTACGCAGGTGCACTCTCTGCTGGATGAACTCCCGGCTTGAGCGCGAAATCCCTCGAAACGTATCGGCAGGCTTACCCATCAGGTATCCCTGCCCATAAGTCACCCCAATATCGATCAGGGTCGACAACTCTTCATACGTCTCGGCTCCCTCCGCCAGCAGAGCCGACCCGATATTGCGGGCATACTCCACCAACGCCGCCAGAAGCGCTCGGCGCTCCCCACACACATCCAGGTTACGTACCAACCCACGATCCACTTTGATAAACTCCGGACGCAGTTCCGCAATCAGGGACAGGCTGCTGTAGCCGGAACCGGCATCGTCGACGGCGATCTTGAACCCCTCGTCTCTCAGGTGCTGAATATCCTTTAACAGCCGTGGAAAGTCCTTCACGGCCTGGCGCTCCGTGATCTCGATGACGATGTCGGCGGGCATCAGCCCATGGTCCCGCGCGCGACAGGCGAGGGAGCGCTCGTGCATCTCCAAAAAGGAGAGACCTTCCGCTTCGATGTTAATGAACAGCAGCTTCTGCACCCTCTGTGCAGCGGCGACGGCAAAGCACTGCTCCTGGCATGCGCTGTCATACCAGGAGACCACCCGCGCCTTGTCGGCAGCCCGGAACATCGCGCCTCCCCGCCGTAGCGTACCCGGTTTCGGCCCACGGATCAGCGCCTCATAGCCGATGACCTGCCCGTCGCTCAGGTTGACAATCGGCTGGAAGAGCGGCTGCAACTGCTTCTGAACGATGATCTCCAGGAGGGAATTCAGTTCCGAGATATTCTCCTTCATATCCTCGGTATCGGGAAGCGGTGCGATGGGAGTGAGCGTAAAGCGTGGATAGCCTGCGGGTGAAGGCGCCTCACTCCCCGCCGAAGTATCCTTATGGGAAGACGGATGTTCCACCTGCCAATCCGCTTCCAGCCGCTCTGCCAGGGTATGCCTTAGCGCCTGTAAATGCAGGGTATTGATCGGATCCGTCGCCTCGCCCGGCACAGACAGCGCGATCGCCCAGACACTCTCCAGCAGGGGCCATATGGTACAACGGGGGGATTCCAGCAGCAGGGTATAGAGGTGGGTTTCGATGCGCGCAGCAGTCAACCACTTTTCCGGGATCTCCGATCCAACGGAGAGGAGCAGGAGGAGGCTGCCAGGCCGAAAAGCCGCAAGCAAGCGTTCCAACGGCTCCGCAAACCGGGTCGGGATCGGGGCCTCCTCAGCAACGTTTAGCAGGCGAAGCGGTTGAAATGCCGTCACAGCGAACCATCCTTTCGCGGATCCTCCGATCTGTCATAATATCGGGGCCAGGGAGGATTGTTCCCTATTGTTGGCTGTTTGGACGCTTTTCTTTTGGGCTTCCAGCTTCGAAGTATCAGGGGTGAGAGAGGGTAGACGGCGACGGCGATACCGAGTGGGAGCGGGTGGTGTAGTAGGTCCACCCATACCGATCTATATCCCCCTTCAGCATCTGAGGCATATGCGTGGAATCCAGGGCGACGCGGATGCCCTCTCCGGGTTGCATTGGCTGTTTCGGCGAATAATCGACATGATCGACTACCTTACCTTTCACGACAAGGTAGACACGTACCGCTCCCTCCCACGCAACCGTATCCGTATTTTCGATGTGGAAGATCCAGCGGGCGCTCTTTTTGATCGTCTGAAAGGTTTCCAGGCTGATCGTAATGGGCACCTTCCTGGCAGGATCGCAGACGACGGTCGTCTCGACGATATCTGTGGTCGATGAGCGCTTCGGGTCGCTGACGCTGAACGTTTCCGTATACGCCGGTATCTCTTCGTGCGTCATGGTATTCGGGTTGACCGGCAACTCCTCTGCCTTCATTGGCCCCATATCGTCCGTATCGGACGAATCGGAGCCCTCCGACACTGGAGCCTTGCCTTCCGAATCACATCCCGGTAGACAGGTTCCGATTACCAGCAGACCCATCAGAGCGCTAAAAACTTTCAGATAATTCATTGGACACTCCCATGGGAGTACATGCAGGATTTCGATTCACGCACAACGCCGGATATTAGCGCTCTGCGGGCCTCATCACTTTGGCTCTGCTTGTAAGATGAACGGAGGATAGGATTCGTGCATCCTCCCTGCTTCCCACACCTCGCCTCGCCAGGCGCCCGCCAATAATACGGATCGGACATTCCAGACCGTTCCGCGCACTTTTTTCTAAAGGTTCGGAGAAAGAGGCAGGAGATGTGAGGACCAATGCGCAATACTCCCGGCAAAATGGACGACATTGCGAGGAGCAGATGGAGACAAATTATTGGGCGCATCGTACCGCAACCCCGGAGCAGATACAGGAGTGGGTGGAGCAGTTTCACCGGGACGGCTATCTCTTTCTTCAGGATGTGCTGACACCAGATATGATACCCCAACTCAAGGCAGATCTTGACCGCGCGCTCGTTGAGCACAATGAAGAGGGCGACGGCGTCATTCAACTCCACCACCGAATGTTCGAGACGAGCCGGGCCAACCTGCGCCTGTTCGACATGGAGCCGATTGTCACATTCGCGGAGACGCTGATCGGACAAGCAACCCATGTTATTCATAATAACTCCTTCCGAACCCCACTTGGCAAGGGCATCACGACCTGGCATCAGGACGATTCCTCGCACTATATCGTCACCCATGGCGAGCCGCCCACCAATGTACGCCTCCCCGTGCTCCTCTTCACTGCCAACTACTACCTGACCGATGTCACGGAGCGCAAATATGGACCCACCGAAGTGATCCCGCGCTCGCACCTGTTCGGAGCCAGCCCACCGTCCGTCATCGAAGGCACAAAATGGGAGTCGCAGGTCGTGCCCTGCCTGGGCAAGGCGGGCAGCGTCGTCATGTTCAACAATCAGGTATGGCATCGGGGCGGCCCAAACCTCAGCGACCGGGTGCGCTATATCACACAGGTGAGTTACGCCCGCCGCCTCGTCGGGCACAAGTACTATCCGTTTATGAACTACCAGATGCCGGAACACGTCTATGCCGACGCCAATCCCCGCCTCAAACGTCTCCTCGGCTTCCTCCCCTCCGGTGCATATGGGTAAAATGCCCTGAGAGGCAGGTGAGACCATCATTAAGAGAGCGGCGCGATCCGACAATCATGGTCGGATCGCGCCGCTCTTCTTGCTTTGCGACGACGCTTCAAGAGCGACGCAGACGGCGACGAAGCAAGCAGAGACCACCGAAGAGAGCAGGCCCACTGAACAAGACCAGACTGGAGGCTTCGGGAGTGACGTCACTGGGAGGAGCGATCTCGAAATTCGGACCGGCGTAGAGCGTGTAATAGATGGTATTAGTAGGATCACGCAGGATATTGTCGGGCTGATATAAGAAACGAGACGCGCCGGAGGCGATCGTAATCGCCGGATCGGTCGAAAAGCCATCGATCCCAGCCGCGAAGTTGCCATAGGCCCAGGGGTCGGATGGGCCTCCCGTCGTGGCTGCCGCAGTATATGTCTGCCCCGCCGCCAGCGTGATGGGGGTAATGGCCTGGTACCGGAAGCCATTGACGAGCGGATCCCCTGTCCCTGCAAGCAGCGTGGTGGAAGTTAACAGATTCCCGTTCAAGTCGAAGATGCCGACCGTATGGTCTGTCAGGAAACCATCGTTCCCATAGTCATAGTAACCGAGGGCAGAGACCGTCACAGCCGAGTTCGTCGTAAAATCAAAACCGAGGCTGAGTTGACTATCATAAGAGATCGGTACGGTGGTGAAACTGTAGGCGCTCGTCTGAGCCAGTGTCGCATGGGACAGGCCGAGAACGAGAGAGGCTGCCAGAACAAAGGCAATTGAGAGACGTTTGAACATAATGGTTCCTTTTCTTCCCAACATGGATAATTACTGCTCGTTGATGAGGTATCGTGGGACTTCGGTCAACCCAGTATCTCATGTGAGCGTGGGCGGCAGCGTGGGCGAGCGGGCAGGAAAAGCGTGGGCGCAGGGAGAAATTGGCCCTCAGAACGCTTGCAAGAGGTGACTTGGTTGGTACGTTCCGCTATAGAGCCAGACGATGGCGCACTGGAGATCCGGCTCTTCGGGCCTCCCGACGTACGGGTCGACGGAAAACCCCTGATGGGCCTGCACTCCCGAAAAGGGTACTCTCTGCTCGCCCTGCTTGTCCTCCGGCAGGACCGTGAAGTCACGCGTGAATGGCTTTCGGGCACTCTCTGGCCGGAGAGTACCCAGAGTCGCGCCTTCTACAATCTGCGGGAAAACCTGACCGACCTGCGTCGCGCCCTGGGTCGTGAGGCAACACGCTTGCAGGCTCCGACACGCCAGACCCTTGTGCTTGACCTGAACGGGGTATGGGTAGATGTTCTGGAGTTCGATTCCACGCTTCGCCAGGGCGATCCCGATGCGCTCACGCAGGCGACAGCGCTCTATCGCGGCCCCTTGATGGAGGGTTACAACGACGAGTGGGTCTCTCCAGAGCGACAGGCACGCGAGCGGGACTATCTGCGCGCTCTTGAGGCGCTGGCGGACCAGGCGATCGCGGGCGGGGATCCGGTTAAAGCGGCAGGCCACCTCCGGCAGGTCCTGGCGGTGGATCCTATACGGGAGGACGTTCTCTGTCGTCTCTTGCAGGCGCTGGCTGCAAGCGGGGATCATGCGGGAGGCATTGCGGCCTATCGCGCGTTCCGGCTTCTGCTACACCATGAACTCAATGCCGACCCCTCTGCGGAGACCATCGCACTGTTCCGGCGGCTTCGCCAGGAAGCCACAGCAGCCCCCCTCACCTCCCGGCCTCCCCTCCCCAACACGGAGCCCCGTCATCCCCCCACGGAAGCGGCGGTCTTAAGGCTGGAGTCGGTAGGGGGCGCAGTGCCGCTCGATTCCGCTTTCTACATCGTACGCCCTGCGGATGGAGAGTTCAAGGCGGCCATCGCGGGGCGGGAAAGCATCGTGCTGGTGAAGGGCGCACGACAGGTGGGCAAGACCTCGCTCTTAGCGCGGGGATTGCAACAGGCGCGCGAGTCCGGGGCGCGGATCGCGCTGACCGATCTACAGACGCTCAATGAGCGCCACCTCACCTCGGCAGACGCGCTCTGCCTGGCGCTGGCAAAGACCCTGGCCTTGCAATTGGATCTTACAGCCTCTCCGGGGAAGAGCTGGGATCCCGATCTGGGCGCAAGCCTGAACCTGGAGTGGTTTGTGCGAGATCAGATCCTTAAGATGATCCCTGAAACTATCGTCTGGGGATTGGACGAGGTGGATCGGCTCTTTACCTGCCGTTTCGGCAGCGAGATCTTCGGCCTGTTCCGCTCCTGGCACAACCGCCGTGCGCTGGACCCGACCGGCCCCTGGTCGCGCCTCACACTCGCCATTGCCTATGCGACGGAGGCCCATCTCTTTATCACCGACCTGAACCAGTCGCCTTTCAATGTGGGCGCCCGGTTGACGCTGGAGGACTTCACGCCGGAGCAGGTAGAAGCGCTGAACCGATGCTATGGCGCTCCGCTGCGCAATGCCGACGAGCTGGAGCGCTTCTATCGGCTCCTGGGAGGGCAACCCTATCTCACCCGGCAGGGACTTTACGAGATGGCGACGCAGAATCGGAAGATCGCCGACCTGGAAGCGCAGGCCGACCAGGAGGAGGGGCCGTTCGGCGACCACCTGCGGCGGCTTCTCTTCGCCCTCTCGCAAGA
>DATGIG010000365.1:0-12840 GCA_035295825.1 Chthonomonadaceae bacterium | reverse complement strand
GGGCTGGATGGCACCCGGCTCTTCTGCCACTGGATGCGGGGCAGCTATGCGGTCCTCTATGGCGTTCCCGGCAATCTGCGCGAATTCAAGAAGTTCGCTGATGTGCATCTGAAGACGCTCAAGGAGCACGCCCTCACACCCTATCTGCTCGCCGTCAGCGGCGCAGACCTCACCCATATCCAGCCGCATGTCACCCGCATTTTTGAAGAATATAACCGCACCTATGATGACGTGGAGTTTGTGATCTCCACCCCGCAGGAGTACTTCGATCTGGTCAAGGGGTTGGCCGAGTTTCCCACCCTGGAGGGCGACCTGAACCCGGTCTTTCAGGGTTGCTACAGCGCCCGCATCGCCGTCAAGCAGTGGAACCGCCGCCTGGAGACGCTGCTCGGGCATGCCGAACTGGCGGATGCCGCCGCCGTCCTGCTGGGGAATCCGTCGCAGGCGGCGCAGATCGAGCAGGCCTGGGAGGGGGTGCTGTTCAACCAGTTCCACGACATCATCTGCGGCTCCCATGTGGACAAGGTCTATGTGAACACCATAGACCGCTTCAAGGCGTCCCATGTCGCGGGAAGCCAGTTCCTGGAGGCGTCGCTGAACCAGATTGTCGGCGAGATAGATACCACTGGCGACGGCGTCCCCATCGTGGTCTTGAATACCCTGAGCTGGAACCGGGACGACGTGGTCGAGTGCCGGGTCGGGTTCTCGGAGCAGGACGTCTATGAAGTAGAGGTGCGCGACTCCGCCGGGAACTTGATGATCTGCGACCTGCTGGCATGCGAACGCTATGGGACCGGCGGCATCAAGCGGGCCACCGTTCTCTTTATCGAGCGGGATGTGCCTGCGTTGGGCTACGACGTGTTTCGCGTCGTGCGCGCCGGCGCGGAAGCGCCGGCTTCCACGCTGCAAACCAATCAGCCGGATCTTATGATGGCCGATAACCATCTGGATGTGATCGAGAACGAGTTCTTCCGCGTGGAGATAGACGCCTGGAACGGGGCCATTAAGAGCCTGGTGGAGAAGGCGACCGGATGGGAGGTCATCCCGGCGGACCGTCCCTTCGGCAATACCATCGTTCGGGAGTTGGACAACGGCAACTTCTGGGAGTACAACGGCCACTGCAAGGGCGACGCCCTGCACCCCATGAACCGCGACCACCCGCTGCCGGCGGAGGGCGACAGCCGCGCCGCCTTCTCCCACCACTACGGCGGGGATGGCCGCGTCTCCCATGGCCGCGCCCGCATGGACTACAATGTCAATTTCGCCTTCGGCAAGGGCTTCTTCGCTACCCGTGTGCGGCTCTATTCCGGCCTGCCCCGGATAGATATTCATACCACGCTGATTAATCAGGATGAGCGCGTCCGTTACCGCATGGCGCTCCCCACCACGCTTCAAAATGGCGTCATCACGCAGGAGATCCCCTTCGGCGCCATCGAACGCCCAAAAGGAGAGTTCCCGGTGCAGAACTGGATGGACTATAGCGCGGAAGGGAAGGGGATCGCGGTGCTCAATAAGGGGCTGCCCGGCAACAACGTGGACGACAATGTGCTGCTGCTCTCCCTGCTGAAGTGTACCGCCCTGAAGGAGGGGTATGGCGAGGTGGGCGGCTTCAACCGGAATACGAAGACCACCGATGGCTACGAGCTGGACGTGCTCCATACCTTCGACTATGCGCTGGTCCCTCACGCGGGCGACTGGAAGGAGGCGCACCTGGTGCGCCGGGGCCTGGAGTTCAATCAGCCGCTTCTCGCACGCAAGGCGGAGCAGCGAACCGGTCGCCTTCCGAAGCGCCTGAGCCTGTTCACGGTCTCTGCCGACAACGTGATCGTCTCGGCGGTCCGGGCGACGCCGCAGGGGATCGTGGTGCGGGTCTACGAATCGGAGGGCCGGACGTCAGCGGGCGTCACCCTCCGCTCCGCCGTCGCTCTGGGGGTGGCGCAGGAGACCAATCTGATCGAGAAGGAGGCGCACTCTCTTTCGCGGGCTCCCGATGGCAGAGCGCTGACCTTCGACATCGGCCCCTTCGAGATCAAAACGTTCCGCCTCATCGTAGGCGCGTAGAGCAAGCAAAGAGAGAGGTTATCGCCATGACATCCATTCTTTCCGAGGCCGGTCCCGCGAATGCGGACCCCGTCCTCGAACATGCCACCCCGGAGCAGGTCCGGTTTTACCGCGAGCAGGGCTATTTGAAGTTTGGCACGATCTTTACCCACGCCGAGATGGAGGCGCTGCGCGCGCGGGTGGATGGCATGATCGCCGCGCTGCCGGAGGGTAAGCGCCCGGAAGAGATGGACGTGCCCCACTTCAACGACCCGTGGCTGTTCCGCTACCTGGCCCATCCCCGTATTCTGGACATCATCGAAGACTTCATCGGCCCGAATATCGTCCTCTGGTCGAGCCACTTTATCGCCAAGCCCCAGGGGGACGGGCGCGCCGTGCCCTGGCATACCGACGGCGCGTACTGGACCAATCGCCTGGTTCCCATGGATGTGATCACCCTCTGGCTGGCGGTGGACGAGTCCACGGTGGAGAATGGCTGTATGCGCGTCATGCCCGGCTCGCACAAAGGCATTCGGGCTTCGGTGGATGCCTACGAAAGTGTGGATAAGAGTACCCACGTGTTTCATGCCCGCATCAAGCCGGACATGATCGATGAGACGCAGGCGGTCAACCTGGAACTCAAGGTGGGCGAGTGCCACTTCCACGACGCCTGGACCATCCATGGCTCCAACCCGAACCACTCCACACGGCGGCGCACCGGCTACACCATGCGCTATATGCCGGCGAACGCGGTCTTTCGCAACGACGGGCGGAATAGGGAGCATCGGATCTATCTGCTGCGAGGCGAGGATCAGACCGGCGGCCAGAACGAATACACGCCCCTCCCGGAGTGGTCGTAAGCGTGACCGGAGACGGCAGCCACGCGACCGTTGCGTCAGGCGATGTATTGGCGCATCAGATTCAGGTAGTTCCGGCAGATAGCGATGGTATCCTCCGGACGATGCTTGTCCTGTTCGATGGAGAGATACCCCCCGAATCCAATGGCTTTCAAAGCCTCCACGATGGCCTGGAAGTCCATGACCCCCTCACCGATAGGGACAAACTGACGCATCATGCCATCTATGTCCCGCACATGGAGGTTTACCAATTGCGTCTTGACTTTATGGATGGCGACCGGCGGATACTCCCGTTGGCTGAGTGTCCAACCCGTGTCCATGTTATAGCCCAGCGCAGGGTCGCGAATGGAATCCCACAGCCGTAGGAAGGCGGTGGCGTCCGGGATCATGCAGTGGGTGTGGTGTTCGATGGAGAGCTTCATGCCATACGCTTTCACTCGCTCCAGACAGGCTTGCGTGGTTTCGATATAGCTCTGCCAGAGGGCATCCCAGTCGAAGCCGGGCGCGATGGTGATATGGAACTTCTCGCCGGGCTTGGGATCGGCGATCTCGTAGTATCGGGGCAGGTACCCGGTCGGACCCTGTAACTCTCTGGCCCAGGGGGCGACAATATTGAGGAGCGGCGCCCCCAGCTTCTGTCCGATGCGACAGCCCGCCTCGAAGTAGTCCAGGCTGCGCTTACGCTCCTCCGCGTCGGTACTGGTCAAGCCTTCCACGACCGGCTGGAACAGGACAAACTGCGCGACTTCCAGTCTGTTACGTTCCAGTTGCGCCCTCAGCCGATCCAGCGTCGCGTCGTTCCAGTACTCCGTGATGTCATTTCTGCCCAGCACGATGAGATCTACGCCATCGAAGCCGATCTCTCCGATGGTTTCAATGGCCTCCTCCGGGTTCGTTCCCGCAGCGAAACTATGGAAGCACCAACTCACGCATCCGATCTTCATTTCTATCCTCCCGCGTCCGAATCATTCGCCGATAGGTACTATATCTTATCCAGCCATGGGGCAACCACCTCCCGGGTCTCTTTGCTGCTCACGACAGGGACGATTTCGAAGGTAGCTCCAGACCCACGCCACTGAAGCACCCACTCCTGCATCAGGCGCAGGTCGCTGCACTCCATCAGTTGGAAGCACCGGCTGAAGTTGGGTTCCACCCAGCTATCCACATAGGTCAGGCCCTCGGGGAGCATCCGGCCCCCTTCGCGCAGCTTTTGATAGATGGGCAGCATGTCGTTGTCTCGAAAGCGTTCGATGAGCATGAACAGCATGGGAAATCCTTTCCGTTAGATTGCATTATGGGAGGAAGTGCTTCGCTTCCAGCAGGGCGCGGAGCCGGGCGGAATCGGCGCGAAACCCCTCCTGATCGTACTTGATGGTGCTGGTGTAGAACTGGGCCAGCGAGGTGATGCCATGCGCCTCGATGGCTGCTTTGACATCGGGCATGGACATATAGCGCTCCCATCCGCGCACCTCGCGCTGGGTATAGACCGCGTCGAGCTGCTCGTCCGACGGCAGTTGGTACTTCTCCTCATGCAGAAAGGCATCGAGCGGCAGCCGGTCGCGCTTGGTAGGGTCCTCGTCCGGGTAGCCGGCGACGATGGTGGTGACCGGCAGGCAGGTGTCGGGCAGCTCCAGGAAGTCCGCAATCTCCGTCATGGAGTGGAGCGTGGTGCCCATATAGCAGATGCCCAGGCCCTGCGCCTCGAAGCCCAGGCAGACGTTCTGCGCCACGATCATCGCGTCGAAGGCGGCGACATGATACCCGATCAGGTTGTTGAAGTTATCCCGTGCACCACGCCGGCACAGCCATTCGCGCGTGCGATACCAGTCGGCGCAGAAGGTGATCGCCAGTGGCGCTTGCAGCACCATCGGCTGCCCGAAGTGCAGCTCATAGAGACGCTGCTTCCGCTCCGGATCGCGCGTCAGGATCAGGGAGACGCTGTTCAGGTTACCGGAGGACGACCCTCCGGCAATGGCATCCCCGCACACCTGATCGATGAGCACAGGATCAATCGGGTCCGGTTTATAACGCCGGATCGAGCGATGTCGGTTGAGAAGGTCAGAGAAATCGGTCATAGTCCCTTTCGCCTGCGTTCTACGGATTAAGAATCTTCCAGGGAGATGGATTTCGTCCCGGTCGACCGGGCGGTGAACACGACCGCCGGGGTGTCGGATTCATTGACGATCAGCCGGAAGATATCGGGGCGGGCGTAGTGACCGGTGACATCCAGGTCGAATTTGCCCCGGGCGATGGCGTCTCGGTCAATGTCCGCCGTCAGCACGCACTCGCCTTCGAAGTTCGGGCCTGCCAGCACCTGGCCGAACGGGTCTACGATGCAGCTCCCTCCACGCGACACCACTTCGTCGGTATCCGGAGTGACATCCCCATGCACATCAGGATAGTGGCTACGACATGCAAATTGGTTCGCCGATAGCACAAAGCATCGCCCCTCGATGGCGATATGGCGCATGCTGGGCAGCCAGGTATCGCGCCCGTCCGCCGTGGGAGCGCAGTAGATCTCGATCCCCTTCGCGTAGTGGGCCGCACGCATCAGCGGCATATAGTTCTCCCAGCAGATCAGAGCGCCCACTTTGCCAAGGGGAGTATCGAATACCGGCATCGTCGAACCGTTGCCGAACCCCCAGATGAGCCGTTCTGCCGCCGTCGGCATCAGCTTGCGGTGCTTGCCCATCCACTGACCATCCGGGGCATAGAACGCCGCCGTGCAGTAGAGAGTGCCTCCGTCCCGCTCGATGACGCCGACGATCAGATAGATCTTGTGCTCCGCAGCGATCCGTCCCAACGCGGCGCTCTCGGGGCCGGGCAGATCTATCGCACCCTCCCAGTACTTCCGGTAGGCATCGCGCCCCTCCGCAGTTCTGGAGCCGACCGCCGTGCCGAAATCGCTCCCACGCGGGTAACCGCCGATCAGCGCCTCCGGGAACAGCACGAGTTCGGCGCCTGCCCCGGCAGCCTCGGCGCTGAAGGCGGCGACCTTCTCCAATCCACACGCCTTATCCTGCGCGGGCGAGACTTGCGCGACCGCGACCTTGAACTTAGTTTTCATTCCAACACTTTGACCCATGCTCACTTTAACTTCTCTCCCTGGAGGTGGTCTCGTACTCCATTACCGCGTCGTATGAGCCTCCTCAAATGCGTCGTATTCCGAAGGCATCGGGATGCCGAAACGCTGGCAGAGCGCTTTGACGTCGTGATAATCGTCGGCATCCAGAGGATACCCGGTGTGAAACTGTACCATCCACACCGACGGGATACATTTGACCGGATATCCCAGAATGGAGCCGGTCCCGGTTAAGGAATCGAGCGGATACTCCACGCCATAAACGTGATTGCCGTCGGCATCGAACGTATAGGAGTGAATATCTATCTCACGCCCCTGGTCATCTCCCAGCACAAAGTTGCACTCTCTGGTATCATCCCGTGGCACGTCGTGAAATCCTCGCGCTTCCAGCAAGGCGCGTATTTGCGGCACATCTACATGCTGAACGGCGATATCCAGATCGGAATGCTTGCGTGTTTGCTCCCCGAGCAGGGCGTCAACCCCCCAGCCGCCATCCACACAGACATCAATCTCGTTCTGTTCGAACAGTTGTAAGATCTCTATCACGTCGTTCGCGGTCATCTCTGGCTCATCTCTTCGTTACGGCTGGAGGTCAGGCTTCTCAATGATTCAGATTACTTTCCACTCGTTTCGTGATTAAGTTCCTCACCAGTTTTTGCTCCCGCTTTCTGTAGGAAGGGAACGACTTTCTTATGCATCGCTTCCGTCTCAGCATCTCTGGGATCATTATGAGTAGTGATTACCAGGTCACCAATTGGCGGTTTCAAGGCGGCATCGAGCGGGGTGGGGCCATTCCCCCTTCGCACGTTGATGTCGGCGTGGTGGTTTAGCAGTAATTGGATGATATCCAGACTCTTGGCGTTACAGGCAACATGTAGCGGGGTTAAGTTATAATCGGGTGAGGGAGTGTCAGAATATCGTGGGTAAGTCATTGAGTTTGCATCGGCTCCGTAATCCAGCAGAATTTGGACGAGACGAATGACGCCGGAACCGGCAGCAAGATGTAGAGGCGTATCTCCATGTAAATACCTCTCGCCAACATTGCCTCCATGTTCGAGTAATAGGCGTAGAATGCGTGGCCGATATGTTTCGATAGCAGAATGGATCGGGGTGATATTGCCAGGACCGGCGAAACGTTCATCCTGATAGCCATGATGGTTTGGATCTGCTCCCGCTTCCAGGAGGGCTTTTACCAGGGCTGTGTCTTCTTCGTAGTCCATATGAGCTATCGGATCGTGGACGTATATAATATAAGATACCTGAAGATGAAGCAGCAGGGCGGAGTAGCGGGAATCCCATTTCGTGTTGGCCTCGGGATCGTGGAGGCTGAGGAAGCGTTCGAGTTCAAACGGCAGTTGCTCGACATCTTCCCAGTAGTAGGCCAGGGTATTCGGATCGGCTCCGGCTTTGAGGGCTGCCATGGCAGCAGGCGTGTCGTTGGCGCGAATGGCCCGAATAAGCGCATAATTCCATCGCTCATGGAGGGACGCGTGGTCACAGGCGGAGGAGGGAACTGTTATCAACAAGATCCACATTCCCAATAAGGCGAGATAGAACGGCTTATTAACTCTCATCGTAACTATTCAGCTTTCGCGCAGCATCCATGCGGTGACGCGGCGTAGGTTTGAGTTGAACGTGCACCTGAATCCTCGCCTACTCCATTTTGGGGTAGGGCGCAACATGAGTTATTCTATATTTAAGAACATGATTCTGATCTTCCATCCTTCCTCCGTTTTTTTGAAGCCAATAAAGTAATGTCTATAGACCATACTTGAGAAATCACGATAGAGAGAGCCGTCTATTTCATCGACAGTGGTATCATGTGGAACAGAGAGGTGCCATTTTGACCACTCTTTCTCGCGCTTTTGATAATAACCGAGGCGCTCTTTAAGAGTCTTAACGCTCGGATGAAATAAACGTTGCCAATCTGCTTTATCAGAGTCTATGAACTCCTTTGTCATGACATAGTGGATGCTGTGCTCATCACGGTTGCGCATGGCCAAAAGCAGAAAATGCCAGGTAGCCTCCGGGGAGGATAGGTCGTAGGTTGGCTTGGTCGGTTGCTTTCCTCTAGCTCCCGCGCCGTTAAAAGTACCATCTGGATAGCCGATCAGGATGCCCTTCTGTTTGAGTTCCATAACGGCTTGATAGGCCCAATGATCCTTCGGAACATCGGGAAATGGCTCAGTTGGTTGGGCATTTGCGGCAGGAACTGCCCCTATTAATGTCAAGCATAGGCACACTTTCACCAAGATCTTATCGATTGATAATTGTGCCATGAAACTATACATTTCTTTCCTCCTTGATATTCCGCTTTCATTCAGGACAGGATGTCTAGGGGCGGTCAAGGCAGCGGGATATGGTTGGTGACGGTTGCGGCGATGTCAGCCAGATCATGGGCGTTGGCGAGATCGTCCGGGCTATGGGCAAGCGTAGCCGCTTCCTTCAAGCACTTCAGCGCTTCCGCAGGCTGTTGACGTATCAGGCGGCTTCCAAGGGCGCGGAGGGTGTCCGTCCTCAACATCAAAAAGGAGATGGTTCGGGCGATACGTCGGGCTGCATCCGGATCGGAGACTGCCAGTTTCAGGGCGATATCGCGTGCCGCTTCGTCATGCATTCCCACATTGGAGACCTGGGCTAAGAGCGTCTCCGCCTGCGCCGGGTTGGCACGCGCTTTCTCGGCCAGGGTTTGCTGAACAAGCTTCCCTTCCGCGTCCAGCCCACCCATCCCCTCCGCGATTTGCCGCGCGGCGTCGAAGTCCTCTCGCGCAAGTACCTTCAAGATTTTGTCCTGTATCCTCTCCACCTCCTGGGTGGATTTTGAGTACTGTCGAAGCAGGGCGGCAGCACGTTCCGGTTGCTTTCCGGCAAGCCCGGTGAGGTATTGAATAAAGCTCTCATCCATGAATTGGCCGCTTGCGTCAAGATAAACACGATCATTGCGCAGTAAGGCATCCTCAAAGAGCGTTTCGGCCTTTTCGGCATCGACCCAGGACCATGCGCCTGCAAGATGCAGCAGCTTTTTCGCGTGGGGGAACACCGCGCTATTCGTAGATGTCGAAGCGGCCAGTGTGATCGGCTCCAGCAGGGCGCGTGTCTGTGGTACATCCACTTGTGCCAGATAGGGCGCCATGGCGATCACCGTCCAGAGCCTGGGGTCATAGGCGGAAATCCCCTGCGCCAGAGGAATGGCTTCAGCGGCCAGGGCATGGGCATGAGGCGTATCGCTCGCTCGGAAGGCGGCGGCGACAATCGCCAGTGCATGCGCCAGCAGGTCCTTCTCCCGTATCTGTCTTGCCAGTTTTTCGGCTTCCACAGGTTCTTGAAACGCGAGGGCCTCCACGCTCGCCAGCGCGATCAGGTCACGCCGTTGTGACGAGGAGAGAAATCTCCGGAGGGATTGCGCCGTTTTGGGATGCTTCATGGCAATATTCAGGAGAACATTGCAGAGCGTCTCCTCCTGATGGATCCCTTTTACCTGTTGAACCAGGCGCGCTCCCCGCTCCGGTTCTTCTGCCTCTATGAGCGCATAGGAGGCGCGATAGACGGCATATGTGCGCTCCTTGAGATCCGAGATCGCATTCAAGAGCGGAACGCCTTTCTCCATATCCGCAATGGCGACATGCTCCGCCAGGGTCTCTACCGTTTGCCATTGGGCATGTGGGATCCGGCTCGCCAGTTTTTTCGCGTGCTCCACATCCAGCGCGGCCCAGCCATGCAATAGGATACTCACCTGATCATAGCCACGGTCCTGGAAATCGGGATCTTTCTCGCTCTCCTGCCAGGCGTGCTCCAGAAGCGTGCGGGCACGTGCCGGATCGAGTTTGCGCCAGGCGGACGCAATGTCCAGAAGTGACATGGCGCGCCCGGATGGCGTCGTTTCCTGATTGGCGAAACGTTCCGCATCCGCCAGAGTCGCCATAGCGAACTGCTTCCACTCACCGCGAGAAGGCGTCGTTTGCGCAGACAGCCCAGTAGGATTGTTTTGCTGAGTATGCACTATTGGCGCGGAACTCGGGGCATTCGTCAGTCGGTCGGTGTTTTTCTGGCCCCAAACGGATACCGGGAGGGTCATCCCCAATACGATCAGGCCGATCAGCGCGACGTAAAGGTTGGCTCGCATATCATTCTCCTGCTATGGATTGCTAGCTATTTGTGTTTTCGTTTCTCCTCCACCGCCTCGAACTTTCGTTCATCTTCCCAGCTTAGCTCATCATTACGATCTAGCTCGCGTTGATTGTATCTCTCTATCGCTTCATGGCTCAGTGCTTTGGTGCGATATTTCCTTTTGGGTGGGTCGAAGAGGAGCATCTTGTCGGGAATGTTGCCATCAATCTCGGGGGCATAGGTGGTCGTTGCCTCTGCGCTATGGAAATTGCTAAACTTACTCTGTTGGACAATTCGGCGCACGAGATGGGAGCGTACGAATCATCCACTTTGTCATCATTCCCCTCTCTTTCCATCCAGCAAGGTGAGCAATTCAGCACGATTTCTTGAAGCAACACGCTTGCCGCCGCAATGCGAGCAACCCCTCTCTTCATTCGCCGTTGGCGTACCAATTCCTCCTGACGCTGCCACCGCATCGCTCCTCGTCCACTTTTCCTCTCTAACTTTCGTAGAATCAAGTAGAAAAGAATTGGCTCCGGGCGTTGACTGCAAACGGCGCGAGAGGCTACAATATAGGGTACTCCTCGATGGGATGCCTCATTTAAGAGCCGGTTCGCCTTGAAACGATCCTGGCGCAGCAAAATTGCCTCGCACATGTACAGCAACCCACGCTCCGGCAGCGTCGCCGGCGGCAGACCTGACGCGGTTAAACCGCATAACTTCTTGTTGGTCGCGGACGGTTGTCCGCACTGCCATGAATGATGAATAGAGAAGACACGCACCGCCCACTCTTGGGCGACGATGTCTCCGTTTAGCCCGGTGGTCGCCTCGCGCAAAGGAGCATATCACATCATGTCCGTCCCAATCGCCTCGCGCGCTCTGGAACGTATTCCGTTGGAGCCTGTCTCGCACACGGCTGCACACGAAGATATAGAGTTCGATCGTCCAAAAGAGGAGTGCGGCGTCTTCGGCCTGTTTGCCCCCGGCGAAGAGGTGGCGCGTATCACCTTTTTCGGCCTGTTCGCGCTGCAGCATCGCGGACAGGAGAGCGCGGGGATCGCCGTCTCCGACGGCAAGAATATCCGCGTTCACAAGGATATGGGCCTGGTAACGCAGGTCTTCCACGAAGATATCATTCAGTCGCTCGTCGGCATCAGCGCCATCGGGCATACCCGCTACTCCACCACCGGATCCAGCATCCTCTGCAATGCGCAGCCGCTCTCCAGCACCTCCCGCGTCGGCGATATCGCCGTCGCGCACAACGGCAACCTGGTCAACACGCGTCGCCTGCGGGCGGAACTGGAGGAGGAGGGCTGTACCTTCGAGACCACCAACGACAGCGAAGTGATCGCCCATATGCTGGCGAAGCTGCACCATGGCTGCATCGAGGAGACCGTGCAGCAGGTGATGAAGCGCCTGGAGGGCGCGTACTCGCTGGTGATCCTCACCCCCGATAAACTCCTCGGCGTCCGCGATCCCTATGGGCTGAGGCCGCTCTGCCTGGGCCGGATCAACGGCAACAAGTATGTGCTCGCCTCCGAATCGTGCGCCCTGGGGCCGGTCGCCGCACAGTACCTGCGAGAGGTCGAGCCGGGCGAAGTGATCGTGATCGACCGCGACGGGCAGCGGGAGTTCCAGGCCGTGCCACTGGTCCGCCATGCCACCTGCCTGCTGGAATTCATCTACTTTGCGCGCCCGGACACGATGCTCTACAATCGCTCGCTCCACGCCTCCCGGCAGCGGATGGGGCACGAACTGGCGCGGGAGCATCCCACCCCCGGAGCCCATGTGGTGGTGCCCATTCCCGACACCGGCATTCCGGCGGCGTTGGGGTATGCCGCCGCTTCCGGCATACCCTATGGCGAGGGCGTCATCAAGAACCGTTATATTCAACGCACCTTTATTCAGCCCAGCCAACGGATGCGCGACCTGGGGGCGCGGATGAAGTACACGCCCCTCAAGGATACGCTCGCCGGGAAGAAGGTCGTCATGGTGGACGATTCCATCGTGCGCGGCACCACCACGGGCAAACTGGTGAAGATGCTCTACGATGCGGGCGCCACCGAAGTCCATGTGCGCATCACCGCGCCGCCGGTGCGCCATCCCTGCTACTATGGCATCGATATGGCGAACCAGGACGAGCTGGTCGCGGCCCGCCTCTCTGTCGAACAGATCCGCCAGCAGATCGGCGCAACCTCGCTGGGGTATCTCTCGCTGGATGGGGTGGTGCGCGCGATCCGCATGGGCAAGGATAAGTTCTGTCGCGCGTGCTTCGATGGCAAGTACCCCATCCCCGTCCCGCAGGAGGTGCGGGCCAGCAAGCTGATGCTGGAACGCCGCCGTTCGGAGACCGATCCGGAGCACGATGACGGCCCGGACGACGGCTCGCCCGACGCGGAGTGAATCTCTGAACCCTTCCGGAACTCCGTTTCGTCTGGACCAATAACCGAGCCACTCGGATCGGGCGAATGAAAGTTCGTGTTAGGGTGAGGGAAGGAGGAAGCACGATGGCGGAGATTTTAGGGAAGCGATGGCCCGTAGCGGTGTTGACTTTGGGGACCGTGGCGGTCACCGGGCTGCTGGCTTCACGTTACCTGGGCACGCGCAAAGTGAGTTCTGCGGAGAGGCTCGCGGAGGCGTTGCTGGACATTGAACGGCTGCGGGACGCCAACCGCAATCTTGCTGATGCGTCGGAAGCTTCGCTGGCGCACTGCGCCGCCTATCTCGCCGGGGTTGCCTATCGGGCAGCCGCCG
>DATGIG010000364.1:0-3846 GCA_035295825.1 Chthonomonadaceae bacterium | reverse complement strand
CAAGGAACTGGAGACCCGCATTACCGCCGAACTGGATAAGCTCTACAACAATATCCTGGTAGCCGTCTCCGTACGGGAGATCCATTCGCGCCAGATGCGGGTGCTGGGAGCGGTACATACTGTTGGGACGGTAGACCTCGGTTCGAGCCAGTGGCGACTGCTCGATGTGATCGCAAGCGTCGGCGGACTGGCCCCACGCGCGGGCGCCTTTTCCGCCGTCCCGTCGGATTATACCGCCCGCCTGATCCGGGAAGACAAGACGACCATGCTCGACATCGCCCGCGCTTTCGAGACGCCGAACGATCCCGCCAATATCACCATACAGCCGGGGGACTTGATTCTGTTTGACGTCAAAGAGATTGTGCGAAAACAGGTGCATGTCATTGGGCAGGTGCCGCGTCCCGGCGCGTATGAGCTGAACGGCAATACCAACGTGCTGACCCTACTGGATCAGGCGGGAATGCCGCTCCCCACGGCTGCCCTCTCCAAGGCCTATGTGCTTCGCAGGAGCCCGGATAATTCCCAGGGGCCGCCGTCGCAGATCAGCCTGGACCTACGCCCCGTCGTGGAAGGGCGGGCGGATGAGACCGCGACGAAGTTTCAGTTCAAGGCCGATGATGAGCTCTATATCCCGGAAGTGAAGACCTCCTACACCGTATGGGGGCAGGTGCTCCATCCCGGTACGTTCATCCTGCCGGAGAGGGGGACGGTCACCGTATTGGACGTTATGAATATCGCGGGTGTTGGGCCGACCTCCGATCTGAAGAAGGTGCAGATCGGGCGGGTAGTAGACGGCAAACAGACGCTGATCCCCGTGGATGTCAAGATGATGTTGGATAAGGGCGACCGCAGCCATAACGTGGCGATCCAACCCAACGACATCGTCTTTGTACCGCCGTCCCATCATAAGCGAGGGATCACACTCCAGGATGTCTTTGCGCCGATATCGCTTCTGAGCTTCCTGGGCTTCCGGTTCTTCAATTAAGACCTCACCCTGCCCGCTCTACGCCCTGGCTCCGCTCAGCGGGGGCGTAGAGAACACCCCGCTCTCCTTGGTAAGGAGAGCGGGGAGTAGGTGGGAAGTATTCGGGCGGAGCGTCGGATAGAGATAACCAGCCTCGCAGGATTGCGGTGGCTTGGCATGGTTTGTGCAGAGTATCAGAGTATCTACAGAGAGAAGCGCTGGAATGGAGCGGCTCTCTCGCGAGCGTTGGGCTATTCCCGACGCTGCAATGTGGGACCCTGAAGCCCTCCTTTGTATCCTTTACTTCAACCGATCAGATCTGTCAGCGGATGTGTCAGGCACCGTTCGAGGGATCTGAGGCATCGGCTTGCCGGATGTGTCAGGCACCGGCGGGCTGCCGATACGTGGAAAGGATTACTCTCTATGCGACAAGCATCCACCACATGGTGGACCAAGGCGGTACAGAACCGTATGATCGCCCTGATTATGGCGATGGTGGTGATCGTACCGTTCCTTGCCTCGCCCGCAACGGCCTATAACAGTTCGCGCGGCGCGGCGGCACTGGTCATCGAAGTTTTCGGCCTCGCGTTGCTGGTAACGCTCGTGTGGCGCGCGCGCTACCAGATCACAAGCAGCGACGTGGTCACCTTTCTAAAGACGGGCGCCAATACCCCGGTCTTACTCTTCCTACTGCTGGTCTGCGCCTCGGCGATATTCTCGCCACAGCGAGGGTTCAGTCTGCAGGAGGCGCTCCGGATCGGCTGCGGCGCTCTCGTCTATTTCGTGGTGGCCTACCAGTTCCGGAGATCCGAGCATATCACGCGCCTGGTGGATATTCTGACCTGGGTAGCCATTGGAGCGGCATTCATCAGTTGTGTCGAGTTCGGCAGCACTGCAGATGAGCAGCAGTATGCGACGGGGCTGTTCGGCGATCATCAGTTGTTAGGCTCCTTTATGATGATCCTACTGCCTCTGGTCGGCGTGACGGCGATCACGGAGAGAGCGCCGACCCGAAAATTGATCGCACAGGTGGCGACCGTCCTTACGGTGGTCGCCCTGCTGCTGTCCCACTCGCGCAGCGCCTGGATCGGAAGCGCCGTCGGTATGACGGCTTTAGGCATCCTGGCGCTGGTCTTGAACTCGAACCGGGGCAAATACTCCCACCGCAAGCATGAGGCTGTGCTACCCTTAGGGCTTCTGGCGGTCGCCATCGGCTTCTTCTTTCTGGTATCCCCGCAGGCGGCATCCATTGTGGATCGTGCGCAGACGCTGACCCACGCCAGAACGACCCGCGGCTGGCAGTATCGCGAGCGGATGTGGATGGGCGCGCTCCAGATGGTGAAGGAGCATCCGCTCACCGGGGTGGGGGTGGGGCTGTTTCCCTATCGTGAGCAGCAGTTCACGAACAGCGGCGCACCCATATATAGCATTCGCAATGCGCAGAACGGCGATCTGAAACGCCCCTCATTGAGTGAGCAGGCGCACAATAGTTATCTCCAGACCGCAGCCGAGTTGGGCTTGCCGGGGCTCTTACTGTTCATCGCAATCCCGTTGAGCTTCCTGATCTTCGGAGTGATACGCGTTCGTACCATGGACGAAGGCATCCGTCGCACCGTACTGCTCAGCGCCATCGGCGCGGTTGTAGCATTTGTAGTGGATGCGGCAGGGAGCCCGGCCTGGCAGTTGGGGCAGGTCTCCCTCTTCTTCTGGGTGATCCTGGGGCTGGGCGTGGGAAGTTTGCGCCCGCGCAGCAAACACTACACGCCGAGGTCGGAAGAGGTAACGCCGGAGGTATCTCCGTACCAGCGTTTTGCGCGGTTTGCAAGCGTGGCAGGAGCCATTGGCGGCCTCGCGCTGCTTCCCAGCGTGAACTACGCATGCCAGACCGACTACACGGACCCGACCGGCGCCACATTGACCCCCAAGGACGCCACGATCAGTGTGGGACTAAAAGGGACCGCTGGAACCTTCGAGACCTATACGCTGCAGGTAACCTTTTCGGGGACTGGAAATCAGCTCTTCGACGTCACGGATTGCGCCGCGACCACCTTCACGGCCAATCCGGGAACGCCGGAGTTTCAGTGGACCCCGACGAAAAACGTCTATCAGGCGGGGCCGAAAAAGGGAGATATAGGAACGACCAACATCACCGGTTCCTTTACGCAAAATGGGGTGACCGTATCCGATACCACCACGTTGACCGTCCAACTTCCGACCATCGGCGGTCCCTAGTGTCTCCGACCGATCCACCGAGGTATGGTCATTCCGTTGTTCCTTGCGCCCGGTGGAAACCGGGCGCAAGCCGTTCCGAAGTGGGGAGCGCTGCCTTATGAGAGTAGCGATAGTTCATGATTTTCTGATGCAGATGGGTGGGGCCGAAAAGGTCGTCGAGGTTCTGCACCGCATGTACCCCGATGCGCCGATCTACACCTCCGCCTATGCTGCAGAGGCGATGCCGCTTTCCTACCGTGATTGGGACATTCGCACCAGTTTTCTGCAGCGTCTTCCCTGGAAGCGCCACACGCACCGTGCCGCCCTGCTGCTCTATCCGCTGGCTTTCGAGTCGTTCGACCTGAGCGGATACGATGTGGTCATCAGCTCCTCCTCCTCTTTTGCCAAGGGGGTCATCACCGGGCCGAACACCACCCATATCTGCTATACGCACACCCCGATGCGCTTCGCCTGGTCCACACAGAGCTATATGGAGCGGGAGAACGTCTTCAAGCCGTTGCGGGTGCTGCTCGCGCCGGGCACGCACTACCTGCGCACCTGGGATGCCATCGCTTCGCTGCGCGTGGATCAGTATGTGGCGAACTCCAGCATCGTGGCCCGCCGTATCCAAAAATACTACCGAGCCGATGCGCAGATCGTCTTTCCGCCGA
>DATGIG010000363.1:0-6577 GCA_035295825.1 Chthonomonadaceae bacterium | reverse complement strand
TGCGCGAGACCGGCAGCCCCGCCGAAGGAGCGACTTCTCGCCCGGATACCTCCATCAACCGGGAGCCTTCGTTGCAGGCGAGCGCCCTGCTGCTGGCCTTCTTCCCGCAGATCCAGGCGCGCCGCCTCGACCAATTTCGCGCGGCACAGACGCCCGAAGGTTACTTTCCCGGCGATTGGCGCGACCCGTTCCGACAACTGGGACCGCCGCCGGTGAAGCTCATCTCTCCTGCGGATATCGCCAACGAGCCCGGCCTCCTGCTGGACCCTGCCCTGAAGCCGCTCCCGCCCTATGCGATTTCACGGGGGCCGCAATTGCCGCAAAAGGAGAATTTCGGAACCACCAACTCCTATGTGTTGCAGTTGGCACAGTACGCGCTCTGGACCGGAGACCGCGATTTTCTCTATGAGACCATGCCCGCATTGCGCCGGGTGCTGCACAATCAGATCCTGCGCGTGGATACCGATGGCCTGGAGCAGGCGGCAAGCTCCGCCTCCGATGGCAAGGTGCATCCCTCGCTGCTCATCTCCTGGCTGGCCGCGCTCAGAGCGGGGCAGCGACTGGCTCGAACGGCGGAGGAACTGGCCGTCGCGGAAGCTCCCGCAAGCGGTTTTCTCGGGCCGGTCCCCGGAGCTCTGGCGGAAATCGTCGCTGATCGCCGGTTCGCGGCGGAGTGTGAAGCGGCTTTTCTACGGACACAAGCAGGAATTTCCAAACTTTTGGCGAACGGACGCCTGGAACCGGATACGGAGGCGACGCCGCTCTACTCTCCGGAGGTCGCCGCCGTGGTGGGACCCGACGCACGGACGGGAACCTGGTTTGCCGATCAACTGGGGCTGGGGGAACTCTTATCGGCAGCGACCCTCCAGGCGCTGCCGAAGCCGACATCCGTCCGATCGGGGGCGGATACGACGGACGAAGCGCGCCTGCGAGGGCATACCGGAGATTGGAATGCGCTCTATCGGCTGCAGGGCTTTCGGTATGACGGCATCGCGGAGCGCCTGACGCTCTCGCCTCAGATACCCGGCACCTGGCGGACTCTGACGTGCCCCGTCTTTGCTCCCACCTTCTGGGGGAAACTCGAGTTCAAACCGACCGCGCATGGGGCCGTTCTGACCCTGCGGATAGATCGTGTCATCGCATTGACGGAGGCGCTGCCGATGCATAAGTCGCTCGGCAGTATCGGCGGGGCCAGGTTCACCCTGCGCTCCCTTCGCGTTGCCGGTTTACCGACCGGCGCGCAGGTCGTTCCGAGCGCCTCCGATGTCCATGTCAGCCTGGGGCCGAACCCGGTCGGCTGCCAGGTGGCGCGCGATCCCTCCGGAGACCTGATCCTGACGTTCGCGACACCGCTGACCCTGCTCGCGGGCAGCCGCCTGGAAGTCGTCGTGCACTGATCGCTCTTTCCTGATTTGAAAGGAGAACCCCTTTGAGACAGACCACTCGACGTGTCGTATTGACGGCAGTATGTGTGCTGCCGGCGCTGCTGCTGGGCGCTTTGAGCGTCGCTCAGGACAACACGCCCAAGCCGCAGACCGCCAAGCAGAAATTCAAAAACATCAAGGTACTGAAGGATATGCCCGCCGAACGGTTGGGGCCGTATATGCATGAGATCAGCAACTCTCTCAGCGTCGGCTGTGATTTCTGCCATGTCATCAATCCGGATCACTCCGGATTTGAGAAGGACGATAAGCCTATGAAAGACGTGGCACGGAAAATGATCGTAATGACCAACGATCTCAACGCCCATCAGAAGATCCTGGACAAGAAGGCAACCTGCTTTATGTGTCATCATGGTCATCCTGAGCCGGAGAACAAGGCGCCCGCCGAAAGACGGTAGAAGTCGGGACATCCTGCCTTGGCTGCAGACGGACGGTTTTGCGCTCGTGAAACCGTCCGTGCCGTTGTTGACAGGCGGACGTCCTGAAGGGTACCCTATCCCGGCGCTTGTACGCTTCGCGCCGGAAATCTTCCAAAAACGAGGGTGAAGAAGGCCCATGGAGTATCTGACGACACACGATCTCGTCTGGATTAACAACATCATCACGGGGGCGACACAGCCCTACAACTATGTCACCCTGGAAGCGGCGATGGCCGGGCAATACAGCTATATCCAGAGCCAGGATGTGCCCGAGCAGGCCGCGAACCTGCTGGGGCGTCTGCTCTTCCGAACGCCCTTCCAGAACGGCAATCTGCGGACGGCCTTTATCGCGACGCTCACCTTCCTGAATGCCAACGGCTACGCGACGACAGTCAGTGACGCCGAGGCCGCCAGGATATTCCTGGAGGCGGCATTGGGGCGTACATCACCCAGGGCTACGGTAGATGCCATTGCTGCCCCGGCAGACAAAGCGCTCCCCCCCACGGTGACGCTGCGCAAACTGATCGCCTATGAGTGCAACCTGCACCAGGAGGCGCTCAAGCTATTGGCCTCCGGAGAGGTAAATACGGTCGCAGCCGCATAGCGCGACACCAGGTATAATATTTCCATGAACGCGATGGAGATGATCTACCTGGACTATGCGGCTACCACGCCGACCGACCCGGACGTGGCGCAGGCGATGCTGCCCTACCTGACGGGGCTTGCCTCTTATGGCAACGCCTCCAGCATCCATCGGTATGGCAGGGAGGCGCGCGCCGCCGTGGACGAGGCGCGCGACGCCGTCGCCGCCCTGATCCATGCGGATTATGCCGAGGTCTACTTCACCGGAAGCGGCACCGAAGCGGACAACCTGGCGCTCATCGGCACGCTGCTCGCCGCTCCGCCGGAGCGCAATCACCTCGTCATTACCTCCATCGAACACCACGCCATCCTGCATAGCGCTCACTTCCTGCAGTCCAAGGGCTATGAGGTGACCACCGTTCCTGTGGACCGAGAGGGCCTGGTCTCGCCCGAAGATGTCGCCGCCGCCCTCACCGACCGGACGGCGCTCGTCTCGGTGATGCATGCCAACAACGAGATCGGGACCATCCAGCCCATCGCCGAGATCGCGCGGATCGCCCACGCACGCGGTGCAAAGTTCCACACCGACGCGGTGCAGACCGTCGGAATGCTGCCCGTCCATGTGCGCGATCTCGAATGCGACCTGCTCTCCCTCAGCGCCCACAAACTCTATGGCCCCAAGGGCATCGGCGCACTCTATATCAGGCCGGGCACGAAAGTCTCCCCGATCCTCCACGGCGGGGCGCAGGAGCGCGAGAAGCGCGCCGGGACCGAGAACGTAGCGGCCATCGTCGGCTTCGGCAGGGCCGCCCAACTCACCTCAGAGCGCAAAGCCGAGGATGCTGCGCGCCTCACAGCGCTCCGTACCGACTTTCTGACGCAACTCCAGGCCGCCATTCCCGGCCTGCGCCTCAACGGGCATCCCACTCTCCGCCTGCCCAACAATCTCAACGTCTCGGTCGAAGGGGTGGAGGGTACGACCCTCCTGATGAACCTGGACCAGAAGGGAGTGGCCGCCTCCAGCGGGTCGGCCTGCTCCTCCGGCTCCATCGAGCCGTCGCACGTCCTCAAAGCCATCGGCCTGCCCGACGCCCTGGCCTCCTCCGGCGTCCGCTTCACCCTGGGCCGCACTACCACCGCCGCCGACCTCCAGAGCGTCACCCAAATCTTCTCCGAGATCGTCAACCGCTTACGACGATCCGCAGATTAACTCTGTGTCAATCTGTGGATGAATCGGGGCGGTATTTTGGAAGGCGAGGATCTCTTCCAGGGGGCGGACGCCGCCCCAGCCTCCCAGCGCGCCGCAATTGAGCGCGGCGGCAGCGGCGGCGAAGCGGATGCTCCGGACCAGGTCCCAGTCCTGGAGCGAACCGTAGAGGAGGCCGGCACGGAAGATGTCGCCGGAGCCGGTGGTGTCTATCACGGAGGGCGCGACATAGGCGGGGATGTGCTGGATGCCGGCCTGGCCCCGCTCCGCGAGAAAGCAGCCCCGCTCTCCGTAGGTGACGAGGGTCGTCGGGCCGTCGGCGTCTCGGACCTGCATGGCAAAGTCCGCTAGCTCCGAAGTCGGCAGGGAGCGCCCGACGTGTTCGCTGGAGGTAACGACGAGTGTCGCGACACGATTGACCGCCGGCTCGCGGGCATAATCCATCGGGAGGACCTGAAGCCCGGCTTCCGCCGCTGCAAGGCACGCACGAACGCCGGAATCGTACGCGTTGGGTTCGGCGGTGAACCAGCGCGCAGCGCATGCCAGTGCCGGATCGAGTGGTGGACACTGCAGGTCAGCGAACCGATGCCCGAACATGGTGCGTTGCCCGTCCGGGGTGGACATGCAGACGCAGTAGGGCGTCTCCGTGGCATGATCCGTGGAGATGAACTGTAAATCCACCTCCGGCGCATCGCGCCGGAAGAGCTCACGCACCAGCCGCCCGTTCTCATCGGCTCCCAGGGGGTTGCCGACCAGCGCCACTCGAACGCCCCACCGGCTGAGCGCAATCGCCGTATTGGCCGCTTCGCCGCCGATGGCCTTCTGCTCCTCTAATATCTCCACATAACCGCCGGGTGGCGGCAGGGTCTCCACTCTCCATAACAGGTCCAGGCACACCGTCCCGTACACAATGACATCATAGTTCACAATATGTCTCTCCTCACGAAACGCCCGCTCCGTTCCCTCGTCTGTCACTATGTGATGCCGGGCCGTAAACGACCCGTCTGGCGGGCCACTGCAAGGAACGGCGCTGCAATGGTTCGCGCCTCCGCCTTGCGACAGCCAACCGGTCTGCGACCGGAAACCCCTGACGTACACATGTGCTGTACTCGAAGTTTGATAAATCTGTGATTTGTTCTCTGTGTGATCTCTGTGTCTCTGTGCCTCTGTGGTTCAAATTGCTTCTGGGTCGTAGAGCAGGTACGGCTTCCGACGGTTGCGGAATGCTTCGACCTGCGGCTGCCAGGAGGCTACCAGCGCCTCCGCCGTTGCGCCGCTGAGGAAGGCGTCATAAGCCGGCTTGTTGGCGAGGAGGCGGTCGTAGCGGGCCGGGTCCCAATCGTGCGGAAAGAGGCGGTGCAGGGCTGCGGCGACGGCGAGGCCGGTCAGGACGGGGACAAAGCGGTTCCGGCAGAGGATATGGAAGTTTACCCCTCCGCAAGCGGCATTCGCATGGACGCTGGCGTGGGGGGTGAAGCGGACAGGGATGAAGCGGATACCGGGGAGTTCCCGGCTATTCAGGTCGGCGGCGAGGAGACGCCCATCGAGCCAGGGGGCGCCGATGATCTCGAAGGGGGTGTCCGTGCCGCGCCCTACCGAGAGGTTGGTGAATTCCAATAGTCCGATGCCGGGATAGAGCAGCGCCTGCGTGAGAGAGCGCATATTGGGTGAGGGGTTGATCCAGGTGAGGTTGGTGGCATCCCAGAAATCGCCACGGTTCCAGCCCTCTACCTTTACGATGTGGAGTTCGTTTTTGAGACCCTTCTCAGCATGGTAGAGGCGGGCCAACTCCCCCACCGTGAGACCATGGCGGATGGGAACCGGATGATAGGCGGTAAAGCTGAGCGTGTCCGCCAGGGGACCCTCGATCTCCCAGCCGCCGATGGGGTTCGGGCGGTCCAGCACCACATAGCGCAGATGATGCTTTGCGGCCTCCTCCATGCAGAGGCCCAGGGTGCTGCTGAAGGTGTAGAACCGGGTTCCCACATCCTGGATGTCATAGACGAGCGTATCGAGGCCCTCCAGTTGCTCTGCGGTCGGGCGTGTACGCTCTCCGTAGAGGCTGTAGAAGGGCAGGCCGGTCTGGGCATCTTTGCCATCGGGAACCTTCTCGTCGAGGAGGCCGCGAATGCCATGTTCCGGCCCGAACAGCGCCTTCAATTCCACTCCAGGAGCGTGATGGAGCAGGTCTATGGTGGCCTCGCCATGGCGATCCAGGCCCGTATGGTTGGTGATGAGGCCGATGCGCTGCCCCCGCAGGGCAGAGAAGCCAGCGTGTTGGAGGGCATCGATGCCCGTCGAGACCGGATTGAGGTTCGGCATAGTGTTCTCTCTATCGCGAAGGTGGGTTGATGGTCTTGTTCGCTGCCGTTCCGCGCTATTCCTGCCGTGGTGCGGGCGAAGACGCGCATAGCGAGGATGCAGCCTTTTTTTCAGTGAGGAGAGTGTACGGCAGGAATGATGACCTGGTAAGTGGAAGGTAACCCTTAGCAAGAGTTCCGAGGAGCGCTGTAACCGAACAGCGCTTCCTGTGTATCAGAGAGGAGACGGATTTATGAATGACAAGCGTCCCAGCGGTCTCATCGCCATCGCCCCGATCGTCTTCAGCCTTTTGGTAGGAGGGATCGCAGGCTACTTCGTGCGTTACTATTCCAACGTCGGCATGCCGACGACGCCCGGGGCGAAGGGCGGTAGTCCTCCTGGCGGTCTGACCGCCCCCGGAGCCGGCGGCGGCATGGGCGGTGGAGGCGGCGGCGGACAGCAGAGCAGCTCCGCCTCGCTCGTGCGTCTGGTCCGCAACCTGGGCACGATTGAGAAAGTACAGAACAAGGGCCTGACCAGCGACCAGATGAGTAAGGCGCTGCCGATTTTGCAGGAGATCCAGTCCGCCGACAAACTGCCGGAAGCGGATTGTAAGACGAAACTGG
>DATGIG010000362.1:0-2424 GCA_035295825.1 Chthonomonadaceae bacterium | reverse complement strand
CACCGTGCGGGAACGCGACGGGCAAAAGACGGTCCACGGCGTCTTTCTGCCGAAGACAGAGAGGCGCGTCGCAGGCTGGACGGTAGAAAGCATAAGAGAGAAGAGCGCATGGTCACTTTTGTGGCGCGTCGGGAGGGCCGGGAGGGCCCGGCGCGCCGAGCGCAGAGGGAGGAAGACCCTGAAGCCGCAGTCGGCTGTAGCGTTGCTGGAGTTCGTTGAACTCGGTAGCGACCTGCGGCTGATCCGGCTTCAACTGGAGCGCAACCTTGTACTGCCCGAGCGCGCCGACCAGATTATTCTGCTTCGCATACAGGCGCGCCAGTTGGACGCGCAGGGCGGGATCGGTCGGTCCGGCAAGGATTCGTTTTTCCAGCACCAGCGCGCCGTCATGGAGCGCGCGCAGCTCCTGAGAGCGCGCCCGCGCTTTTTGAGAGGCTGCCGTATCGCCCATACGCTGCTCGATCACGGAGACATTGTACCAGACATCCACGCGGTTCGGATCCATGGCGATGACGCGCTGGAAGTTACGCAAGGCCTCGGGATAGGCGTTGAAGCGGAGATGGAGCAGACCCAGGGTAAACGCCAGATTCTCATCGTTCGGTCGGGCCCGCAGGACCGTCTCCAGCAGCCCGACCGCCTCCTGATACTCTTCCCGGCTATGGGCGTTCATGGCCGCCGCCGCGCCATAGGCCGATTGGATGTTCAGATCGTCCGGCGCCAACCGCCGCGCTGTGCGAAATTCGGGAAGGGCTTCGGCGAAACGCGCCTGCAGCGCGTAGCAGTTGCCGAGTTCCAGATGAATCGCGGGGGATTCCGGTGCGAGTTTTACGGCATGCAGGAGCGGATCCAGCGCCTGCTGGGGCTTGGCGGTTTCATCGTAGATTTCGCCCAGGCGGTACCAGCCTTCGGCGTTCTTCGGGTCCAACTGCACCACCATTTTGTACTGGGTTTCGGCGTAGTCGTAGGCTTTACGCTGAAAGAAGATGGCGCCGAATCCCTGATAGACCAGCGAATCCGTCTCATCCAGTTTCCGCGCGCGTTCCAGATAGGGGTCCGCCTCTGCAGCGCGGCCGGCGCGCGTCAGAAGGTAGCCAAGGTGCGCGGCGATCTTTTCCGCCAGGGGGGTGTGCGCATTCACGGGCAGCGCCTGGTCGGCGGCCTGAAAGGCCGCCAGGCTTTCGGGCAGTCGGTTCGCCTGAAGCAGTTTTTCGGCATAGAGGTAGCGCGGCAGGGCATCCGAGTGCGGCGCTTCCGCTTGAGAACGGAGCGCCTCCAGACTCTGGCGCGAAAGCCACCAGCTGCGCAGATCCTGCCCTTCGACGAAGAGGCCGACGCCGAAGAGACCGAGCAAGAGGCAGCATAGAAGCAGCAAACGGAGTGAAGAGCGGCGTTTCCCGGCTCTTCGCTCCGTTTCCGTTGATACCGATGGGGCAGTCATATCTTGCTCAGAAACCGCCTTATTGACCACCCGGCGCGCCCCCGCCGGCGTTCGGAGGAGATCCCATACCCGGAGATCCAGGGCTTCCCTGGTTAGGAGCGCCCGGACTGCTGCTCTTCATCCCGCTCCCTTCCCGGGGCTTTCGGGTGACCGGGTCGATAAAGGAGGGAAGCTTCACATCTTTGGGATCCGGCGGGCGTGGCCCGTTGGAGAGGAACATCCTTCCAAGCAATACAACCACCACGATAAGAATAATAACCGCCGCCGCGATAATCGGCGGCGTGGCTCTCTGTTGCATGACACTATCCTTTCAGGGTTCATCACGCGATAGACATCGCGTGATGAACCTTTGCCTGTTCGGATCAGAAAGGCTGATTGACCGGATTGTAGATCGGCTTCTCTTTCCGCGGAGCATAGTTGCTGCCGCAGACATCCCCGTTGACCGGCGGGATAGACCAGGCTGTGTTCTGCATGTACTTTACATGGCCATCCACGAACGCGATGTCCGATCCCTGGCTATGGCGGGCATAGTCCTTGTAGGTATCGTAGGGGTAGTAAGGCGACCACTGATCCCAGTTGGCGAACCAGGTGCGGGTAAAGCCGTTCGGGTAGGTCGCCGGGCCGTTGCAGTTGTCCCAGTCGTTGATCAGGGGGCCTTCCGCATCCGTGAACATGACGGTCTGCGAAACGGTCGGAATGGAGGCCTGCTTCTGGAAGGCGTTGTTGACATTCGCCAGGTACTCGCTGATACCGTAGGAAGAGACGTAGTACTGGGTGGGGGTGGTGTTCGGAATGACGGCATAGCCCCAGCCGTTGTTCGCGCCATCGGGACGCGTGTCGTCCGGGCAGGCATATACCTGGTAGTTTTTGATGTAGGGGTAGACCTGGTTCATCCACCAGCCGGACCCGTTCGGAAGGTTCCAGGCGTTCTGGGCCGGGTTCGGATTCCAGCCGGTGAACCTCTCGTCGTAGTCCTGAACGTACAT
>DATGIG010000361.1:0-4809 GCA_035295825.1 Chthonomonadaceae bacterium | reverse complement strand
TCAGCGGCTCCGGCCGGGGAAGAAGCTTCCCGGCAAGTGAAGGGAGGCAAGACCGGCCGGACGGTCGCTATATCGCCGCGCGCGCGCCGGGCCGCCGACGAGAACGGAGTGCCGGTCAGCGCGCTGGCCGGCCTGGGGACCGGTCCGGGTGGGCGCGTGATCGAGCGTGACGTGCTGGCCTGGCTGGAGAGTCAAAAAGGGGCGCCGGAGACGCCGGTGCGCGCCACGCCTCTGGCGGCGCGCATGGCCGGCGAGCTGGGCATTGATCTCAACGACCTGGCGACCGGACTGCCGGGCAGCCGCGTCCGGCGGGAAGATGTGCTGCGCTATGCCGACGTGCGGCGTCCGGCGCTGGAGCCCGCTGCCAGCGACGCCGGGAACGACGTGCGTGTGCTGGCCTTCGGCGGGCTGCGCAAGCGGATCGCTGAAAACGTCTCCCGCTCCGCCTTTACGGCCCCGCACGTCACGCTGGCGCTGGAAGTGGACATGACGGCGGCGGCGGCGCTGCGCGCCCGGCTGCTGGCCGAGATCGAGAAGGTCTATGGCGCGCGCCTGACCTATACCGACCTGCTGGTCAAAGCGGCGGCGCGGGCGCTGGAGGAGCATCCCCGTCTCAACGCGGCGCTGGTGGGCGAGGAGATCCGTCTCTACGCCCACAAGAACATCGGCGTCGCTGTCGCCCTGGAAGAGGGGCTGATCGTTCCGGTCGTGCGGCGGGTGGAGACCAAATCGCTCGGCGCCGTTTCGGCCGAGCTGAGCGCGCTGGTCGCTCGTGCCCGCGCCGGCAGCGTTACGCCCGACGATCTGGCGGACGGAACTTTCACCCTCACCAACCTAGGCGCATTCGGCATCGAGCTCTTCGATCCGATCATACTCCCGCCCCAGGCGGCCATTCTGGGGGTCGGGCGCATCGCCGAGAAGCCGGTGGTAATAGATGGGCAGATAACGATCCGCAGCATGATGAACCTGTGTCTCTCCTTCGATCACCGGGTCCTGGACGGCGCGCCTGCGGCGCGCTTCCTGCAGCGCCTGAAGGAACTCCTCGAAAACCCGGAAGCCATTCTTATTTGACCTCATCCCCGCCTCTGCCTCACCTCCCTAAAACATGTTTGCATGCCTCGTAGAGAAATCGGGGCCGGCGCTCGCGCCACATACCGCGCGAGGGATCCTTTATTTTTCTCCCTCTTTTGAACGCCGGCTCCTATAGATCAGAACCCCGAGGCCCATAGAAACATTAGCGAGCAGCCATGTTGAGCAGATCCTGCTCGGCGCCGTCGAACAGGTCTAGATCCACGCCCGACGCAACCCCGGCGACCTGTCCTTGACTGGTGTATTGCCAGAATGACCAGGTAGCCCAGGTTTCCGGCAATGTGGGGGTCCGCTCGGGCATTGTGGGGCCGGTGGGCGTGTTGCGGCCGTAGCTGGCGATCCAGAGCGGATAGGCGCTCATGTCCGCGCCGACCTGCTCGTTCCAGAAGCTGGCATAGGTGTAGATAATGGGCGTGACGCCCGTCTCTTGCTTGACCTTGTCGAGCCAGCGCCCGACCCGCAGGGCGATCATTGATGGGGCGGTGTCATCTGCTGTCTCAATATCCAGCAGGGGAGGCAAGTCGGTAGCCTGCAAGGGACCGACCGTCTGTAAGAAGACGTCGGCTTGCAGCTCGGAATCGAGATTGGATCGAAAGAAATGGTAGGCGCCTCGATAGAGGCCGGCCGCCTGGATCTTAGGCCAATTGGCGCGGAAGTAAGCCAGGCGCGCTTCATGGTGGGGATCCTGTTGGAGACCTTCGGTGGCTTTCAGATAGGCGAAGGTGATGCCCGCGCTTCGGACCGCCTGCCAATCTCGCACGTCTTGCCGCCAGGAGGACAGAGAGAGCGCACCTTGCCGATATATTCTGTGAAGTAGGGCGCGCTTAGCATCTGGAGGAACTGATTGGGTACGTCGCGCAAAGATGTCCGCAGCGCCATCGCCTCCTGATGCCGGGCGATGGTCTGCACGATGCGCCGGGTATGCTGGCTTTGCGGGATCGTGTTCGTTCTAGAATCCGGGCTGGCGCCGCGAGAGAGCAGCACCTGGCCGTCCATAGCCTATTCGAGGGTAAAGCCTTGCTCCAGCAAGAAGGGAATGGCCCGCGCGCCTTTGCCGGCCAGGGGAAGCACGCCATCTTCGGCGGCAGGGCCACTGGGGCGGGTATCGTCAAAGAGGACCAGACAGGCAGGCGCCAGAGCAGGCAGAGCCGCCTTTACTTCGGCCAGATGATGCGCTTCGCTCTTTTCCTGGTCGTGATAGTCGAAGCTATCGAGATAGAGTAAATGGATCGCTCCCTGATCGGCGGTGTTCCATTGAGAGAGAAACTTCAGGGAGTCGGCGCACACATAGTCCAAGTGAGCGGCATACCCTACTGTCAGTCGCTTACAGGTTTCGATGGCTTGGGGGGCTATGTCAATGGTATAGACCTTTCCGCCGGTCTGAGAGGCATACCAGCCCCAGGCGATGGTGCTCCAGCCATCGCCGGCACAGGCGCCAGAGCGATCGTCCCGGATCGTGCCGGTTTCCACAATACAAGCAGGGCCGGGATGCAGTTGATGCAGCCGCTCCAGCGTCGCAAGCAACGTCTTGCGGCGACCAAAAGCAGGGGCCTCGTTCCAGTTGAGAACGGAATACAGAGCGAGCATGATAAGCTTCCTCCTTGTGGCTCTGCTATCTATAACACCGTGGCTGCCGATTATATTAGGGGAGGGCTGAGCTACGGAGGCGTGCCGGCCAGCAGCCGCACGGTAAAGCCGTTCTCTTCCACCGGGGAAACGGCTTCCAGGCCATACAGGGCGATGGCTGCCTCCCAGACGAGCGTTAGCGGCAAGGCTCTCGAGTCCTTGATCTGGACTTGGCCGGTGGCGTTGGCGCTAATGCGCACACAGAGAGGAAGGTCTTTGCGCCGGGACCTGCGCGGAAACCAGGCCTTTTTGCGCTGCCGGCTCTCCTGGAAGAACACCCCATAGACCATGATCGTGTGAACCATCGTCAGCGCGACCAGCCGTTCCCTGGAAGTGCCAGGACCATCCGATTGCTGGCCCAGGAAGCGAAGACATGCCGGACTAAATCTGGTCAGGGGAACGATCCAACTGTCTGTATTCATCGTAGCTCTCCTTCTCAGAACCTGGCCGATCCTGTTGCATAGCAAAACACGACCGGCAGCCACTGACCGGAAGGGATCTGGTGTTGCCTGCTCCAGACCAGAGGCTGGCTCCTGTTATAAACAACGCACCGGCCGGAGACATATTAGGGAGTTCAGCGAAGATTTAGAGGAAGTGGGGAAAAGCAGGCATTTCGATGCTGCCCAACGGCTCGAAAAGTCGCTTTATAAATACAATCTCTCTGGGCAGGAGCCAGCCTTTGCCGCCTCTTGGGCAAGAAGACGTGGTTGTCCTTTGCCACGAGAGAAGGCTGGCTCCTATATCTCATAACCCTCTGTCACGGCAAAATGTTAGCGGGGATACAAGATGCCGGTATTCTTACTGGCTTGGCGCTCTGCAGCAGTCCCGCCTCCGCTCCCGTGCCGTAGGTGTAGGTATGGGTATTGCCCGAGGGATCGCTGACATTGATGAGCGGGTGAGTCACGATCGCGCCGGAACCGCCCTGAGACTTGTATTTGAGGGTGTAACCGTTGTTGAGATAAATGCGCTTTGCAGAGGCATTTGAAAATCCTAAAGTCGAGAACTCAGTTTAATCCGGCAACAATAATGTATCCGGAAGCTCACAGACAGTCATCAACAGCCATGTTACAGGTTCAGGCAGGGGATAGACCAGCGTCAAGTAATGAATTCAGCGCAATTCGTAGGGGGTATAGAGATAATCACATCCGAGGATGCAAATCAAAGTTACTCATCTTGTTTGTCAGCTCGAAGCAATTGTTCCTTTTGAGCTTCTGTATAGGTGGTAGCTGGGTGTAACAACACATCGGGTGTTGCATCTATCTTATTGGATGCGCGTATAAGAGTAGCCGAAGCATTTTCTCGATTCTGACGTTCTTTCAAAATAGGTAGGATTTGTTCTGCTGCTTCACGCACATGTGGGGTTTTAGCATGTTTAATAGTTTGCTCTACAGGATACACTGCACGACCATCGCCTATACTGCCAATTGCTACGAGTATTTGAAGAACGAAATTTTCGTCTGTATGATTTAATAGTCGGCAAAGATTTGGTACAGTATCGGATGGTAGTTGCCCATAGAGGGATGTTGTAATGCGAGGCAGAATACGCTCAAGTGCATTCCGGGCAGAATTATGAATAATTTGATTACGATCCAGCACTGCCATTGCTAGAGCCGCTGTGCTTTTAGGCTCACACAAACAACCCAACGTTTCTATCACAACGGAACGTATGTGTCGGTCATGATTTGAATCGAGCATGAGCGATAAAGCAAAGAATAAAAGGTGTAAACAGAAAAGAACTAACAACAGTCCATGACATAAACCAGATAGCCATAAACAAGGTATAATAACCAGTTGGTGACTTTGATTTTGGATCTATAAAGGGAATGTATACACCGATATGCCATCCATGTGAATGCAAGTAATGGATCCAAAAAGGTATAAACACTCCAATTACCAATGCCGAAAGAGAAATACTACGACGTGCTGTGGTTCCTAATCGTATGAACAACCTGGTAACTGGACTTTGCGCTCGCTACGTGGCGTAACAGACAGCACGTTGTAGAGAGCGCAGCAGCGTGATTGGAATTAGACAGTGGTCCGGCTGATGCACCGACCGGGTGTAATTCTTGACGCCCCACAAGTGCAAGCGCACAG
>DATGIG010000360.1:0-42977 GCA_035295825.1 Chthonomonadaceae bacterium | reverse complement strand
GAGTTCGCGAAGGAGTGGATCCTGGAGAACCGTGCGGGCAGGCCGGTCTTCCGGGCGCTGGATCAGCGGGACCGCAACCATGCCATCGAGAAAGTGGGGCGGGAGCTCCGCGCCATGATGAGCTGGGTGAAGAGCAATGTCCCCCAGCAGGCCGTGGAGACCCAACAGACCGAGACCGTCGCCAACGAGCGGGTCGCGCGGGTGGAATGGAACAAATAGGAGTAGAGAGAGGGAAGCCATGGCATCACGCATTTTTATCTTTGACACCACACTGCGCGATGGGGAGCAGTCGCCGGGGGCTTCCCTGAATGTCGAGGAGAAACTGGAGATCGCCCGGCAGTTGGAGCGCCTCGGCGTGGACGTCATCGAGGCGGGATTTCCCATCTCCTCGCCGGGTGACTTCCAGGCCGTCCAGTCCATCAGCCGCCTCATCAAGAACTGCACGGTGTGCGGTCTGACGCGGGCGATACGCAAGGACATCGATGTGGCGGGCGAGGCGCTCAAGGAGGCCGTTCGCCCCCGTATCCATACCGGGCTGGGGGTCTCCGACAGCCACCTCCAGCACAAACTGCGCCTCAGCCGCGAGCAGGCGATGGAGCGAGGCGTAGAGGCGGTCAAGCACGCCCGCACCTATGTGGATGACGTAGAGTACTTCCTGGAGGATTCGGGCCGCGCCGACAAAGAGTACCTCTGCCAGGTGATCGAAGCGGTCATCAAGGCGGGCGCAACGGTCATCAATATCCCCGACACGACCGGCTATACCACCCCCGAAGAGTACGGCTATCTGATCGGTTATGTCATGGAACACGTTCCAAACATAGACAAAGCCATCGTCAGCGCGCACTGCCACGACGACCTGGGCCTGGCGGTCGCGAACTCCCTGGCAGCGGTGCGGAGTGGGGCGCGCCAGGTGGAGTGTACCATCAACGGCATCGGCGAGCGGGCCGGAAACACCAGCCTGGAAGAGATCGTCATGGCGATGAAGACGCGCCGCGACTTCTACGATTGCGAGACCGGCATCGTCACTCAGGAGATCTATAAAACGAGCAGGATGGTCAGCAGCCGGACCGGCATCCTGGTCCAGCCCAACAAAGCCATCGTGGGCGCCAACGCCTTCGCTCACTCCAGCGGCATTCATCAGGATGGCGTCCTCAAAGAGCGCACCACCTACGAGATCATGGATCCGCGCGACGTGGGCATCCAGGAGAGCAAGATCCTGCTCTCCGCCCGCTCCGGCAGACATGCCCTGCAGCACCGGCTAAGCGAACTGGGGTATAGCTTCACGGAAGATCAGCTCGACAAGATCTATACGCGCTTCCTGGATGTCGCCGACCGCAAAAAGCAGGTCTACGACGAGGACCTGGAGAAGATCGTGGCGGACGAGACCAGCACCGTGCATCAGACCTATGAACTGATGCATGTCCAGGTCTCCTGCGGGGAGAAACTGATCCCCACGGCCACCGTCTGCATTCGGGACGCCCAGGGCCGAGAACTCATCGACTCCTGCCACGGCACAGGGCCGGTGGATGCTGTCTATCGCGCCATCAACCGCATCGTCAGCCAGGAGAACGAACTGATCGAGTTCAATGTCCAGGCCGTCACGGAGGGGATTGACGCCATGGCGGACGTCACCATTCGGATCCGGCGGGGCAATGACATCTACACCGGGCGCGCGGCGCACACCGACATCATCGTCGCCAGCGGCAAAGCCTATATGCAGGCCCTCAACAAGCTCATCGACCGGATGACCCCGAGTTCGCAGGAAAAAGCGCTGGGACACGTATGATCCCAGCGCCTTCTTCTTGCTTTCATTTGAATGTGTACGGAAATGTACGGACGGCGTTGAAACGCCGTTCTGATACACAAAGTCCGCCTTCGCGGACTGGCCCCCACCCCAAGCCCCTCTCCCAGAATGGGAGAGGGGCTTATTGAACCCGCGAAGGAAATTCGCGCAAGCGAATTTGGGCTGCGCGAAGCGCGACCTTTAATCGTGTTTCAGAACGGGGATTGATCCCCGTGGCAAGAGATTTCCGTACACACTCTTATACGCCCGCCGGAAACAATATCCGGCGGAGTTGCTCCGGGGCATCGCAGATAAATGCCGGAGAGAACGCTTCCAATTGTGCCTGCGTCGCCGCTCCCCAGGTCACCCCGATCCCACGGACGTCGGCATCACGCGCCGCACGCATATCATGAACGGTGTCGCCGATATAGAACGCCTCGCCTGCGCGCTCCAGAGGAATGCCCAGGCTCTGCAGCGCTAGCTTTAGCCCCTCCGGGTCCGGCTTGGGATGAGTGACATCGTCGGCTGTAATAGCGACGTCCACCCACTCCGCGATGCCGAGCCTGGGGAGCGTATTCGCCAGCTCCTCCCGGTTCTTGGACGTAACCAATGCCGTGGGCAGGCCCCGCTGCTTGCCCTCTCTTACCAGGGCGGTCACCCCCTCCAGAATGCGTTCCCGTTCGCGGTTCGCCTCATAGTAACCGATGAAGTCCGCTGTGATGGTCTCCTCATCCACCCCATACTTCTCCGGCTCCCCGAATACCCGGACCTGCTTGCGCAACGGCGTCCCGATGAGCGCCCGGAGTTCCTCGTGAGAGAGCGTTTGACCATAATAGCGCCGATAGATATGATCCAGGGATTCGACGATCAGGGCGGTGGTATCCACCATGGTACCGTCCACGTCCCATAACAGGCAAGCGATAGTCACAGCGATCCTTTCTCTGTCTGTGCGGAGGGGTGAAGCAGACGCCGCAGCATCGGCCCGCTGATCGCCGACGTCACCAGGGCCATCAGTACGAGCGCCACGAACATCGCCTCATCGATCAGATGCTTATCCAGCGCGACCGACGCCAGCACCATCTCCATCGCCCCCCGCGAATTCAGCCCGAAACCGACGGCCACGGCCTCGCGGCCCCGCATCTTCCCAATCCTCGCCCCTAAGTACCCTCCGCCGATCTTTCCCACACAGGCGATGGCGATCACCATCAGCACGAGAGGCAGGCGTAAGTGCGTCACAAAGTTCGCTTTCATGCCGACGGAGACGAAATAGAGCGGCGCAAAGAACCCCATTACCACCCCATAAACCGCCTCCTGAGCCGGAAGGCGCTTCTCGGCGGGCTGCCCGAACGCGATCCCAACCATAAAGGCCCCGAAGACCGGATGAACCCCTAACGCCTCCACCAACGCCGAAGCACAGAGCATCAGGGTCATGCCCAGCCCGATCTCCAGAGGAACGGGAGGCAGCCTGCCTGTGTTCAAGCGCTTCAAGAGATGCTGTACGGCCTGTCGTCCCACGGTTAAGAAGAGGATGAACAGTCCGATTACCGCAGCCAATCTCCCGAAGAGGCTATTCCCTGTTCCGGTAGCAGGGTTCATGTGATCCAACAACAGGGCGAATAGCGTCCAACCAATGAGATCGTTCATCATGGCGGATGCCATGATGACCATGCCGACACGCTCGCGCAGCAGGTTCAATTCCAACAGAATCCGGGCGGTGACGGGCAGTGCGGAGATGGAGAGCGCCGTTCCCAGAAATATCGCGAACCACAGCTTGCTTCCGGCTGCAGACGGCTCCCACAGCGCAGGGAACAGAAACACCGCCAACAAACCGGAGAGAAACGGGATCGCGATTCCCATACCGCTCGTCCAGACAATCCGCAAGCGCTCTGTTCTCAGCAGCGAGAGATCCACCTCCATACCGGCGGCCAGAAGAAAGAACAGGATCGAAAAGCGTACCAGGGCATCACGCCCCGAGTTCACATCCGCAATGTTCGGAAAGAGCCACGTGGACGCGGCAGGCGCAACGGCTCCGAAAACGGTAGGGCCGAGAATGACGCCGCCCAGCAACTCCCCGATCACGGCAGGAAATCCCAGCTTTCTGGCGAAATAACCACCGCTTAGCCCCACTGCCAGCATCGTTGCAATTTGAAGCATCAGCAAGCTGTGAGCATTCATATCGGTCGTGGCTTCTCTTTCTTGAGTGAGGGAATACGATGTACAGACAACACCGAATCATTCGACACTGCCTGATCGTTCTCCTGTTGATTTTCGTCACTTTGGGGGCGCAGGCACAGAATACCCAACAGCAAAATATCCAACAAGCAAAGCGCCTCCTCCTCTTTTTTGCGGAACCACTTGACAAACGGTTCCGTCTCAACTATAATGTTGATTGACCAATCAATTAATTTGGGAGAGCGAACATGGCAGGGCGCAGAGAGCAGGAAGCCCTGGAGAGGAGACGCCAGATCCTTATCGGGGCGCTCAAAGTCTTCTCTACCAGAGGCTTTATCCAGGCGACCAATAAAGACATCGCGGCTGAGGCGGGCATCAATTCTCCCGGCTTGATCTATCACTACTTCAAGGATAAAGCCGATCTGCTGCGAGCCGTAGTGGAGGAGTTTGCGCCACCGATGCAGCTTGTCACCCACCCGGAGGAGATGATGGCGCTCCCTCCTGCGGCAGCGCTCACCCGCTTTGGATTGGCCTATGTCCGCCTGATGGATAGCCCGGACATGGGCGCTTTTATGAAAATCATCATGGGAGAGGCGCTGCGCGAACCCGAATTCGCACAGACAATGGCCGAAATCGGCCCACTTCGCGTATGGCGATTACTGGCGAACTATCTCCAATATCAGATGGAGAAGGGCGCCCTCCGCCGTACCGACCCCATGCTGGCAGCCCGCTGTTTTATCGGCCCTTTAATCATTCGACTGTTGATGCGGAATGTCTTTCGGTTACCTGATGCGGACGACCTGACGCCCGAAAAGCTGATCGCACACAATGTGGAGATCTTTCTGCATGGGATGAATGCCGATGCCTGATTCCATACAATCCCTTTTTTCCTGACCAACACATTGATTGATCGAACAACCAACTTGCTTGAGCGCGGACCCTGGCAAGGAGATTTTTTCCGATGAAACACTTCAACCCACGCCTGATTATCCCGATCATCCTCATCCTGCTCTTCGGCGGGGGAGGTTGGTACATAGACGCCCAACGCTCCCGAGAACGGAGCGTCCTCTCCGGCTATTTCGAGAGCCAGCCCACCGAGGTGGCGTCGCGTATCGAGGGGCGTGTGGCGCGCATTCTGGTTCAGGAGGGCGATACCGTCGCCTCCGGTCAGCCGCTGGTCGAAATGTCCGCGATCCCAACTCTGGAGACGAAAAAAGCGAATGAGGCATCGCGGGAACAGGCGCAGCAGCAATTGTTGGAGGCGCAGCATGGTCCCCGCGCGGAGGATATTCGCAAGCAGCAGGCGATGGTGGCGGAGGCAGCAGCCAATCTGAGGAAACTGCACAATGGCCCTCTTCCGGAGGACATCGCCTCGGCCAGGGCGCGTGTAGAGCAGACCGAGGCGAACCTACGCAAACTGCGGGCCGGCGCCCGCCCCGAGGAGATCGCTGAGGCGCGCGCCGCCGCACAGAATGCGGAAGCGCGTCTCCGGCAGGCGGAGCGCGGGCTAACGGATGAGGAGAAGGCGCAAGCCAAGGCCCGGCTCGACTCGGCGCTCGCCTCCGAGGCGCTGGAGGAGAAAGAGGCGGAGCGCATGTCCTCTCTGCTGGATCAGGGCGCGATCAGCCGCGAGCAGTGGGATAAGACCCAGGCGGATCTGCGTACCGCTGTCGCCAAGCGTCAGGAGATGGAACAGGCGTACCGCCTCGCGATCACCGGAACGCCTCCCGAGGAGATGGAGCAGTTCCGGCAAGCCTATCGCCAGGCAAAGGCGGCCCTCGATCTGGTCCTCGCAGGCTCTCGAAAGGAAGACATCGAAGCCGCTTCTGCGGACGTCGCCCAGGCGAAGGATGCCCTTGCGCTCCTGCTGCGCGGCTCCCGTGTCGAAGATATTCAGGCGGCGCAGGCGCACCTCAACCAGGAGCAAGCCGCGCTGGATGCCCTGCTGGCAGGCAGCCGCAAGGAGGAGATCGCGCAACTGCAGGCTGCGGCGAAAGCGGCGGACGCCAGAGCGCGTAGCGCCGAAAGCGATCTCTCCGAACGTAAGGTTCTCGCGCCCGAACAGGGTGTCGTCGAGCGGGTGCTCGTCGCTGTCGGCGACCTGGTCAGCCCCCGCTCCCCCATCGTGCGCATGTCGAACCCGCGGGACATCTGGCTTCGCATCTATGTTCCCGAAGCGGAATTGTCGAAGGTGAGCGTCGGAGAAGCGGCGCAGTTGCACGTGGACGGCCTGCCGGAGCCGGTAGACATGTATGTGGAATCGGTCTCCTCGCAGGGCGAGTTCACTCCTGCTAACCTCCAGACGCCCAGTGATCGCGGCAAACAGGTCTATTCCGTTCGGCTCCGACCCCGGCAATACGACCCACGATTGAAAGCCGGCATGGCGGCAACCGTCAAACGCATCGGACGCTGGGAGCCCTGAGCATGAACGCGATCGAACTCCATGCCCTCACCAAACGCTTCGGCACTTTCACGGCAGTGGACGCCCTCACTTTCTCCGTACCCTCCGGAACGATCTTTGGGTTTCTGGGGCCGAACGGCAGCGGGAAGAGCACCTGTATCCGCATGCTCTGCGGCCTGTTGGAACCCACCTCCGGATCGGCCACGGTCGTCGGCCACGATATCGTGAAGGATGCGGAGGGCGTCAAGCGCTCCATCGGCTACATGAACCAGGCGTTCAGCCTCTACCGCGATCTCACCGTGGACGAAAACCTCACCTTCTTCGCCGGAGTGTACGGATTGCGCGGGGAGCGTTTGAAGCAGCGCAAGTCCGCCGTGATTGAACTGGTGGGCATCCAACCCTACCTGGATCGCCGCGCCGGACAACTCTCGGGCGGCTGGAAGCAGCGCCTCGCACTGGCTGCCGCCCTGATCCATGAGCCGGATCTGATCTTTCTGGATGAGCCGACGGCAGGGATTGATCCGGTCGCACGGCGCGAACTCTGGGATCTCCTATTCGACCTGGCAAGCGCTGGAAAGACACTGTTCGTTACGACGCACTATATGGACGAAGCGGAGCGGTGCAATGAGATCGCCTATATCTATCTCTCCAAACTGATGGTACACGGCACTCCCAATGAGCTGAAAGCGCTGCCCGAAGTCACGCCGGAGGGGACGCACCGCATCGCCGTCGCCACGACCCGCCCGCCCAACGCCCTCACCATCCTGAAAAAGGAGCCCTTCACTCTGGATGCTACTCTGGTGGAGGCGGAAATCCACTTGCTCCTGCCGGTAGATACCGAGGAGGCCGAAGTGCTTACCGCGCTGAAGAGAGCGGGCGTGGAGGATGCGACGATCCGCCCTATCGAACCGTCGCTGGAAGATGTCTTTGTGACCTTGACGAGGAGGCTGGCAAAACGATGAGAGCTGCACTTTACGGATTCGGCAGTATCGTCTTCAAGGAGTTGCTCCACATCCGGAGAGACCCCACGACGCTGATATTCGCTCTGCTCGTCCCCATGCTGCAACTGATCCTGTTCGGCTATGCCATCGATTTCGACGTCCGGCATATCCGGACCATCGTCCTGGACATGGATCGCTCCCGAGAGAGCCGGGACTATATCCAATCCGTGATCAATACGCAGTATCTCGATGTGGTCGCCTACGCCACCTCACCCGATCAGGCAGCGGAAGCCGTGCGCCGCAATGATGAGCGTGTCGCCCTGATTATTCCGCCCGACTTTGCGCGCCGCTACGGTACCGACCGCCCCCCTACGGTCCAGGTGCTGGTAGACGGTTCCGACAGCATGGTGGCGAGGCCGGCGGAGGAGGCGATATCCCGCCCCGCCCCGCCCGATTCTCAGTCGGTAGAGCCGAGAGTGAATGTTCTGTACAACCCTCAGATGCGCACCCAGATCTATACGATCCCCGGCCTGGTATGCGTCCTGCTGCAGTTGATTACGGTCTCCCTCACCAGCTTTAGCCTGGTCCGGGAGCGAGAGCAGGGTTCGTTGGAGCAGTTGATGGTCAGTCCGGTGGGGCGATTGGGGTTGATCCTGGGAAAATTGGTGCCCTACTCGGTTTTAGCGATGTTCGAGCTGGTAGGGATTCTCTTTTTAGGCCGCCTGATTTTTGATGTGCACATCGCAGGCAGTTTCCTGCTGTTGGTGGCGCTGGCGGTCCCCTTTATCCTGGCCGCGCTCTCGATGGGGTTGTTTATCAGCACGATAGCGCAGAATCAGGCGCAGGCCATGCAGATGACCATGCTGACCACGCTCCCATCCATTCTGCTCTCCGGCTATATTGCGCCGCGTGAGACCTTACCGGCGCCCCTGTACCTGCTCTCGGAGATCATTCCCGTCACCCACTTTATTCAGATCAGTCGAGGAATCGTCGTGCGTGGGGCGGGATTGATGGACCTGCTGCCGAGTGTGGGCTGGCTGCTCCTCCTGACGGTCCTGCTCCTGGCGGGCGCTACCGCCCGTTTCCGCAAGAGCATCGCCTGACAATCTATTTCAAAACTCAATCATTCGCCCCCTAGCCCCCGATTCCGGGGGAACCATACAATACGCAATCGCTTTCTCCCCCCAGAATTGGGGGGTCGGGGGGCGCAGCACTGGAGTTGGCTCCGTTTTGAAATAGACCGCAAGAGGGCCTACTCATCCGGGTGGTGGAGGCTCCAGTCATCGGGCAGGACGCCGCCGTTGAGGGCGCGCGCCACGTCTTCGATGATCCAGTCCGGGGTCGAGGCTCCTGCCGTAATGCCGATTGCCTCGCTGCCCTCCAGCCATCGGGGTTCGATCTCCGCCGCCGTCTCGATATGGTAGGCGGGGATCCCCTCATCCTCGCACAGTTGGCGGAGCCGGCGGGTATTGGCGCTCTTGCGGCCACCCACCACAATGGCGACATCCACCTGCCGCGCCAGGCGGACAGCCGCCGCCTGCAGCTCATCCGTCGCCCCGCAGACCGTGTTGATCGCCCGCACATCGGTCGCATGCCGGCAAACCTCCGCCACCACCGCCGCGAAGGTGTCGGCATACTGCGTGGTCTGGCAGACAACGCCGACCTTCTTGTTCAAAGTCAGCGCCTGAACGTCCTCCGGCTTCGAGACGACTGAGACACTGCCCCCGAGCGCCTCGACCGCGCCCACCACCCCGCGCACCTCGGTATGGCCCTGGTCCCCTACCAGCAGAATCTGATAGCCCTGATCGTAGAGCTGTTTCGCCGAGCGATGCACCTTGGTGACAAAAGGGCAGGTCACATCCAACACTTCCAGCCCCTGCGCCTTCGCCTGCTCCAACACCGCTGGAGCAACGCCATGCGCCGATAGGACGACCGTCCCTTCGGAAATCGTGTCGAGCGTCGGTGCCGTTTCGATCCCCATTCCCTGCATCCGGGAGATGACCTGTTCATTATGGATGATCGGCCCCAATGTCGTCAGCCTGCCCAACCGCTCCCGTCGGGCCTTCTCGGTCATATCCACCGCACGGCGCACACCAAAGCAGAAACCTGCGACTTCCGCCAGAACGATCTTGCGTTTGACGGGCGCAGGAGTGATTTCAGGAAGGGACATTGTTGCCATCGCATAACTCCTGACTGGATTCCGTATCGTGGGAATCGAGTGATCATCATGGACAAATAACTTTGATTCACAAAGTCCTTTGCAACACTATTATAGGCCCCTTCCGCCCTAAAGTCAAGGGGTAATGCACGTTGGTACGCGAAATTCCATGAAAAATTCCGGCTCTTTTTGAAAAGAGCCGGAATTTACCCTCACCCCAAAATCAGGGTCGCCAGCTTGACCCCATCCGCAATCTCGATGTCTTCCGGCACTTTTTGCCCCGTTGTCAAATACGAAAGCGGGATACCGGTGCGATCGGCGACATTGAGCAGCGAACCATAGGTACTGGTCTCATCCAGTTTGCTGAACAGGAGGCGATCTACCCGCGCCGCGGAGAAGCGCTGCGCAGCTTCCAGCATATCCTGCTCCTTGATAGGCGCGGAGAGCACAAGATGCGTCTCACAGCCTAACCCCTCCAGGAGGGATTTGAGTTCTCCCACCTGCATGATATTCTTCTGGCTACGCCCGGCTGTGTCTATCAAGAGCAGGTCGTAGTCCGCGAACTCCGCCACCGCGGGCATCACCTCGGCGTGGCTATACGCAACCCGTATGGGAATATCAATGATCTGACTGTAGGTCTTCAACTGCTCCACGGCGGCGATGCGGTAGGTATCCACCGTTAACAGGGCGACCTTTTTGCATTCGACCAGGGCGAAATGAGCAGCCAGCTTGGCGATAGTGGTCGTCTTGCCCACCCCGGTGGGTCCGATGAGCGCGACCGCCTTTAATTTGCCCGGAGTGAGTTTGATCGCCCCTCCGCTGGCGACACGGCGTGCGATGAGTTCTCGAAGCGCCGATTCCGCGAGCGGCAATTGCGCCTGCTCTTTCCAGGCGGCGACATCCGGCAGGTCTTCCATCAATTCGCGCGCTAACTCTTTCGACACTCCCATGTCCATGAGCCGCTGATACAGTTCCGGGAAGCGGATCTCTTCCTGCTCAACGCCGCCATAACCGGCGAGCGAAATCGCATTCACGGCAGGCGCAACGGCGGAGACCACGGCGGAGACCGTGCGCTCCTGCCCTTCACGCTGCTCTCGCTGCAGCGAAGTGAGGCTCTCTCGGATCTCCTGCATCGCGCGTTCGAGGGAGGATAGGCGCTCCGTTTCTACAGCGTCTTGCGCTCCCTGGCTCTTCCCACGCCGACGGGCCGGCGCAGCCAGCGCCTCTTGAGCAGAGCCGTCAGAGTTTGTGGGATATGCAGCGGTTTCAGACAGCCCATCGGCCTTCAACAACCCCTCCTCCCACTCCGCCTCGATTTCTCGTGTCTTGGATCGGGACGCCGGACGCCGCTCCTCGGTTGCCACGGTATCGCGGTTGTGGGCAGTGGGGGACTGGCGTTGATACGCACTCCTCGCGGCGGCTACGGCAGCTGCTTGGGACGGAGTTGGGAGCGGAGGCGGAGCGGAACGGGCAGACTCCGCTACGGCTGCTGTGGTGCTGCGACCGCCCTCCGGGACAGAATAGCGCTCTTTCCGTCCGCCATGAAGATCATTTTGAACGGTGATGCCTGTCGCGGCAACGATGCAAACAGCTTCCCGCGCTCCCAGGCCCAATAGCCCTCCTTTGCGGTACTTCCGGGTTTCCAGAATAACGGCTTCCGGCCCCAGGTCCTTTCGGACGAGCTGCAAGCACTCTTTGAGCGAATAGGCCTCAAACTCTTTGATTTGCATTTGGGTACGCCTCCACGAAAGCAAGAGGGGTTGACACAGCGCGATGATCTGGCGTAGGAGCGGCGTCTCTTGAGATTATCGGCTGAATTAGAGGATGCACTCAGGGTAAATACCGGGTTTTTTCGGAGGAGGAACGAAAACAAAAAGGGCAATATCAGATACCTTGAGATGGAGACGATCTTGACGCTGGAAGACCATTCCCGATAAGGCTCTTGATATTGCCCTTTCGACTACAGGACGAAACAGCCCGCATTTGTGCGAAATGGCAGACTGCTGTCCCTACGCCCTGAAGTCTCAATTCCAGACACCGGCTATCTGGATTAAAGCGATTATATCCTGAAAGCGTGACGAAAACGTGGACGAAATCCAAGGAAAAACGTGGTCCAATGGCGAATTATAGCTCCAACCGATGGACCGAGGAGCACTCGTCCCATGAATACAACCGTGATACCCCCCCTTCAAATTCGATTTTTTGGCCCGTTTGAGGTGCTTGTCCATGGGAGCCCGCTGCCACGTCTCCGTTCCAGAAAAGGCCATTGGCTTCTGGCGCTGCTGGCACTACGCCCCGACCAGGAGGTAGAGAGGTCCTGGCTGGCAGCAACACTCTGGCCCGAGGCGGAAGAAGCGCTTGCGCTCGTCAGCTTACGTCAAAGCCTGACCGACCTGCGTGCTGCGCTTGGGCCGGAAGCGCGACGTCTCACATCCCCACGGATGCAGACGCTCCTTTTCCAATGCGAGGGCGTGGAATCCGACCTCATGCGCTTCAAAGCCGCGCTGGCGCGTAAAAACGTCACAGGCTGGGAGGAGGCTATCGCCCTCTATCGCGGTCGATTGTTGGAGGGGTGCATCGAAGAGTGGGCGGAACTGGAGCGCACATCGCTTCATGAGAACTACCTCACAGCGCTGGAGGACCTTGCCGCCTCTCAACTGAACGCCGGGGACCTGGTTACAGCCATCGGTACCCTCCAACAGGCGATTGCCGCCGATCCGCTCCGGGAGAACCTCTATCGTCATCTGATGCGTGCGCTGGCTGCGAACCACGACTATGCGGCGGCAACCTGCGTCTACCGCGACCTGCGCCTGCTCCTTCGGGACCAGTTCCATGCCGAGCCTGAGCCCGAAACCCTCGCCCTCTTTCAGCGTCTGAGGAACGAAGCGCACCAACAGACGGAAGTCACGCCCCGGAGTATCCCGGATACCCAATCCCCTCCCCTCTTTGCGGAGCCTGGATCGGAAACATCCCATGACAATCGATTACAACGCCCCATCAATCGCCTGCTTGGGCGGGAAGCGGATGCTCTGGACGTCCAGGTCTGCCTGCAATCCGTGCGGCTCGTCACCCTGACAGGGGCGGGCGGGATCGGCAAAACACGCCTGGCGATCCAGGTGGGCGAAGATGCGCAGACGGACTATCCGGAGGGCGTGAATTTCGTGGATCTGGCCTCGCTCACAGAGCCTGGCCTGGTCGGCGCAACCGTTGCAAAAGCATTGGGGATCCAGGAGCAGGCGGAGCATACCATCCTGGATACCATGCAAGAGGAGTTGGCGCCCCGCCATATGCTCTTGATCCTGGATAACTGCGAACATCTCATTGAAGCCTGCGGGCAACTATCGGAAGCACTCCTGCACGCTTGCCCCCGCCTGCATATCTTAGCCACCAGCCAGCAGGAGATGGGCCTCCTGGGGGAAACCGTGTGGCGGGTCCCTCCCCTCGGCCTTCCGACGCAACAAGAGGCGGAGCAGCGCCAGTCCGATCCCGAGCCGCTCATGGCATTTGCCGCGATCCGCCTGTTTGTTGAGCGTGGTATGGCTGCCTCGCCGCGCTTTGCCCTGACTTCCGCAAATGCCGCCGCTGTGGTTCAGGTCTGCCGACGCCTGGAGGGCATTCCCCTGGCGCTCGAAATGGCAGCAGCCCGCTTGAATGTACTGACTGTCGAACAGATCGCGACCCGCCTGGATGATCGCTTTCGCCTCTTAACCGGCGGCAGTCGCACCGCTATTCCACGCCAACAGACGCTACGCGCGGCGATGGATTGGAGTTATGACCTCCTCTCACCCGCCGAGCAGATCGCGCTGCAGCGTCTCTCTATCTTCGCGGGAGGAGCGACCCTCGAAGCCATTGAAACGGTATGCAGCGATGATCCTTCCCAGCTCACCGACGCTACCAATCATCTGCTTACCGCCATGGGGCGCAACGTGCAGGCGCCAGCTACTCAGATCGCATGTGACGCCTTACTGGAATACATGTCCCAGCTTGTCGCGAAGTCCTTCGTCTGGGTCGATACGTACGGCGAAGAGACGCGCTATCGCCTGTCTGAAACGACCCGCGCCTATGCCTGGGGCCGGTTGGAAGCGCGTGGAGAGGCCGACATCATTAGCCTCCGCCTGGTAGACTACTTCTTTCAGCGCTTCGCGGCACGGCAGGATACCTATCCGGGTAACCTGCAGCGCTGGTACGATTGGTTGGAATCGGAACACGATAACCTGCGCTTAATTCTGAAGTGGCTGACACGCCCCAACATCGCCACGGAGACGCACTATCTTGCTCTCCAATTGATCAGCGACATTCTCGGGCCTTTCTGGATACAGCGTGGTTATCTCAGTGAGGGACGCAGTTGGGCCGAAAAGGCGCTTGCGGTTTGTGATGTGACGACGGTGGTACGCGCCAACGTGGAGATGTTTGCAGGCAGTCAAGCCCTCGCCCAGAACGCTATCGACAAGGCACGCGCCCATTACGATATGGCCCTGTCCATCTACCAACGTGAGCACTGTGAGGACGCGATGACACGCGCCATGAATGGCCTGGGAAAAGCGGCGTATTATGACGAAGACTGGCCCACAGCACGCCGTTTTTTCAACGAATGCCTCTCTCGTTCGCAGGCTCTGAACAATCCCATGGGCGTTGCCGGCGCATACAACAACCTGGGAGTCCTCGCCTTCGCTCAAGGCGACTATGTTGCCGCTCGCCCATATCATGAGCAGTGCATCGCGATCAACCGGCTTGAGAACAACGTCACCGGCATCGCCTGGTCCCTGGATAACCTGGCGGAGACCTACCAGGCGGAAGGCGATCTGGTGGAAGCGCGTTGTCATTTTCTGGAGAGCCTCACCCTATTCCAACAGGTCGGGCATCGACAGGGGGTCGCCGATTGCCTGGCAGGGCTGGCGGAGGTTCTCCAGGACCTCTCCGCTTCCGCAAATGTGCCGGCGGCAGTTCAACTGTACGGTGCGGCAGAGCGGATTCGGGAGAGTGTGGGGCTGGCTCTCACGCGATCCGACCGTAAAGAGTACGAACGCCGGACCCAGCTCCTGCGTGAGAGCCTGGGAGAGGCGGATTTCCTCACCCTCTGGCAACAGGGACGCACGCTCCCTCTGGACAAAGTCATCGCCCTGGCCGAAAGCGGAGTACTTTCACCGGAAAGTGCCTAAAATTCCGGCAGGGGCGACGACTGCCCCGCATCGGCATACGCTCGTAGCGCCTCGCCAAATCGGGGGTTCGGCACGACATGATAGTGCCTCTCTCCCCGGTCTTTCGAATCGCGCCAGGTGAGGATGCCCCGTTCACCCAAGTTATCCAGCGAGAATTCCAGCAACTTACGCGCATGCTCATCCATGGGGCGTAATAGATCGAACGCGGCGCCAACGGTATGATAATCAAAATCGAAGGGCGGTCCTCCCCCAGGGAGACTGTTGCGGCCCACATCCGGAGGCCAGGGTAAGGGAGCGGATTGCCCTAGCGGCCTCGGTTGGGCTGCCTCCCTGGCTTTCTGCAACTGAAGCGCCAACCCGAGGTACCTCTGCGTGTAGGTCAGGTCTCCGAGCCTAAGCGCCCCTATCCCCCTGCACTTCTGATAGAGCCGATCTATCAAGCGCAAGGCGCCGAGGCTTTCGGGACGCAACGCCATATAGGTTCCCGCGGCTCGAAGCTCAGGCGTGACCTTGGGAAGCAGCAGATCCGCCCCCGCGCGCACCGGTATGAGATTGAGCCCCGTTGTCTCATCGGTCTCCGAAACCAGAGCATCCTCGATGAGCGGTGTGTACCAGAGCGCTTCCGTCGGTCGGCCAGGAAGCAGCGCCTCCCAACGCTGCTTTAGGGCTGCCGGGTCCTCCCGAAACCGCTTTAACGCCTCCTCCGAAGCCCGCAATTTCCACCAATAGTGCCGATGGTCATCGCTGCGGCTATAGAGATAACTGAACGCCTCGATGTGTTTCAGCGGCGTCGCCTGGAAATAGACATCTTCATAGCGCAACGGCTTGCCGTCATTTCCAGTGCGGATCGCCTCGGTGACATGACCCGGCCAGGCGCTGCCCAGGTAGAGCTTCAACAGGTGGGTGACGCCTCCCTCCCCCCCATGATACGCCTGGAACAGCCAGTCGGCGGAGGGAAAACGGGGATAGAGGCGCAACAGATAGCGGGTCTGTGCGAAGATCGCGCGTTGGGGATCGAAGCGCTCATCTACCCCCCGTCGGCGCGCGCGCAGCGTCTCCAGTTCCTTCCGCAGAGCGGGAAGCTCCGCCTGCACTCCGCCGGAAGGAAGCACGGGGATGCCGGGCAGGGATAAATCGGCGTCCGGGCGCTGCAGATACACATCCCAGGCGATCCGGCGTTTCAGCTCCTCGATCTGCTTGGTGAGCCGCTCCGATTCGGCCAGGTTCACCTTCAACCCCACGCCCTGTCCGGTACCTGGCAGCCACTGCGCGGCGCCTGCTGCACGGGCAGGGGAGAGGGAGTCCGGGTCGCCGCCCGCCTCCAGCAACAGGTCTGCCTCCTGGAGCGCGATCCAGCGCGCGCGCATGGTGTCCGTAGATACTCCCTCATCCTGCGCCATGCGCTTGAGAAAGGGCTGCACTTCCGCCTGCGCTGCCGCAGCCGCCACGATGGGCCGGATCTCATTCGCCGTTCGCTCGATCTCCAGAAACGAGGCGCGTCGTCCGATGATACGCTTCTCCAGGCTCTGTATCAGCAGATCTACCTGCTGCTCGCGGCTCAGCCGCAACGGGAGGGGCAAGCTGGTATCTCCCAGCAAACGGCTATGCGCCAACCGAGCCGCCGTGCGGTGCGCTTGCGCCGCCCTCCGTCGGTAGCCTATCCAGATCAGGCTTACGGCGAGAAATATCCCCAGCAGAAGGATGACGCCAATACGGATTGCGCGTCTGCTCTTGTTCAGAAGCGGCTTTTGCGCCTCTTCCCCATCCGATCGTTGTGGAGCCGTCACGTTACAACGCCTCTTTATCCGCCTGGAAGACTGCCATACACCGTGCCCCGGCAGAAATTGTCAGGGGTCAAATAGCGCCGAGCGACGTCCCGCACCTCTTCTGCGGTCACGGCTTTGATGCGCGCGAGATACCTTTGCGATTGATCCAACGGATGGCCGTAGAGGGCGATGCCCGCCAGCTCTCCGGCCTGCGCTCCGAAGGTCTGTGTCCCGATGCTATACTCGCCCGCAAGCGATGCTTTCGCAGTCGCCAATTCCTCTTCCCTTACCAGGTCGCGGACCAGCAAATCGCACTCGCGCAGCAACAGTTCGCGCGCCAGATCCGCATTCTCGGGCGACGTCGAAGTGTACATAATGAAATTCCCGGTTGCAACCCGCGCCCGGTGGAATGCACTGACGGAGTACGCCAGCGCGTGTTCACCCCGAACCGCCCGGAAAAATCTTCCCCCCATCCCCGAAGCGATCTCCGCCAGTATGTCCAGCGCAAACCGATCCTCGTGATACAGATCCACCGTTGTAAAACCGAGGGCGGAAGCCGTCTGTTTCTTCTCACGATACTCTTCACAGACGACCGCCTCTTGTTGCCGCGTAGAGACCGGTTCTTCCTGCCACAGATCCAGTTCTCCGGTTCGTGCCGAAGTCAGGTTCGCAAACAGCGCCTCTGCTTCGGCCTCCTCAATATCCCCGACAATCCCGACATAGAGGTTGCCCACAGCGACATGCTTGCGGTGCCACGCCTCCAGATCATCGCGTGAGAACGCAGCCACAGCCTCCGCGCTCCCGCTGGAGGGCAAACCATACGGATGCTCTTCTCCATAGCAAGCTCTAGACAGCAGATCGAATGCCAGCGACGGAGGGCTGTCCTGTTGGCGGCGGATCTCGGCATAGATGCTCTGTTTCTCCCGTTCTACCTCATCCGGGGGGAATGTCGGCAGGGTCAGCGCCTCCGCAAACAGCGCAAACCCCTCCTGCAGGACCTCGCGCTGGAGCTTCATTCCATAACCGAAATAGTCCGCTGACGCGGTGGTCCCAATGCCCGAGCCGAGCCCCTCGATGCGATTGGTCAGCTCTTCTGCGTCATAGCTGCGCGTTCCCTTGAGAGACGCCTTCAGCATCAGGCTCGTCAGGCCGGCGGTCGTTTTTGTCTCACCTCGCTTCCCCCCGCGCAACAAGACATTCAACGCCACCAATGGCAGATCCCTGCGCCTGCGGTAGAGCAGAACGCCCCCACCCGGCATTTCGATCCGCTTCGCCTCCTCTTGCCCCCGTGTGGAGAAACTCGCCCCGAAACTCCCAGTGGAAGGTCCACTCTGTCCCAACTCCTGAGTTTCTGTGGAAACACTCTCCCTTTTTTTCCTCTGTGCCGCCTCTGTGTCCTCCCGTAGGGGCGCTGCTTGCTGCGCCCTGGTTGCTAGCTGCGCCTCAGCGGGTGGTGAAAATGCATTCCCCTCGCCGGCAGCTTGCAACGCCTCCTCCATCTCGGTGGGGGTGCGCTCCGGAACGACCACGGACGCGGGAAGATACTCCAGCAGGGCAGCGCGGCTGAGTTGCAGTATCGCGCCCGCCACCCTCTGAACATCCTCTATCGTCACCGCGCGCAACCGCTCCAGGAAGGTATCGGACAGGTGGTAGTCGCCCAGGCTCTCATAGCTGGCAAGGGTTCGCGCGACCCCCAATACCTCCTCCTGGCTGTAGAGGCGCCGGCTCTCGATGCGGACTTTGATGCGCTCGATCTCCTCGTCGCTGACGGCGTCGCGTGTACACCGGAGCGCTTCCGCCCAGAGCGCTTGCACCACGGGCAGAGGATCATCCCCTACACACTCCGCGCCCAGGGTAAACAGGCCATGCGCCTCAAAACCCTCGTAGGAAGACCAGGCGCTGTTCGCTATCTGGAGCTCCTCCTTCAGCCTTCGGTAAAGCCGCGCGGAGCGCCCATCGCTCAGGATCGCGCTCAACACCATCAGTGCAGGAGTATCGGGGTCGAGGAGAGCAGGCGCCGGAACGGTAAGCGCCAGCAGACGCTGGCGGGTCTCCCCAACCATCCGACGATACCGAAAACCGTGGTGCGGCAGCTCCGAAGGAGACTGCTCCCTTAGCGCCTCGCCCCGAGGCATATCGCCCCAGCAGCGGTGCGCCCACTGCATCGCCTGGGTCGCATGGATGTCGCCGACGATAGCGAAAATAATATTCTCCGGGCGATACGTCTGCTGCATAAACCCGAGCAGGTCTTCACGCGTCAGCGAGCGCAGGGTCTGCGGATGGCCGATCCGCCAGCGCCGGATGCGATGCCGATCATGCGCCAACTCATAGAGCGTCTCGAGCAGCATCGCGTTGGGGTTGTCTCGCTTCTGCAAGCTCTCCTGAACGATGACCTCCAGCTCCTTTGCCAGGTCCGTCGGATCGATGCGCGCGTTCTGGACGGCGTCCGCCTGGATCTCCATCGCCTTCTCCAACTGCTCGGAAGGGACGACGACGTAGTAGGAGGTCTCTTCGTAGTAGGTGCTGGCATTCAGAAGGCCGCCCAGTTCCCGGATCTCACGGGCAAACTGCTCATCTTCCGGGCGAGCAGGCGTCCCTTTGAAGATCATATGCTCGATGACATGGGCGATCCCGTTGACACGATCCGGCTCCTGAAAGTATCCTGCGCGGACCAGCACAAAGAGCGCGGCAACCGGAGCATTATGATTCTCCTTCAGTAGAACGGTCAGGCCATTCGGCAGGACGGTGCGCGTGACGTCGGCGGCAAGGCGCGGCGCGGAGGAGGGATTATTCATCAATGCGTTCTCTCTTTTCCATAAGATTGCATGGGGACGCACACGGCAATCGGATGTCAATGGAGCGGATAGGTCCCCTACTTTCCAACACAGAAGTCGTGGAAGATCCGGTGGATGATGTCTTCCGTAACGGTCTCACCGGTAACCAACCCGAGAGCGCTCAACGCTCCACGTACATCTATCGCTACGAAATCCCCCGGCAGTCGGTTCGCGGTTGTGAGCAACGCTTCCTGTAAATTGTTATAGGCCGCCTCTAATGCCTGACGGTGGCGCGCATTCGATAGGATTGCAGGTTCTGCAAGCGCTCCGGAAAGGTCGTTTCCGAAACCCTGTGCAAGGATCGCCTCCTCCAGCGCTTCCAGTCCCTCTCCGGTGCGCGCGGATACGGCGATGCGCTTCGGCGCGATCGTGATCTCTTGCGCGGCGCGCTGGACTGCCAGGAACTGTTCCGGCGTAACCACATCCCGCTTATTGAACACCAACAGACAGCGGGCGGGGCGGAGGGATGCCAGCCGGGCGGAGATCGCCCGATCCTCTTCCGTGACCCCCTCCGTCAGGTCCAACACAAAGAGCGCCAGATCCGCCGAGGAGGCTGCACTCTCCGCAAGCTCTACTCCCTGTCGCTCCACAATGTCCTCGGTCTCACGCAAGCCGGCCAGGTCTACGAGGACGAAGGGCGCGCCCCGTATACTGGCAGCCTCCTCCAGGCGGTCACGTGTTGTGCCGGGGATCGCCGTGACAATGGCGCGATCCGATTTCAGCAGCGCATTGAAGAGCGAGGATTTGCCGACGTTCGGTCGTCCGATCAGGGCAATTCGCAATCCCTCACGGGCGATCCGCCCCTGCTCCGCTGTGGACAGCAGGCGGGCGACGCACGCCAGCACAGTACGCAGGCGCTCCTCCAGCGCCTCATAGTCGAGCTCGCCCACCTCATCGGAAAAGTCTATCGTCACCTCGATGGCCGCCAGAATGCCGACCAGATCCTCCTTCAGGGCATGGATGGCTTGTGAGAGATGCCCCTCCAGTTGCCGGCGCGCCTGCCGAAGCGAGACTTCCGTCTGCGCGCGGATCACGTCTGCGACGGCTTCCGCCTGCGCCAGATCGATCCGCCCGTTGAGAAAAGCTCTCCGGGTGAATTCGCCCGGTTCGGCCAGCCTGGCGCCCGCGTCGAGGACGATTTGCAGGACGCGCATCGTGACAGCCCGTCCACCGTGGCACGAGAATTCCGCCGTATCCTCGCCCGTGTAGGAGTGGGGCGCACGGTAGAGGGTCAGGATCCCGTCGTCCACCACCTCCCCGGTGCGGCTATCCCGAAAATGACCGTAGCGGGCGACATTCGGGGTCCAATCCCTCGCAGTCCGGCGCTGTCTACTACCAAAAACGTGTGTGACGATGGAGAGCGTATCGGGCCCGGATACCCGGATGATCGCAATCCCGCCTTCACCAGGTGGTGTGGCTATGGCGGCGATCGTGTCGTGGTTTCGCATAACCTCAATCCGTAGCGATGGACCAGACCGCACCCTGCAGGGTGAAGCTGAGGTGTCTGTCATCGGGCATCCAGTGGAGATCCAGGTCGTCCGGGCTGCTGATACTCATATTGGCGGGACCGGCTTTGCTTGCAACAGCCAAAGGCGCAGTCCCATCGGATCCTACCAGGTCTATATGGCCGACTTCGTGCATCTGTGTCCCGTCCACGCGACAGACCCAGACCGAAGCCACCGAACGTGTGGGAGCCTTATACCGGGGATAGACGCGATGCAGAAACGCTTGAAGCGGCATGGTATAGTCGGTCTGCAACAGCCATGCGACGCGGTCTCCCCTGGGAGAGTAGAGCACGCTCTCGATTTCGGAATTGGGAGGCAGTTGGATAGTATGACGTTGCGTCGGCGCAATAGTTGCGCCGAGCCCCAATTCGACGATCTCATCTGTCCGCGTCACTCCGGTCCAGCACGCCGTATCACCCAGTATGTGGTCCGATCCCGCCCCCGTATCCAGATTCCCGAAGCATCCGCCCTCCTGTGGCGTTTCCGGAGAGATGTTCAATGATCGCACCGGCTTCGCGCTATTCACTTCATATACCAGGGCCCGATCATAACTCCCACCTCCCTTCTGCGTGAAGATCGCGGTCCAATGGAGACTATCTCCCAACCAGCACAACAGCGCCCCATCCAGCCCTTTATCCCGATAGTGGATCTTATGCGTACCGTCCAGGCGACAGAGCATGACCCCTCCTTCGCCGGCGCTCCAGAGAATCCAGGCCCCATCGGGAGAGATGTGCATGTCATACCCCTCTCCACTGGTAGCCAGGAACTGAGCGCTCAACGGGGCGAGACGGTCGGCCTTGTGGGTATCGAGATCGTAACGATAAAACTTCGTGGTGACCCCCGCCTCGGTAGTGGGATCCGATTCATTGTTCTGCACGAGCACGGTTCTCTCGGTAAGCCAGAAGTAGGTAAAAGAGCTGTCCCCGGACGCACTCCAAAAATCCTCTGAGCCAATCCGCTTCGCCCCTGCCAACAACCGCTTCTCTCTGGGAGTCAGAACCAGCACCGAGAGGATCACTCCAACGATCATTGCAAATGCGATTACCCAGACGCCCCATGCTTTGCGTTGCTGCATCCCTTGCCCTTTCCCCACGGACGCCCTTCGGCCCAGCGCCGAAGCAACTACACGCTCCAACGTGTACCCTCTCCTCGCATTGTATCGGACAAAGACGCTTCCGTCAAGCGTCTGCAGGAGAATCCCGAGTAGCGTTCCTCTCTCTCCCCTGCGCTCCTCTACTCAGACAGGGCGGTTTTGGGGTATGATGTGAGTACAAAGGAGGTGTGGCACCCATGGTGGAAATCCTTCAAGACAATGGGCAACTCATTGTTCGCATCGGCGGACAGGAGTATACACGCTACCAGTATGGCGCGTCGCGCTGGAAGCCGTACCTCTATCCGCTCCGAGCCGCCAACGGGCTCTCCCTCTTGGCGGACGCCCCCACCGATCATAGGCACCATCATGGACTGTGGGTGGGGCACGGACGTGTGGACGATGCGGACTTCTGGCTGGAACGACACAATAGCGGGAAGATCGTCCATCGTAGTTTCGAGGAGATCAAGAGCGGAGAAAATGGGTCCTTCATCGCGAAATCCGACTGGGTCGCCCCGGATGGCGTCGTGAAACTGCACGACACCTGTGGGTTTCGGTTCTACGACCTCCCGCCGGAAAATCGCTATTTCGATTTTGAATTGACACTGGAGCCGCCGAAGGGCGAGAGCGTTACGCTCTACCCCACGAATCAGGCCGGGCTGCCCCATATTCGCGTTGCCGAAGGGCTCTCGGTCAAGACCGGTGGGACGCTCACCAATGCGGAGGGCAAGTTAAACGAGCGGGGCACCTATCGGCAGCCCTCACCCTGGGTGGACTGCTCCGGCAAGTTAGGGCGCTTGACGTGCGGGATTGCGCTCTTCGATCATCCCAAAAACCCGGCCTTTCCGACGCCCTGGTTCACACGCGACTACGGACCGTTCTCGCCAAATTATGGCTTCTTCCAGGAGGATCCCATCGTCATTACTCCAACGGAGCCTCTGTACCTGCGCTATCGTATCTACACTCACTCCGGCGACGTCACCGAAGGGGGAGTTCAGGGTGCGTGGGAGAGTTATCAGCGAGAAGGCACACGCTCTCGAACCCCGGCGCGTGCCCTGGCGGTCACGGAGTGACGTTTTCGAAGCCGCGTACCTATAAGGAGATCCGATGCCTACGCAAGAGATAGAGGGCGTCTCCACAATCCGGGAGATCGCCGAAATTCAGGCGATCCCAGGGTTTACCGAGGAGGAGTTTGCCATTTTCGGCATTCCCGACTTTGCCGCTCGGATGACACAGCTCAAAGGGCAGATTACGCCCAAGTTAAAGCAGATCGGCCAGGCAATGCAAGAGAGGCTATCGGAAACCCTGGGCGAGCCTCTGTATCCCCACGTCGCCCAACACCTTCGGCGCTCTGTCAACGCGCCGGAGGAGACCTGGGTCGCTTTCGCCCGTCAGCCCCGCGCCTATAAACCCTTTGTCCACCTGCGTGTGGCGATCCGCGCCGATAGAGTGAGAACGCTGGTATTCGTCGAGGACTATGCGGACGAAAAACAGGTCTTTGCCGAAAACCTGCAACAGAACGCCGAGGATCTCGCCGCTTACTTCGCCAGCCATCCGACCATACTCGCCTATGAGTTACAGGATGCGGAGGGCGCTCCGCTGCGGGGCCATGCTCTGAGCGCCGGCACGCTCCGCGCGTTTGCACAACGTATGCAGAAGATCAAAGGACAGCACGCGGTATTCGGGATCGCCTTCGCTAAATCCCATCCCGTTCTCTCCGGCGGCGTGCAACTCTTCGATGCTCTGGCGGAAGCGGCGAAGAAGCTCCGCCCGCTCTACGCTTGTGGTAAGCCGGATTTCCAATACACGTACACCCCCGAACCCATAGAAGGGATTATTCCAAGATGAAACTTCACCCCCCTGCCGGAGTGCGTTCCCACCACACCCTGACCGTGCCGGAATACATGGCGGATCAGACCGAAAGGACAGCGGACTCGCTGGCGCACTTTATCGCCACGACCCAGGAAGATAAACTGAACTGGCAGCCGACGCATGAAGGCTCCTCCTCGACCCGCTCTGCGCTGGAGCAAGCCGCCGAATGCGTTGTCGTCAATCGCTTGATTGCCAAGGTGCTGCGGGGCGAGACGCCCACCCTGCCCGATCCGAGCAGACCTCCGCTCACCCTCGCCAACAATCAAGAGGCTCAGGACGCGATCCGCTCCAGCGGCGCAGAGCTGGCTGCTGCTATTCGGGGCATGTCGGAGGCGGACCTGGAACACATGTATCAGCATCCGCGCGGGCAATTTCTCGGGCGGAATATCATCATGATGTGCCTGCGGAACATGGCGTACCATGCCGGGCAGATCAACCTCATCCAGATGCTGTACGGTGACAGCGAATTCCATGTCCCCCCGAAATGGCGATAACCGATGCACCCCGACCCCCTCGGCCTGTTGGAGCGCACGGATAAGTGGTATCTGGGAGGCGGGCGAGCAGCTCTCTTTGCGCCCGCCTTCCCCCGCTTTCTCGACACTCCAGGGTTCTGGGACGAAGCCTATTTCGCCGATATTCGGATCGAACGTCTGTTCTGTCTGCTTCTACTCGATGCCAGGGGGCGCCCTCTTACCCTCCACCGCGCCACACGCCGCTGGACCCCGGATCGCCTGACCCAGATCTATACGGTCGAAGGGGTTCCCGGCCTCCGCATTCAGGAGGAGCGTGTCGTCACCCCGAACGATACGCTCGCCAGCCGCCTCACCTTCCAACACTCCGGCTCGCGGCCCGCCCATCTCCATGTGCTCCTCTGGAGCCTGCAGCCCGCTTCAGCACTACCCGAACACGAGAATGCCGCCACCGCCTCCGATGTGCTGCACGAACCCGACGCCCTCAGCTTCGCCTATCGCCTCCGCTATGCGGGTCCTGGCGAGACGCCTGCCGAGGTCTATGGCTGGGGTGAAAGAGCACGCGCCGGGACGTCGCCGCCCTCCACGGACCCTGCTTCAACCTCCCATTCCACCGGGACGGATGCCGGTCCGCCGCCCTCCCACGCCCTCTATGTCGCGCTGGGCGGCAGTCGCATGCCCGACTCCTGGACCGTCAACCTCGCGGAGCGCTCGGATACCGCGCCGCTCTGGCAGGTCTCTGTCTTTCCGGAGAAATTCCGACAGGGAATGCTGGCAAAGGAGATGCAGGCGGAGGCGGGCTGGAACCCCAACGGCTTGCTGCACCTGGGTCTCCACTACATCGTGGAGTTGGCGACCGGCGATACGGACAGTCTCACCTTCGGCGCCGCCCTGGCGCTAGAGCGAGAGGAGGCGTTGGCTGCGCTCCGTTCGGATCTCGCCGGCGATGTGGTCGCGCAGAGCCGCCAGAGCTGGATGGACTACTTTGCCGGTGTGCCCCAGTTTACCTGCAGCGACCCCTACCTGGAGCGCTACTACTGGTATCGCTGGTATGGACTGCGTCTGCTGCAGGTGGATCTTCGCGCCGGCCATCTGCCGTATCCCTGCATCTTCGAGGGCATCGGCGCGTTTCGCTCCCATATCTCCTATTCGGCGCAGTGCCACATGCGGGAAGCCGCCTGGATGCACGATCCGGCGCTGGCGATGGGCAGTATCGAGAACTTCCTGGCGAACCAGATCCGGCAGGAGGGGAGCGCAGAGGATGGCTTTCTGCCGGGCCATCTCTATCTCTGGCGGCAGGACCGGGGCTTCTATCATGCGAATTGGGGTGCGGCGGCGCTGCAGATCTACTACCTGACCGGAGACCTCGACTTTGTCCGCCGCATCTATCCCGCCTTAGCCCGCTATGTGGATTACTTTGATCGGGAGCGCGACCAGGAGCAGAGCGGCCTCTATGATATTCAGGATCAGGGGGAGACCGGGCAGGAGTACATGAGCCGCTACCTCTTCGCCGACCCCGGCGCGGACGCCTGGCGCAAGATCCGGATCAAGGGAGTGGATGCCACCTGCTACCTCTACGAACTCCACCGGGCCATGGCGGTCTTCGCCTACGATCTCGGCGATCCGGAGGTCGCCGACGTCTGGGATGCCAAGGCCGACGCCCTCTGCGAGGCGGTACGCGAACGGATGTGGGACCCGGCCACCCGCCTCTTCCACGACGTGAATCCGCGCACGGGCGAGCGCTCCCCCTATAAAGCTGCCGTCGGGTTTTACCCCTTTCTCAGCGACATCGCCCTGGAGGAGCATCTAACCGCGCTCCGCACCCACCTCCACGATCCCACCACGTTCGGCACGCCCTTTCCCGTCCCCTCATCCAGCGCGGACGATCCCTACTTCGACGCCGAAGCGGAGTGGAAGGGCAAGCGCACCAACTGTCCATGGAACGGTCGCGTCTGGCCGATGACCAATTCCCACATCGCGGATGCGCTGGCTCAGGCGGCCCGGACATTGGCGCCGGACCTGCGCCCCCTCGCAGCCGATTTTCTGATGCGCTTCGTCCGGATGCTCTTTCACGAGGGTGACCCGAAGCGCCCCAACTGCTACGAACACTACAACCCGCAGACCGGAATGCCCTCGCTTTACCGAGGCGTGGACGACTACCAGCACTCCTGGATCGTGGATTTGATGCTGCGTCATGTGGTCGGCATCCAGCCGGAGCCGGGGCCGAACGGCGAACTGATTCTGGACCCCCTCCCCTTCGACCTCGCCCACTTCCAGGTGGAAGACATCCGAATTCGGGGTCATCGCGTAGACGTCTCCTGGTCGCGCTCTCACGGCTTCCAGGTCCATGTTGACGGCGCCCTCCGTCTGCATATCCCCGAACGGGCGCGTGTGGAAGTCGCCCTCTTCTAAGTAACTGGCGATTGCGGAACGAGTTGGTAGCCCAGCGCTACGGCATCCTGCGCTCACGCCGCTGGCGGGCTCGTTGCTGGTCCTTCTCGAAAACGTTCTCGTCGTAGCGTTCGCCTGTGGTGAGCAGATGGTAGAATTTAAGTATATTGAAGAGATCGTATTATTTTACGTACCCGCTCAAGCTGGATATTGAATTTCGAACATACCTTTCCGATAATGCCATGTCCTTCGCGGATTAAGCCTAGAAGCATGTGTTCCGTGCCAACATAAGTATTAGATAGCAAGTGCGCTTCTTCGTATGCCAATTCAATTGCATGCACGGCATCATCGGATAGCATAATACTCGGTATTTTCCCACTGCGACGAGGCCGCTTGAGGCTTTTTCTGAGATCTATGCTCACTCTTTCGGGCGTGATGCCTATCATGCTGAGAACACGTCGCGCAACATTGTCGTCGTCGCCTATCACTCCTAAGAGTAGGTGGACAGTAGTTACTGTCGTTTCGCCGTGGAGAGAAGCCACATAATTGGCGAGATAAACCGCCTTTCGTGCCCTCTCGGTAAATACATGCCAACCAAGAAGCTCGTCCATTTATTTTCCCTATGCTATTCCCCATGACGGTATGAAAGCACTGAAATGAGTCCTTGACTGGACTCATTTCAGTGCTGGGAATTGATGTTCAACCAATAGTGTCCAACCACGCGGTCAGTTCATCGTCACTGTCGAGAGGGAGGGAGTTCGTCGCCGAGCCGATGGTCTGGCTGGTGCGATTGCCCACCCCATCCACTGTGTAGCTGGCCGAGTAGCTGTTGCTGCTCGTGCGGCTCTCGGCGGCGAGATGACCTTGGGCATCATAAGTCCATGATACCACATCGCTGTTGGCTTCAGTGCTGGTGGCTTTGCGATTGTCGTTGTTGTAGGTGTAGCTGAAGCTAGAGAGCGTGATGGCACTGCTGTTCTTGTTGGTCACACTCGTCAGCCGATCTGAGTTGTCGTAGACTTTCGTCACCGTGGCTGTGTTGGGCAGCGTGATGCCCGTCTCGTTGCCATTCGCGTCATACGAATAGGTGGTCGTGGCACTGTTCTCGGTGACGGTGTACAACTGGTTGAGGTCGCGTTCTCAGAGTGTGTATGGAAATCCTTAGCCACGGGGATGAATCCCCGTTCTGAAATACGAAACCCGCCTGCGCGGGTTCAGGGTGCAGTCCGCGAAGGCGGACTTTGGGTATCAGAACGGCGTTTCAACGCCGTCCATACGACATTTCCGTATACACTCTCAGGGACTTCAGATCATATTGACGGCGCACTTTGGCTTCATATCCCCGAACGGGCGCGCGTGGAAATTACCCAATAACAGGCATACGATCCATTCAGCGAAGAAATTCATAACGATGCTGAGCAACCCACATGGATCTTAGCTTTATCGGTGTCCCGGAGGATAGGAGCACAACATGACTATGTCAACAACGATTATGAGGAGGCCCAGCAAGCGGTAGGAAACGTCATCGAGGTTTTTGTTGAATTCTCTCACCCATACATACATGCTCATGGCGACACTTATCTTCCTCGCCGTTTTTGGAAACAACACTGCCGTGAGCCCTCCAATTAATGAGATTGTAAACAAGAAGTAATGCATCATATTGTTCTCCGATCCGCTAAAGCAGAGCCTTTTATCGGCGTCACGGGGATGTGACCCGACGAAGGCCCGACGCGGCGTATGTATTCTCCTTATCTTCCACCAACGCTTGCCGAAAATAGTCTGTCGCCCCTTTGTTATTCCCATCTTTCTCCGCAAGTTCCCCCAAAGCGGTCAATGCCGCCGCGCGAACATAAGGCTTAGCGCCGAGACGCAACGCAGCCTGAAACCGGCGCGTAGCCTCGCGGCGCTCTCCTTGCGCCACGGCAACGATGCCCAGTCCATAATTCGCGCTCCCCTGCTGGGGATAGGCAGCCAGACTGCTCTGATAGTCGCTCTTGGCTTCTGCAACCCTCCCACATGCCCACAATGTGTTCCCACGCACCAAAAAAGCCTTGCTCTGATCCTCCGGAGTGATCGGTCGCGCGAGCAGTTCTGTCATAACAGATACCGCAGCCTGCGGTTGACCGACGGCCTCAAGCGAGTACGCAAGGTAAGGGTAGGCAATAACCGGCGGTTTGGGTAGGATTCGGATGGCGTTGCGCAGTTCTGGAATGGCGTCTTGGTAGCTTCCTGAACGGTAGTACGCCATACCGAGGTCGAACCGCGCTCTACCGGATTCCGGTCTCTGCTGGGCGGCGCGCCTAGCTACCGCGAGGTCGACAGCGTCTTCACTTGGTGCTTTCGGTGGATGGAACGGCCCACGCGTGGCGCCATTGCCCGCAGTAGTGATGGGCGTCGTGGGGGTGTGGTGAGAGCACCCTGCCAACATGGAGCACATAAAGAGGAGAACAGCGATTTTGCGTTTCATAGGTGCCTCCGAGACAGCATGTTCGAGGAGTGCAAATAAATCCTCCATTCAGGCGATCCACATGCAGTATAGTGGTCGCCTGACTTTTTGTCAATGGCAGCAGCCACAATAATCGATCTTAATGAAAATCAATTTGAATCTACTCTGACGATTATCCGGACCTGTCTCTTGCAAAGATGAGCCATTCGCCCCATGACATAGGCGACACTTTTAGCGCATACTATTGGGCAGGATCACAAGAAGCTTGAGGACAGAAACGGTGAGTGCGGAAAGGGATAGGGTTGTGTTTTATCGGATGCTACGTGTGATAGGCTGGATGACGCTATGGCCGATCTATGCCATCCTGGGCCGATTTCGGGTGGAAGGGCGCGAGAACGTGCCCCGGACCGGCGGCGTCCTCATCACGCCCAACCACATCAGTTATGGCGACCCTCCTGCGGTCGTGATGGCGGCAACTCCCCGGTATGTCTACCTCATGGCCTGGGCCGCGCTGTTCAAAGTCCCTGTCCTGCGCACCCTGATCCGCTGGATGCGCGCCATTCCCATCGAGCCGGGAACGCCGGACCGGGCCGCGCTCAAAAGGGCAGAGGCGCTTCTGAAAGCGGGTGAGGCGGTGGTCATCTTTCCGGAGGGAGGCGTCAGCGAATCGGGCGTTCTGCAGCCCATTCTCCCCGGCGCGCTGCTGCTGGCGCAGCGTACCGGCGTCCCCATCCTACCCACCATTCTGATCCATACCAACCTGATGCTGCCCTATGAGAAGGTCATTCCGCGCTTCTCCAAAAAGCAGATCGTCTGCCGCTTCGGCAAGCCGGTCACCCTGGAGGAGTTGACAGGCGGAGGCAAGGGCAGCGAGGCGCTGCGGCGGGGCGCAGATCGCTTGAGAGAGCTGCTGCTGGCCCTCCAACAGAATCAACCCTATCCCGAAGCGACGCCCCAGGAGGAATCGCATGCCCACTCATAACGCGCAAGCGCGTGTTTTCGGCGTCTGGAAACGGCAAGCATGGAAGATCGCGCTCGGTATGTGCCTCCTGTTTACTGTGGGAAGCGGACTGCACACGGCGACCGCTGCGCCCCCGCTCATGCCCTATGCGACAGCCATCAAGGCAGGCTCACCGGAGGAGCAGGCGCTGCTCCTCCGGAACGAGGGAACGACTGTTACCGACGGCATCCGGCACGCCGATGCAGGCCAATTCTGGGTGTACAGCTTCACGGTCGCGCCCGATGAGACCTGTCTGCTGGAACTGACGCCCGCCGATCCCGCCGAGGACACGGTTCCCAATGTCACGATTGCCGGGCCGGATGGGAAAACGGTCCCCGCACAGGTAATGCGTGGAACGCAAGGCGTTCTGCAGATCAACTGGACCGTCCCTGCTGCCTGGGCGGTCGGTACGAAAGTCGCGGTCGTCATCGGTTCACAGACAGTCGCCGTTACGGTAAAGAGCCTGCGCCTGACAGAGAAGCAGGCAGACACCAACGGCGATGGCCTGCCGGACAACGTCGCCCGCCAGATGCTGGAGGGCACGCCGCCCGGAACGCGCCTCACCGTGGCAGGAACGCCGGCGCAAGCCTATACCGTCACACAGACCGGCCACCTGGTCGAACCGGCGCTCGACCTGCAGACCGACGCCGTCTTCGCCTACGGCACGGGCGAGGACCTAATCCGCGCCTGGAAAGGGCGCGGCTACACCACCTGGACCATGGGCGGCTCCCGGGAGGGCAAAGCATATGCGGACGCCCATCGCGACGAACTCCAGACCGATGCCGCTGGAAACCCCCTCATCATCGGCGGCGATAGCTTCTATCTCGACCCCACGACGAACCGCAACGCCATCGAACGCGCCTACTACGAACTGGCGCTCTCCCGTGGCAGCGAAGGCGTCTGCCCGGAGGAGCCGGAGTACTTCGCCTCGGCGGGGTACGAGGCGGCCTTCAAGGCGGCCTGGAAGCAGAAGTATGGTTCGGACTGGAAAGCGCCCGCGAGCAGCCTGGAGGCGCGCTGGAAGGCGGCGCAATTGATGGCGGATCTGGAGACGAACCACATCGGAGCGGTCCTGCAGGCGGCGCAATCGAAGCCCGGAACGCGCGTCATGGTCGCCCTGCATAGCCCGCTCCACTACGCGCTCTCCGGCATCGTCAGCCCGCAATACCGCATCACGAGCCTGCCCAACGTTCAGGATGTCATCGGGCAGGTCTGGACGGGCACGGCGCGCACACCTATTCGCTACGCCGGGCAGCGGGGTGATCACACCTTCGATACCGCCTACCTGGAGTACTCCTCACTCTATCAACTGACACGCGGCGCCAACCGCCGCCTCTGGTTCCTTATGGACCCGCTGGAAGATGACCCCTCCCGCACCTTCGCCGACTACAAGAGCCACTACGAGCAGACCGTCATCGCGGCGCTCCTCTGTCCCGGCGTCGATGCCTACGAAGTCATGCCCTGGCCGGAGCGCGTCTATGGTCATATCCCTGCCGAGTACGCAACGGAAGTCCACTCGGTCGTCGCGGCGCTCCAGGAGATGCACAATCAGCAGGGCGTACAGGGAAATGTGGTGGGCGCGGGCATCGGCGTGTTCGCGTCCGATTCGATGCAGTATCAGCGGGCAGTCCCGAACGTCAGCGATCTGGACGGCTTCTTCGGATTGACGGTCCCCCTCTTGCAGCGCGGAGTTCCCATTCAGGTCCTCTCTCTGGATCGGGCGGCGGATCCGGGGTATCTGAACGGCTATAAGACCCTGCTCCTCTCCTACGACTATCAGAAACCCCCGGATGCTCGCGCCCAACACGCCCTCGCGGAGTGGGTGCGCGGCGGAGGCAGCCTGCTGTTTTTCGGCGGGTCGGACCCCTACAACGCCGCCCCGGATTCCTGGTGGAGGCAGGCGCACTATGCCGCCCCACAGGATGAGATGTTCGCGCAGATGGGGATCGCGACCGGAGGACCGGCAAAGACGCAGGCCGCGACCGAGGAAGACCTCCATGCCTATACCCGCCTGCTCCAGGCCGATCCGGACTGCCATGATCTCCAGAACCGTCGCCAATACACTCTGGACCTCACGCCCTACGCACAGAAGACTGGCAGCGTTCGCATCCGCTTCTCGGATCGTTCGCCGGGGGATGGATGGGGGCCCTGGGTGAAGGGGGCGGAGTTGCAGGTCAAGGGGCAGATCGCGGCGGCCTTCGTCACCGGATCGGACATCGAGAACCACTTCCTGGTCTATGACAATAACAGTCAATTCAACGGGCAGGCACGCTTCGCGGATAGGACCGCCTCCTGGACCTACCAGTTCGACAATCTGCCCCGTGGCGTGCCTATCTCCTTTACGGTTGACATGGGCAATGGATTTGTGGTGGAGGCCGCCTCCGCTCAGCCGGATCTCGGCCACACCCTCCTGAGCACCGACACCGTCGGAGGGCTGGCCAGAGCGTTCCCGCGCCTTCGGCTCGGCGCTTCCTACCCCGCAACGCTCTACCCCATCTCCGCGCCAACCGTTTCCAAAAACGGGCAGGGCGGAAAGGTTGCTGCGAGGCCGCAGGCGGAGGGGCTTTCGGTCCTCTTCACGCTCCGCTCCGGCGGCGCGCCCATCTGGATGCAGCCGGTCGGACAGGGCCGATTGATCTACGTAGGGATCGCGCCGGGCTTTTTTGCCGGCAGTGAGACGAGCGCGGGTCTGCTGCGCGCTCTGGTGAAGTACGCACACCAACGAGCCGGAGGGACCTATCGGGAGCCGGGTTTCCTGCAACTGCGGCGAGGGCGTTTTACGATTGTGAGAACCTTCGGCGACGAAGCGGACGTCGAGGGCCGCATGATCGATCTCTTCTCACCCACCCTCGATGTCGCCGATGACCGGACGATCCCTCCGCACGCGCTGGCGCTGCTCTACGATCTCGGCCCGGATGGAGATCCTCCGCATATCGGGTTTGTGTCGGGGCGGGTGCAGGCCCGCATCGAGACACCCCGGTTGAGCGAGTTCTTTGTCCGCGCCCCCCTCAACACGCCGGGGGCTGCACGGCTCCATGCGGGGGGCAAATCCATTGCAGGCGCGCGCGCCATGGACCGGCTCGGACGACCTGTGGACTTGCAGGTGACCAAGGAGGGAGATACAGTCCTGCTCCGCTACCCCAATGATCCCGATGGGATCATCGTGCGCGTCGGGTGGGAGTAAACGCAGATCAGTTTGGCGTGTCCTCGCCGGTCAAAATGGACTTCACACTCGCGGGCCGCGCGCTGAAAGCCCGGTTCAGGATAATCAAACCGAAGATCAAGAGAATGATCCCGGCAATGGTGATGATGGTCCCGATAGCTTCCTGAATAAACTCATTTCCCTTGGCATGTTGCATCGAGGACTCTGCGCCGACCAGCAGAATCTTCCGCACACTGGAAATGATGCCGACGACCAGGAACTCCTTCATGATGGCCTGGATGTTCCGCGTCTGCAAGTAAGTGATAATGGTTCGGAGCAGTTCCAGGATGATAACGGCAAACAGGATGCTGCTCAGGATCGTCAGGCTGCCACTGACGAAGGTATCGGCTTTTCGTTCCGATCCGGCTTCCTCGCCGCTCTTTTTGTCGCCTTCCGGCTTGGATTGTGATGGGGTGTTGCTTCCGGCGCTCGGAGACTCCGGCGTGGTTTCGGCATTCTTGCCCGGTTGTGTCTCTGGGGAATTGCCTGGCGGTGCTGCATTTGGCGCTGCATTCTGTTCGGGCTTATTCGGCTTCGCAGGCGCAACGTTTGCTGGCTCCTGAGTGCTGGTCATGGATTGGAACAGCAACGGCATCTGCTTTACAAAGACGATCCCAGTATCGAAGAGCACTGTGATCGACAAAAGCAGAAAGAAGATCGCGACGACGACATGCGCCAGCGTGTCGGTGCGTTCGAGAAATCGGAGCGTCCTGGGCGAGACATCGGTGGCATGATCCTCTTCGGATTCTGACGGATGGTGTTCGGGCATCAAGACAACCTTTCCGGAAAATAACTGGGATTCGCCTCGTTAATTCGGCATCGAGCGCGGCTTTCCCTTTGAAATTCCGGCTTAGGGCGGTACAATCGCAGTATGGTTACCGAATCGGATATTCTCTATATCGGTTTTGTGCTGGGGCATGGCGGCGACGCGGTCCAGATGGGCGAACTGGCGGCGGGAATGGCGGCGCGGGGGCGACGGGTCCGGATCGTAGTCCCGGAGATGGAGACGACCCAGGGTTTCGCAGAGCAGTATCGTGCGCGTGGGGTCCTGGTCGAACGGGACGTACGCATTCGGGCCGACCCTGCCGGAGCAAAACAGGACCTACAAGCGCTGATCTCCCTCTACCAGACCTATCACGCGCCGATCCGGCACTTCCATACAGGGGACGTTTGCTTGCCGCGCGATGCCGTCCGCGCTCTGGATCACCTCGACCTGCCGCCTGCCTACGCAACCCTCCACAGCCCCTACGATACCGTTGCACCGGGCAGCCCACGGGGGGAGTTCTGGGCCGCTGCTGTAACACGGCGCTTCCATGCCATTACCTGTCCCTCCAGACACGCCTGCCGGACACAGATGCAGATCGGGGTGGAACCGGAGCGCGTACACCATATCCCGAATGCCGTAGATACCCGTCGCTACGCCTGCGGCGATGGTTCCAGGCCACGCCGTGAACTCAAGCTGGCGTCGGATACTCCCCTGATCGTCTCGACGTCCCGCATGGACGAACAGAAGCGTCCCATGGACACGCTGGCGGCGTTTCGGGCAATCGCTCAAGAATTCCCCGACGCCCACCTCGCTTTCGTTGGGCAGGGGAGCCTGATGGAGGCGGTGCGCTCCCTGGCCCATGAGTATAGCATGGGGGATCGCGTTCACCTGATGGGACACCGCAACGACATTCCCGATTGGCTGGCGGCGGCGACCGTCTGGGCGTTGCCCACGGAGGCGGAGAATTTCAGTCTGTCGGTACTGGAGGCGCTCGCGGCGGGCTGCGCGATCGTCAGTACGCTCTGCAAGGGCAACGATGAGGTTCTGGTGGAGGGGGAAAATGCCCTCATCCATGCCATCGGCGGAGAGGGACAGGCGGAAGCCATACGCCGTCTGCTCTCGGACGCCCGGCTCCGCCAACGTCTACGCCAGACAGCACAGCACACCGCACAGGCATACGATCTGCCCCTCATGGTGAATGCCTATGCCCGGCTCTATGACAGGAGCCTACGTGAGGGTTCAGGCGTCGAAATGAGTTCAACGTAAGGAGAAGGAAAGTGCGATTTCACGGCGTGATGGCCATGGTGATGGTTCAGGATATAGAGCGGGCGCTGCGCTTCTATCGCGACACGCTCGGCTTTACCGTGCAGGACGAGCAGGAGGATTGGGTGCTCTTCCAGGAGGGGGTCAGCCTGGGGTTGTCGCCGGAGCCGCTGCCGGAAGCCAACCTGGCGATCAACGCGGTGATGGTCACCCTGATCGTGGAGGACGTCGCCGCCTGCTACAATGAGATGATCCAGCAGGGCGTCGCTTTCTTCCTGCCCCCCACAACCGACGGCGGCATCACCTTCGCTACCTTCCGCGACACCGAAGGCAATCTGCTCCAACTGATGGAAATGCAATAACTATTCTGTTTCGGCGTCTGTCTGCTGTTTCTGGGCGGTGACAAGGACCAGGAGGAGGACCGTGAGTGCCATCAACAGCCCGAACATGACCACAGGCCCGCCGATCCTTGGGCCGAAGTCGTTGAGCAGGTAGTCCATGCGATCGATCAGCAGGGCGAGACGCGCCATGATGGTCGAGCCGAAGATCGCGCCGAAGGTGAACATCATCAGCCAGCGCCCCATCTTCGCCATGCCTTTCTGAACCGGGTGCTTCTGCTCGAAGGAGAAGAAGAAGTAGCTCATGACGCAGAGCAGGGTCACCATAAAAATCAGGTTGTTGATGGCGTCCGGCAGGGTGACGGCTTTAATGGCGGGATGATCCGCCGTCTTCGCAATCAGGGCATGCGGGATCAGGGGCTTGAAGGAGGTGCGGATCTGCGGCCAGAGGTCATTGACAAAGCCCTGGAACGACTGCCCGGACGCCACTCCCAGGAAGAAGCCGATCATCGCCCGCGCCAGCCAGTTGTACTTGCGGGAGTAGATGAAGTAGTAGAGCAGGCCGGCCACCAGGGTAAGGATCCACCACCACTGCCCCTTCACCCAGATGGGCTCCCACCACTTCGGCTTGAGCACCTCGTTCCAGGTCGCGGCGACGCCGAAGCCGGTGGCCAGGCCGAGGAAGATATGCTCGAAGAGTCGATAGAGCTTGTTCTCCTTGTAGAGGACGGAGTAGAGCCCGAGCGTGCAGATGGCGCCGATCCAGAGCCCGATGGCCTCCTTGTTTGCGGAAATCCAGTTCATCTAGCCCCTCCTGCCCGGGCGCGTTGGCTCCGCTCCAGAAGCATCGCGATGTTTCCCAACAGAATGAGCGAAATGATGAGAAGATGGGCGAAGGAGAGCGAATTGCTGTCCACGGTCGCCCTGCCGATCACACCCAGGAGCTGCTCGTACTCGATAGCGCCCTGCAAGCCGTTCAGCATCCCGACAAGCTGGCCGCTATCGAGATAGGTATAGGTTTCGGGCGCCATGACGGCTGTCGGCGCAAGCCCCATCGGGATCTTATACGGTCCCTGGACAAACTGAATATAGGCCTGATACGAGGCGGTCGGGTTCACATTCAGAATGAGGGAGATGTCCTTGGCGGAGTGGATGCCCTTCATAACCGGTAGATCCGCTATCGTGTGGTTATGGACATCCGCCGACACCGTGGCCGGCACATCCCGCACCAGCGCCTTCAGAATGTTCACCTGATCCACCTTATATCCCCAGTTCACCCAGGTGACCCCCTCCTGCACGCCATACTCCGGATGCGTCTCGTTGTACTCCTTCTGAAGCTTCACCGCGATATTCTGGCAGAGGACGCTGGGTTCCGGCGCAAAGGCCAGGAGCGCAAAACGGATCTTGCGCTGCATCAGGTGGCGCATCATCACCTCGGTCTGCGCGCCGTTCTCGCCGCGCGTGCCCGGCCCCCAATCCACGCCGAACAGCACGAAACTGCCCTCCGGCATGCTCTCGATCTTATCGTAGAGTTTCTGCGTGGGCGGCGATACCGTGACCGGCAGCCGGATTTTCAGGAAAAAGGGAACCGTCACCGTCAGCAGCAGGAGGGCATAGAGCCACCGCCGATCCAGGTTTTGCAACAGCGTCAGTATGTTCACTCGAAGTAACTCCCTCGCTCCAGGCCGAGCCAGATACGCAACGCGACCGCCAGGCCGCCGATGCCCAGGCCGAAACCGATGGCACGGGTCGCCGCCGCATTGATGATGGTCAGAACCCAGTTACGGATGCCCTCGATCCGCAAAAATGCCAGCATGCTATCCTTAGGAATCGCGCTGGTAAGCATCTGACCGACCGCTACCTGCCCCAACATGACGATCACCGCAGTGATCAGCAGCAGCGTCGCCTCCGCGGAGCGTACCCGGAACGCGCGGTAGGCGGCGGACACGATATAGAAGGCGATGATGGAGAACATCGTCGCATCCAGCGTGTTCAATCCGTGCATGAACAGCAGATCGTAGATATCGGTGAAGGTTTTATTGACGTCTTTCAGGAGGCCGAAGACGAGCATGGCGATCATGCTGACAAAGAAAGCAAAGCTGTAGATCACATTCGAGCCGCCTCGCGTCAGCCTCCTGCCATGGACCTGGCAGAGGTTCAGCACCCCCACACCGACGGTCCATGCGCCGATGACGGTAGCGACATTCCCGAAAGGAACCAGGTAGGGCGTCAGGAAGTTGCCCTCCGCCTTCGGGTCCTGCGGCGTAGGCATAGCATGCGTAGGCAGGAAGAACTCCAGCGCAAAATAGAGCCCGCCCAGGAAGGTGATAGCCAGAATGACATAGCGGCGAAAGCGTTGCGGTATCAGTTGCAGCAGAGCGAGAAACACGGCGCTGACGACCAGCGAACCGATAACCCAGCCCCACCACGCCCCGCTTCCGCCCGGCGCTTCATGAAACATCCCATCTACTCACTTTCCGCTGTTGGCTGATACCAAGCATGTCCCTCGTCTCCCACCGTATATCGCGCATCCGAGGCATTCCGGATGTGTCTACCCCGTAAAGAATTTGACAAAGGCTTGTCCCAGAACGGGAGCCAGCGACGCCAATGCCGCGCCGACGACGACCAGTGCGATCAGCACGCCCTTGGCGATATCCTGCCCGACCAGGCTGCCCAGCAGGGTAGGTTCGCGGGAGAGATAGGCGCTGGCGGCATAGAATTCATCGCCGATAATGACATAATCGCAGGCGGCGATAAAGAAGGGGATCTGGGACGTACTGGGCGTGCCCGCGACCTGGATGGCTCCCACCTGGTTGCCAGTCTCCGCAAAGATCAGCGCTTCGGCGAAGAAGGTTCCGAAGTAGAAGGTGGCCGCCACGCGCTCCCGGACCAGGATACCGGAGACCGAAGCGGCGAACGCGAACTGACGCCCTGAGAGGAAGCGCACATCGTCGGCGTTGTACTGTTCCGGATATCCCTCCCCGGTATACGCTTCGCGGACCGCCTCCTGAGCGACCGGCAGGATCTCCGGAGCGGCGACCGGGACGATAGCACGTGTGCCGAACCGTGCGGAGTTGCGCACGATATAACTGGTGATCGCCAGGGCCTGGAGCGTAGGAACCGTCAAGCCCTGCAGCCCGATGCTGCAGAGCATGGGGCGTCCCATCTCGGTCGCACGCCCAATCGCCTCATCAATCGCCGTCAGTCCCTGAATGCGCCGGATAAACAGGTTTTTCCGCCGCGCTACCAGAATGGCGGCGATGATGATGACGCTAAAGAGTGGCAACAGGATCTGTACCATGAGGTTAGCGTGTTCCATGGGAGGCGGCCTCCTTTTCCAAGAGCTGCAACTCCTCGATCCGCCGGACCAGGCGTTCGACGTTTGCGCGCGTCTCGAACAATTTGGAGAACTTCTGCAAATTCTTTGCGCCGAAGAGCGGCGCCAGAAAACCGGAGCCGAGAATGAGCGCCTGGCTGCCCAGATATGTCAAGGGCTTGTGCATCTCCAGAAACAGGATCGCCGGCACATGCAGCCCGCGCCGATGGATCTTCTGCGCAAGGTCTTCCACCAGCTTATCCCGCTCTTCGTCTGTAAGCTCTGCATCCCAATCGAAAACGTTCACGCGCTCCCTCTCTGTATTTCGGTTGGTGTACTCTCTTCGCTCTCCGCCTGCAGGGATCCCGGAGTATCCGGGATCAGTTCCGGGGCGCAGCGGGCCACGACTTGCAGTACGGAAGCCCGGTCGCCCGGCTGGCCCTTGGGAGCAAAGCGCAAGGTAACGCCTCGAAAAGCGTCCAGCCGCGATGGTTTTGCCAGGGGGGTGAGGGTTACGGCCTGCTTTTCGCGCAGGCAACGGCGCACCTCTTTCCAGAGCACCGTTCCCCGCAGTCCTGGCCCACGTGCGCTCGCCTCCTGCGTGGTAATCCAATAGTCCACAGGAAAGAGATACTCCCGAACGGAACCCAGCAACAACAGCACCGCCGCCAGCACGGGCAGGGGGTGATGGAATACCATCCAGACGCAACCTGCACCCAACAAGAGCGTCACGATCAGGATGGGCAGGCGCTGCGGATAACGGCGCAACAGGTGGACCTGCCAGGCGAGCAGAGGTGTCGCATCCGCTTCTGGGGTCCCCTCCTTGGGCAGAGGATCCTGCGAACTTGCTTGAGATGCCATAACGGCATTATATCGGTTTGATACCCGACTGTCAAGTCCAGGAAAAATTCATTGACAACGGCGGCATTTTCTGATATACTACGTCCCGTCTGGCGACAGAGATTCCATGTTTCGGGGTCCTGGTACGAACAGGTCGTACCTGCTGTGCGTCGCCGGAGGGGTGATCCATCAACAAGGATTTTAGGGTAAACGAGCAGATTTTGCGGGGGCCGCGCGAGACACGTGTGCGTGATGTGCGTGTCATTGATGACGAGAACCAGGCGCTTGGGATTATGAGCGTCCGCGATGCCCTTGCGATTGCCCAGGAAAAAGGGCTGGACCTGATTGAGGTCGCACCAACCGCCCAACCGCCTGTTTGCCGTATCATGGACTACGGCAAATACAAGTACGAACAGGGCAAACGGGAGCGGGAGCAGCATAAGAAGCAGAAGCAGCAGGAAGTCAAAGGCATCAAAATGCGCCCTGTCACGCAGGAGCATGACTTCCAGGTGCGCGTCAAGCATACGCTCGAATTCCTCGAAGAGGGCGATAAAGTCAAAGTGACGATCCAGTTCAAGGCGCGCGAAATTACGCACCCGGAACTGGCGCGGAAACTGATGGACAAGATGGTGGAAGCCGTCGGCGATCATGCGATCATCGAAAAGCCGCCGTCGCTGGAAGGTAAGATGATGACGATGATCCTCAGCCCAAAATCCTGAGGATCACCTGATGTCCCTCGGACCTGATTCGGGAAGCCGGGACGTAAGCCCCGGCTTCCCTTCCCTTGCGTCCCGCCGTTGTGTCAACAGGCCGGACACGTTACCCTTTGTTCGGGATCCTACCCCCGACACTCACAAACTCCGTCGCTCTTCGGAACCGACAAGGATAATAACGGATCGCGATGAAAAACAAGATCAAAACCCGTAAAACGGTTATCAAACGCTTTACCAAGACATCTACCGGCAAATTGATGCGCGGTAAGACCGGGTTGAACCACCTGATGCGCAAAAAGTCGCCGAACCGCAAGCGCAACCTCTTGAACGATGGCGAGCTGTACAAGGGCGACCGGAAGCGCATCTCCCGCATGCTCGGCACAGGATTGGACTGAGAGCGCCTAACACAAGGAAGGAGAGTTTCCTATGCCGCGCGTGAAACGTGGCACGATGACGCATAAGCGCCACAAGAAGGTGCTGGAAGCCGCAAAAGGCTACTGGGGCGGCAAACGCAACCTCTTCAAAACGGCTCATGAGCAGTTCATGAAGTCGGGCAACTACGCCTATACCGACCGCCGCAATAAGAAGCGCGCTTTCCGCAGTCTGTGGATTGTCCGGATCAGCGCGGCCTGCCGCGCCGAAGGCGTACAGTACTGCCGCTTCATAGAAGGCTTGACCAAGGCGGGCATCAGCCTCGACCGCAAGGTTCTGGCGGAGATGGCCGTCAGCGACCCCGCAACGTTTACTCAGCTCGTCGCTCAGGCGACGAGCGTCCTGAACCTGTCGGGAGAGTCGGCGACCTAACGCCGCATCACAGCGTATCAGCCTTATTCAGACGCCCTGCTACCAAACTCTCCCAAGGGTACACCGGAGAGATTTGTTGGCGGGGCGTTTTGACGTGTTATGGGAGGAGACGATCCGTGTCGGATGAAATCGGTCAAAGGATAGAGGAGGCGCAAGCCGCCATCCTCGATGCGGCGAGCACGGCGGAGCTCGCGGCCCTCGAAGTCAAATACCTGGGCAAAAAAGGCAGCCTGAACGAACTCCGCCGCGCTATCGGCACGCTGCCCGCCGAGGAGCGCCCCGCCTACGGCGCCAGGATCAATGAAGCGGTCGCGACCGTGACTGAGGTTCTGGAGCGGCAGCGCGCTCAACTCAGCGCAAAAGAGCTCGATGCGCGCCTGGCTTCGGAGACGCTTGACGTGACCCTGCCGGGACGCCCTATCCCTCAAGGGAGATTGCATCCGCTCACTCGTACCTCGATACAGGTCAAGCAGGTCCTGGGCGGCATGGGGTTCGAGTTTGTGGATGGCCCGGAGTTGGAGGAGTATCGATATAACTTCGCCGCCTTAAACTATCCGGAAGACCACCCTGCCATGGACGAACAGAACTCGTTCTTTGTGACGGATACGCGCCTGCTCCGTACCCAGACGACCGCGCTGCAGGGCAGGATCATGGCGGAGCGTCGCCCTCCCTTCCGTATCGCGACGATTGGCCGGTGCTTCCGCTATGAGGCCGTAGATGCCACCCATCACCACACATTCCATCAGGTGGATGCCTTCATGGTGGACCACAATATCTCCATGGCGGACCTGAAGGGCACCCTGGGGGCGTTCGCCCGCGCGCTTTTTGGCTCGGAGACGCTGGTGCGCTTCCGTCCGGACTTCTTTCCGTTCGTCGAACCGGGCGTGGACTACTCCATCAGTTGGCAGGGCGGCTGGCTGGAGATCGGCGGAGCGGGAATGATGCATCCGAACATCCTCCGCTCCTATGGGATCAACACGGAGAAGTACAGCGGGTTCGCCTTCGGTCTGGGCATCGAGCGTATCCATATGCTCCAGACCGGCGTGACGGATCTGCGCCTCTACCTGGAAAACGATTTGCGCTTCTTGCGTCAATTTTAACGGTTTTGGGGTTAGGTAGGAGAAACCAATGCGTGTACCTTTAGAATGGCTGAAACAGTATGTTAAGATAGAGGCGACCGCAGTCGAGGTCGCGACCAGCCTGACCATGGGTGGGCTGGAGGTGGAAGGCATCGAGACCGATCAGGAGATCATCAAGCGTGTCTTGAGGGATGGCGGCAGCGAAGCGGACGCCAGGGCAGCAGCCGCGCGCGGCCCGGTGCTGGATGTCTACGTGACGCCCAACCGAGGGGACTGCCTCTCCATGATCGGCGTGGCAAGAGAGTTATCCGCGCTCTACAGCACACCGCTCCATATTCCCGCGCCTCCACCCTCCAGCGAAGGCGGAGAGACGGCAAAACTCACCTCCGTTACCCTTCAGGACCCGACCCTCTGCCCCCGTTATGCCGCCCGCATCGGACGCGGCATCGCCGTTGGCCCCTCGCCGGATTGGATGCGTGCCGATCTCTGGGCAGCCGGGCAGCGCCCGATCAACAACGTGGTGGATGTGACCAATTATGTCATGCTGGAGTTGGGGCAACCGCTCCATGCGTTCGATCATGACAAACTGGCGGAAGGCCGTATTATCGTCCGCCAGGCACGGCCCCATGAGACGCTGACCACTTTGGACGGAACGCAGCACACACTCA
>DATGIG010000359.1:0-10362 GCA_035295825.1 Chthonomonadaceae bacterium | reverse complement strand
CGACAGGCCCTTGTGACGCCGAAGACCACGTCCTGTTTGCCGGTGTAGCGGCTGAGCAGGATCGCCCACGCTCCCTGGAGCAGGGTATTCGGGGTGAGATCATGCCGCTCCGACAGATCCTGGATGGCCGCTGTCAATGCCTCCGACAGGCGTATCTCCCGCACACTGTAAAGGCCCGGTTGCGTCTGCCGGTGTGGGAAGGCCGCTGTCAGGGAGGAGGTCTCTTCGATCCCTTGCAGGGTCGCGCGCCAATACGTCTCTGCCGGTTTTAAGTCTTGCTGGTGCAGCCAGGAGATATAGTCGCGGTAGGGCCGGGGGGAATCTAAGTGGAGTTCCTTGCCGTTCTGGAGCGCCTCATAGCAGGCGAATACCTCGTTCAGGATCAGCGTAAATGCTCTGCCGTCCAGGATGGCGTGGTGGAAAGTCCAGACGAGGCGATAGTCCGCATCCGCCCGTTCGAAGAAGGTGAGCCGCAGGAGCGGCGCCTGCGCCATATCGAAGCCGCGACGGCGGTCCTCCTCCAGAAAGCGCGCCTGCCGTGCGCTCCACTCGGCTTCGGAATCCGTCCGGCAGTCGACCTCCTCCCACGCGGGAACGGCTTCGGGCTGTACGACCTGGAGGGGCTGCTCGCCGTCCCATTGGAATGCCGTGCGGAGCGCCGCGTGACGGCGGATCACCGCGAGCCAGGCCGTGCGGAGGCTGCGTGCGTGGACCGGTTCGGGGAGCGTGATGACCATCTGCTCGATGTCCACGCCGCCGTGGGGGTTGTATAAGCTGTGGAAGAGCATGCCCTGTTGCATAAAGGACAGGGGATACGCTTCCTCAGTCACAGGTTGGGCCGTGATTATTCCCACTCCATGTCCCTGCCAATCAGCGCGTAGAGCTTCTCGTTCCAGGGGCGATAGAATTCCTGGAGCGCCTGCCGCGTCTCTGCCTCGAACCGGGGCGGCTTCATCGGATTCTGGTTGACGATAGAATGGATCTCCGGCTCGATTGCGGGGATGCCCAGGAACTCGTGAATGCCGCAGACCGCAGCCGCCACATCCTGGAAGAAATCCTCGGCACGCAGGATATAGATGTTCTCACGCCCGAAACGGTCCATCCAGATCTGTACCGGCTTGACGTAGATGCCGGTCTGCAGAAGTTCGCATCCGAAGCGTGTCGGGAGCGCCATTCCGGGGAAGAGGTCGATGGCAAAGGCGACATAGTCGGCAAAGCTCTGATAGTAGGGAATCCGTGCCAACCGCTTCCCGCCAAGAAAGAGATCCCACTTATATTGGGAGAATGCACGGTCCACCGGGTTGCGCAGCATGAGAATGACCTTTGCATTCGGCACCGCCGCACGCAGCGCGTCAATATGCGGCAGACTATGCAGCGCGGGATTGAAGTATCCGCTCAGCGCCTTGCCATGCTCCTGCTCTACGCGCGCCTTTTCCTGAACGGTCGGATAGTAAGTCCGCCAGCGCTCTGTATTCAGCGCCATGATCTCCTTGCTCAACGGAGGCAGGATGCAGGGATGCTGGAAGAGATACGTGGAGAGGTCGCTGGTGCCGCATTTGATCGCACCTACACAGGCAAAATCGGGCAGCGTCCGTGGGCCGCTGAAGGAGCGCAACCAGAGCCTCCACTTGGGTACGCCATAGAAGTAGTGGGGAAGAAACTGAAACTTTAACCAGGATTTCTTATCGTTGATGCGGCTTGCCAGCGTGCGCTTACCTTGATTGGCAGCTATTCGCCTCTGCTCTGTCAGGTCATAAATCTCTGTAAACCGCTTCCAATCGCGCGCACGTTGTGTCATCGCCCGCCCCATCAAGCAGAAGAGTGAAGAGGTTCCATCCAGAATCAGATACCCTACTACCCTCCCCTTGTGCAAGGCCGTCATTCACACCAGGGGGTCACCTGTCTACGCACTTCCTCTGAACCCCGTCTCTTTCCGCATAGGGGCGCCAGATGTTCTTATCCGTTTCCGGTGGGGGCCTCGGGGATTTGCTTCCGAACCATCGTACAATCCGCCGTTTAGGGGATGTATCCTCCGCGCACAGAGGGTATAGTGGGCACGATGGCAACAAAACGTGACATCCGAACCACATCAGCGGTTCGTATCAGCGAGGAGGGGCAAGATGCATACCGTAACACCAGACGCGCTTAACGATCATTCCAATGAGACGAGCCCAGCGGTGCAGACGCCAATGGTCACTACAACGATGGACACCGTGGAAGGGAACGAGGAGCAACAGGCTCTACAGGAGCATGAGAGACACATGGACGTCGTGCATGGGGAAGAGTTGTGCGGTGCGGCCTGTGCGGTAGCAGGCGCCTTCGCAGGCTCTCTGGTAGGCCCGGCGGGTACGCTGGCAGGAGCCCTCATCGGTGGCACGGTGGGCGCGGTCGTGGGTGGCGTCGCCGTCTATGCGACCGATAAGATCACCCATCGCGCCGCTTAAACGCATGCAAAACAGGAGGGATTTGTCCCCTTCTGCCTGGATTATACTCGCCTGCTGAGAACCACCGATGCTGCAAAATATGAGGTCGCGTGGCTTTTTCGCGCCAACGTTTTTCAGGTAGACACAAACAAACTATATTTATATTAGGAAGGTAAAAAGACGGGCCTGCGCCGACATGTTCTTTCTATTCCCCGCTCTGTTGTAACAGTTTGGCGACCAGGCCCGTCCAGCCGGTCTGATGGTTTGCGCCCAATCCGGCCCCGTTGTCATGGTGCAGTTTGGCGCAGAAGACGCTGCCCCGTTGCCAGAGATAGACCTGCGCCGCCAGCAGCATGCCCAACAGGGGCGCCGTGAAGTAGACCCACAGAGCCGTCCAGTCCCACGCGGCCAGGGCCGAGGCGAAGGTGCGCGCCGGGTTCATGCTCATTCCGGAGATCGGCCCTTCCAGCGTGATATAGGTGGCTACCAGCGTACCCGCAAACAGCCCCGTATAGCGGGACAGCTTGGGCGTATTCGAGACACGCAGCACCACCGACATCAACAGAAAGGTGATGACGATCTCGCCTAGAAATGCGGCCCAGACGCCTGCCGGACCGGGCTGGGTGGTGACGTAACCACTGTTTCTCCCCTTTCCGTGAGAACCCCTCCATCTCCCTGTGTGGGAGACGGAGGGGTTCTCTACGACGTCGCGTTGCGGAAGCAAGTTGTGGTTTCGGAAGGAGGATAGGATCCAGGCACAACAGCCTCCTTGGAAACGCATTAGGGCGCGACGAGGGTGATGGTGATGGTATGCGGTTGCTCCTCGTTGCCCACCTTGTCCACGCTGTAGTAGCGCAGCGTATACGTCCCCGGCTGGGTTAAGGTCGTCACGCCGGTAACCACAATGGGAGCGCCGTCGCCGTCTACGGCGAGATTGTCCACCTCCAGATAGGTCTTGTCCACACCGGACAGCCCGACATCCGTCGCTTTGATCGAAATGGATACCGAGCCCTGGAAGGTTTGCCAGTCCTTGGTCGTTCCGGAGAGAGTGGCCGTGGTGACCGGGGCATCGGCGTCCACTATCAGACGCCCCGTGCCTGTAGAAGCAACGAATCCCTGGGGCGTAGGATTGATGACACTGACGGTATAGGTGTTGGTACCGAGACTGTTCGGGGCAATCGTTGCAGTAAGTTCGCCCGACGAAGCGAACCTGGTCGGCAGCGAGGTGAAGTGTATGGATTGACCTGCCGACCACAGCAGTTGAACCTGGGATCCCCGGACAAAGTCATGTCCCTTGACAATCAGACTGGTCGGCACGTCGGCACGGATCAGGGAGGCCGAAATGCTGGTGAGCGTCGGCTTGGGGTTATTGGCCGAGAAGAGCGCCACATTGGACTCGCCCCCGCCGGCGCCGCTGGTGCGCACCGTGACTTTGGAAGTTCCGGCCAATGCGATCAGCGACCGGGGAACATTGGTGATGAGCGTGTTTGCGTCTTTCCAGGTCGTCGGCAGTTCGAGGCCGTTCCATGCGATCACCGACTGCGGGAAGCGGAGGGAGCCGTCTACATCGCGCCCTTCACTGGCAAAGCCGGCGCCCTTGACCGTCAATGGGAAGTACTCCTGCCCGTCCGGACCCGTTTGCAGGATAGTGGGGCCGTTGGCTACGGTGCCTGCGACCGGCTTTTCGTAGAGCGTCACAAGGGAGGGAGAGATCGTGGTAATCGCCGGGATAGGCGCGGAGACTTCCAGGGTGACCGTGTTCGATACACGCTTATAGTTGGTGTTCGGGTTGGACATAACGGCGATCTGATGGACCGCCCGGCTCGACAGGAGGGTATTAGGAATACCGAAGTGGATAATATCGTCCTTGACGTCTACTTCTCCTCCCAGAACAGTGCCGTCGAGATAGACGGCGACATTGGCGCCGGCCAGCTTTGTGGTAAGCTGGACGTAGGTGAGCCCCTTCGGGTCCGAAGGTGCGACGATACTGCTCGGCGTGGCGGCATCTACCACCGGCGCAACCGACCCGGCCGGGTAGAAGTAGTAGGACTTGCCGATAGCCGGCTGAAAACTGTTGATCTCGAAATCCCCCGATGTCCTGGAAGCGATCGGGCCAGACTGATTGAACAGCGTATACAGGGCGGGCTGGGCGTTGATGTCGGGAATGCCGGTTCCTGTGGCGTAGAGCGAGAACGGATTGAACTGCACACGGCCATTCAGGTTCAGATTGGCATCGGTATGGAAGAGATTGAAGGAAGCGGTCGTGGTCGGCAGGGTCGGGTCGCCGGGCGTGATGGGACTGCTGCCGTTTCTGGGGTTCGAAAGATAGACAAGCGGTGTCACGCAGAGGGGTTTGTCGGACATGGTAATCGCTGGGGATGAGGTCGGCTTACCGTCCTGATCCAGCATCATCTGCACATAGTTTGTGTTCGTGATGCTGCCGGTGACGGGATCTAACTCATCGAGGCGCAGGACCAGATAGGGCCTGGGCTGGAAGGAGTGGGTCATGTCCACTGTGGTGAGCAGTTCGCCGTATAGGTCCGCGATATTCCAGCCGAACGCGTACTTGTTGCCCGCACCCAGGTTGAAGGAGAAATCCTGGTTGACGGCCTTATCCAGCCCATACATGTTCAACAGGGCGCTGGTGAAGTCGGCGCTCAGGCCCACGAAGTCGCTCTGGGCCGTACCGGTGAGCAGCGTGGGCTTGCTATCGTTAAAAATGTCCACATAGCCGCTTGCGGCAAGGTTGGGCTTGTTCAACAGCACTTGAATGTAGTTCATCGGATTCGAATTGCGTCCGGCGCCCGTAATCACGCCTCCCAGCAGCCCCCGTGCGGAATTCGCGCCCTGGGCGATATATTTCCCATCCTGTATCGCGCCGCCGGCATTGGTAGAGGCGCCGAATGCCTGAGCGGCGGTGTCGTAGTCGAAGAACTCGGTCTCGCCCATATTGACGTGGATGCCGGGTAGGTTCCAGTGGAAATTCTTAAAGGCCAGGTCCATAAACAGGCTGGAACCGAAGTTGAAGCCGAACCAGGTAGACGCCTTGAGCCCATAGACGGGCGACTGGGTGGCGAAGCCGGCGAGCGCGTCCGTCTCATAGGCCGCCTGGATGGTAAACGCGCTTCCACGGGTGACCGACGCCTGCGGCGGGAACAGCATGTCCAGGAAGAGCGGGTAGCGGATATTCACCGAGCCGTTCTTCGCCGTGGCCTTGAATCGAAGCCCTACGTTTCCATCCCAGTTGCCGTTAAATCCGGCGGAGAAGGGTCCGGAATGGGACGAGGAGTTGATAACGCCCTGGTCGCTGGCGCTATACGCCTGCTCAAAGATCCCAGTGGGGTCCTGCGACGGGTTCCAGACGCTTACGGGGGCATTGGTCTGGAAAACCATTCGGTCGCTGTAACTGGTGGAGGTGATGCCCTGCTGACTGACCGCGGAGCCGAACTCCCATGACTGCAGGGAGATCGTGCTGTAGCTTCCCGTTTTCGGGGCCGGGTTGACCCCGACAAAACCCAGCATCGCCTTTCCATTGGTCAGCACGCCCAACTTTTCCAGGTCGATATTGGTCGCCTGGAACACGCGTTTTCGCTCACCGGAAAACATGTCTTCAAAATAGAGTTCCAGCACCTGGTCGCGAGGGATATACTGTATGATCGCGGTTCCCAGCAGGCCATGTGTCTTCGAGTCGTACGGTACTTGGCCGCCGGCCTGGACATACCCGCCGCCCAGAACTCCATGCGGATTCGGTATATAGAGAAATGCCAGTTGTTGGGCGGGGCTCAGTTCGACTGCGACACTGTTGGCCAGGCCGGCGAACCCGGTGTTGTCGGTCTGGCTGGAGATGAGCGGGCGGGTTTCATTGATGTTGCGAATAAGGAACGACAGATTGCCACCGTTCGTGCTCACAAAGAACTTGGTGCGGAATCCCTGGCGCAAGTCCAGTGGTTGTGAGTAGTACATTGCCCCGGACCAGCGCTGAACGCTGTTGACTGCCGCCGGGGTGACCAGAATGTTGGTTATTGTGTCCGGAATCTGAGCGCGAAGGGCGGGATCGGTGACCTGTCTCTTCAAGGCGTTGACGCCAGTGGAGCTTGTCGCGTCACCGTAAAAGCTCAGTTGGCTCAGATCTTGAAATCCGCCGGCATCACGCTTGTAATAGAAGCTGATCTCGTTCGCGGTCTGCGCCTTTGCAGAAGGCGTCAGGCCGGGTCCTGAGCACGCCAGGGAGAGCATTACTCCGGCCAGCGCTTTCCATCGCATTCGGGTGAAGATACTCTGTTTCGGGTTCATGATAGGTTTCCTTTGCTCGGATCGTATCGGAGGATGCCCTCCGGATGTCAGGCTGCTCTGGCACAGCCTTGCCGCCACGACGGCGGTATGAGCAAAGGATACAGGCCGACTCTAAACCTATCCTAAACAGATTGGGATTACGTGTGTTTTTACAGGGTTTCCTCTGTCTCCCCAGGCGTTTCCCCAGACCTCTTTCATAAGTGGTCGGGTACAAAACGTACCCGCCTCATTTGGCCTTCGGCCGAGCGTCCTAGCGGACGCGAAAAGCGACTTATGAAAGAGATCTACTGAAGGCATGGAGGCAGCTTTGCTCCTGGGTCCACCTCTGCCCTCTCTGCCACGCCGCGTCAAAGGCGGCGGCATCGAGCAGAGTGTGAAGGACTTCCAGGTGGTCCGCGATTTCGGAAGCTTCGTTGGGTGGGCGTAGCGACTGCTCCTGCATGCGCGCACGCTCCGTGAAGGCAAACAGGCATACCGCCCGCTCCGCGTCGCCCTGCATCCGGGCCAGGCCTGCAATCCCTTCCAGTGCCGTGATAATGCCTATTCTATCCTCCATGCGTCGCCGTAACTCCAGACACTCCGCGAAGAACGCTTCCGCCTGAGCCAACTGGCCCTGGCGGCAGGCGACTTTGCCCAGTATGCCAAGGTCATGGCCCAGATAGTTCCAGTCTCCAATGGGGCGGCGGACACTCACAGCCTCTTCCAGCAGCGCTCGTGCGCGCTCCAGGTCGCCTTCGTCGTAGGAGAGTTCTCCCAGGCTCGCGAGGCTGGTACTAGCCATACGCGTCCATCCCTCCTTCCTGGCGATCTCCAGGCCCTCTTCCCAACAGCGACGCGCAAGCGCAGTATCTCCCAGGTCATGGGCCGAGTTTCCCAGGTTATGTGTTTGAGAAGCCAACGCTCTCTGTTTTCCCAGATGACGATAGATGTCAACCGATTCCTGCATATGGACGTGGGCCTCCACAATTTTCCCCGACTCGAGCAGCAGCATCCCAGCGGCGTTCAGCAAACAGGCACGTATCTCGGTAGGAGCGGGCGGACAGCGCTCCAGAAAGCGCTCCAACCAGTTCCGGCCTTCGGCCAGCCGCCCACGCTGCATCCAGAACCAGCTCAGATTTGCCGCCATGTGAATCCCGAATTTCGTCTGCTGAGGAAGATCCATGCTGGCGCCCAGAGCCTCAAGCAGGTTTTCGTATTCAACGCTGAGGCGATCGATCGAGGCCTTCTCCTCCGGAGTACCAATATGATAGGACTCTTCGTCTGCCATGTTGTAATAATACCGGATATGCAGCGTACGAATAGCATCCAAAATTCCCTGTTCCTGGAGTTTCTCCAGGCCGAATTCACGCAGGGTCTCCAACATACGGTAGCGCGGTTCGGCGGCGTGTTCTTCCATCAGGATCAGCGACCGCTCCTGCAACTCAGCCAGCGACTCCACCACCCCTTCGCCGACCACGCCCTCCGCTCCTTCCAGGCTCCAGCCGCCGCGAAAAACGGCCAGGCGGATGAACCTCTGCTGCAGTTCCAGCGGGAGCAGATCATAGCTCCACTCAATGGTCGCACGCAGGCTCTGGTGCCGAGGCGGCAGATCCCGCCGCCGACTCACCAGCAGGTCCAGTTGTCGCTCCAACCGCTCCAGCATTTTGGCCGGCGGCAGGGTCTTGGCCCAGGCTGCCGCCATTTCAATGGCGAGGGGCATTCCTTCCAGCTTGCGGCAGAGCGCACTCACCGCCGCCGCATTGGAGACGGTGAGATCGAAATCGGGCCGCGCCAGGCGGGCGCGATCCACGTAGAGCGCCACACTCTCATTGGCAAGCAGGGCTTCCAGTGAGGTAGGCATCTCCTGATGGGGGAGCGTTAAGGGGGGGAGCGCAAACTCCTGTTCCCCGCCAATGCGTAGCGCCTGCCGCGAGGTGACCAGACACCGCAGAGTGGGCACACGCTCCAGCAGTATCCGCACCAGAGCCGTCCCACCACGCATGAGGGTCTCGTTCTTGCCTTCAGCCTCCTCACGCAGCAGATGCTCAAAGTTGTCGAGCACGAACAGGCATGGCTCTGCCCCCAGCGCCGCCGCCACACGATCCAGCGGATCGGTCTGGGCAAGCGGCGGCAGTCTGAGCGCACGCAGCAATGCGGAGGGCAGCAGGCTGGCATCGGGAAGATCGGCCAGAGGCACAAACCAGACCCGCTCCTGCAGTATACCGGTCATCCGCTGAGCCACCTCGATCCCCAGCCGCGTCTTGCCGGCCCCGCCCGGCCCCAGCAGCGTTACCAGCCGAACGCCGGGCGCCTGCAACAGACCTTGCAGGCGCTCCAATTCCTGATGGCGTCCGAAGAAGCGGGTCCATTGCAGAGGCAGGGCCGGGGCGGATACCGGCGGGGAGGCCGGAAGCGCGTTGACGGGGGAAGGAAGGGACGCTGCGACCAGGGGGACCCGGGGTGCAGCAGACTGCGTCTGTTCGCGTAGCAACAGGGCGGCGTTGGGGTCCTGGCGGATCCGCTCGGCCAGGCGACGTGTCACCACGGAGGGCAACGCGCCCAGCTCTTTCTGAAAGCGTTGCTGGATCTCTTCATACACTTGCAGGGCGACCGCAGGGCGCTTGAGGCGGACATACAGCCGCATCTGCGCTTGAACCGCCTCCTCCAGATAGGGGTCGGCCTGAAGGGCGCGTTGCGCGAGGGCCAGGGCTGCCTCATAGCGCCCCGCCTCTTCCTCGAAGCGCTCAAGCTGGTGCAGGCTCTGTAAATAGACACTATGGCAACGGCTCTGCTCCCGGAGCGCCCAATCCTCATAGCTGCCCGGCAGCAGGTCGCCCTGATACAGGTCCATCGCCTTTTGCAACAGTTCGGCCTTCTGCGCCGCCCGCTCACAGCGCGCGGCTTCGTGCATGCAACGGTCGAACTCCGCGACATCCGTCGCAACAGCTTCCGCATGGAGCCATACCTGCTGGCGATCCGCCCGCAGGAGACTGCCGGAGGGGGTACCCACCGGCTCGAACTGCTTCCGCAGTTGCGTCAGCGCCGTGCTGAGATTCGTACGGCCTATCTCCGGCGGCATGTCCGGCCAAAACAGATCCAGCAAGCGTTCCCGAGATTGCGCCTGATGCAGATCGAGGGCGAGATAGGCCAGCAGCGATGCGGCTTTTTGGGTGCGGAAGCGGGTGTGCAGCGTATCTCCCTGCCACACGCGCAGACCTCCGAACATCTCGATCCGGCAATAGGTAGCTTGCATGGGCATCTCCTCACTTTCCCGTTCTCAAGCGACCCTCATTAATCTCCATAGGGGCACCAGATGTTTTTTACCTGGGTGGATTCTCGCAAAAACTCCTGGCCTTCTCCCTCTCCAGCATCAAGCCAATTCCGGACAACGCCATAGTTCACCCAGGTGCGCTTCATATTCCCAACGGAAACACGCTCGACCAGGGCGCTGCCCTCCTGCGAGCCCCAATACCAGACCGCAGCCACCTCATCGTGCCCTGCCAGCGTCTCGATGAGCGCATCCCGCTTGCCGGTCACGATGTTCAGCACACCGCCCGGCAAGTCGGAAGTCTCCAGCACCTGATAGAAGTCAGTAGCCGCCAGCGGGTGCCGCTCCGACGGAATTGCCACCACTGTATTTCCCAGTGCTACGGCAGGCGCCACGACC
>DATGIG010000358.1:0-8044 GCA_035295825.1 Chthonomonadaceae bacterium | reverse complement strand
ACTGTCTCACGCCAGTGGAACATGCGCGCATTGCGTCGGAATGACTGCGCGCTTTGGAATGGAATGGGTGCGCTTTTTCAAGCGGAATCACTGCGCACTTTCGAGTGGAACGAGTGCGCGCTTTCGAGCGGAATTTGCACCTGGTTCTGGCCTGGACCATTCTCCGAATACTCCGACCCTTTCAGGCCCAAAATTAGGAGGACCGCCGCACAACGTGGAACCGCCGGGCGCTGGCGAGAAGGCAGCCGGGAATGCGGAGAAAAACATAGGTGTGGGTCCGGAAGATTGCGGGAAATGGCTTCGGAAGGACTACCTCGGAATCAAGGGAATGCCGGATGATGTGGCTGATACCTGGCCGGGCTGGTTCAAGGATCACCCTAAGGATTGGGAGCCCATTCCGAACGACGGCAAACATGCGCTAAAGCCTGGAGACGTCATCACCACCGATTCGAACGGGAAGGATAACGGCCATATAGAGATAATCGGCACGAAAGGCGACATCATCGGCGCAAGCATTGGCAAGCACCACCATCCTGGGAAGAGGCGCGGTTACGTTCAACCTGGCACGCCGATTAGCGACGCATGGCCGGACCGAGGAGGAACAGTTACCATCTGGCGGCCGAAGGATCGGCCCGGCAAGTGAAGTAGTGCGCGACGCAGCCCCCGCAGCAATCTTCGGGGGCAGCCGCGCTCAACGATCCGGTCTAACCCGGACATCATCCCAACGCTGAGGAGTAAAGACATGATTGATAGAACACACTGGGCGAAAATGCCAGTGGTCGTAGCCATTCTGGGTTTCCTATTGTGCCTGGTGGTAAGCGGAGCGTGCAAACCTACAGATCCGTTGGATTTCGCCTACACAACCGGACTTGGGCCGGCGGAGTGGGTTACTCTGCACTACCATGATATGCAGATCATCGGCACACTGCATGGGCGCTATACGGTCCGACAGTGGGTTCCAACGTGGCACGCATTTGCGCTTACGGACAATAAATATACTGTCTATAAGTGGACGGGAGCTGCGGATGATCCCGTACAGGTCCTTAGCCTGAGCGGTGAAAATAAACACCACCTTTGGAGCGTCTTCAATATCGATCCCTCCGGTTCCAGGCTCGCCGCAGTCGACCAGGAGGGAATCTATCTGGCCGACATTGCCTCTGGTAAAATGCTCGCGTCGGTAGATCTCCGAGAGATCAAACGCCAGACGGGGAGAATGCTGCAGGGCGGCGTATCTATTGAAGGAGTGGCCTGGAGCCCGGACGGGTCGCGCGTCGCAGCCTCCTTTCCGGACGGCAAGCGATACGACAACACGAGCGGTCAGAGGCTGTCGGTCACGGTGATTCTGGAGGTGGCCTCCAAGAAGATCAGCATCCTGGGGCCAGGTGCACCGGTCGCATGGATCAACGACAAGGAGGTCCTCTGCAGAGAAGACCGCTTCAAGGACGAGAACTATCGCGCTGTGGTTCACAGTCTCGGTGGAGGCAGTCGATATTCGAGCGATTGGTATCCCGACGTATGTTGGGATGGCACGCATGTGCTATACGCGGAGACAGGTAAACTCACGGTCGCGATGTCGGACCTGAAGACCGTTGTTTCCACCCTCTCTGTACCGAAATACAACCCACGCGAGGTCTTTCGGGATGTCTCTTCCATCGTTGGTGTGCCCCCTGTGGCGGATCGCCATTGAGGCTACCCGGCGTAGGACGACGCGTCCGTACAACCAACATGTGCTGAAACCAGAATGATGGGAACCCTGACTGGCCAGCGGCCTTATTGTCGAACCTATTGAGAGAGGGAAGGGGAAGATGAACGTGGGAAGTTTCGTTGGCATAGTCGTCGGTGCAGGGGCTCTCTTCCTGGCGACGATGGGCGCAGTGCGGGCGGACGACGGTTGGATCGCTTATGGAGGAAATCCGGGATTGCTAAGCGGGCATCCTACAGTTTCCATGGTAAGCGAGATCATCCAGGTTGACGTCGGTGACAAAAAGCTTACGGTAGATTGTCATTTTGTGTTCAAGAATGACGGTCCGGCACGCCGAGTGCGGATGGGCTTTCCCGACATAGACGACCATCGAGGGGAGGAGCCTGACGAAGCCAAGAAACCGCCGGTGGGCGCGTTGGATTCATTTCGCTCTTATGTGGATGGCAAAGAGGTCACAACCCACTTGATCCGGGCAGACAAGACGGAGGATGTCTGGCATGAGAAGACGGTGACCTTCGCGGCACATAGCAGAGTGAAGGTACGCGATATCTATACCACTGGCGTTGGGGCGGCTGGGCATGTAAACGGCGGATATATCCACATAATCGGATATCAATTGGATACGGGCGCCTCCTGGAAGGGACCAATCGGAAAGGTCACTGTGAACGTGACCTTCCACCGCAAACATATGAAAGTTCCGCTGAAACTCGCTGCATTTACGGAAGACTCAGCAAAAGAGGTGCGGATGATCGCGGACGGTAAAGTGTTGTATAAGGGGCCTTGCAAGCCCACCGTGCAGGGCAGGACGGTGAGTTTTGTATGTTCCCACCTGAAACCCGGTAAGAAGGACAATATCTTTCTCTACTTCGATATCGGGGAGTTATAGAGACCCATTTGAGCCGTTGTCGGAGGCTTCGGGGGAGGGGGAGGGTTGAGAAGAATGACGCCGGAGTAGGGAGGAAGCGTCACCTGGTTGACCTCTTCGCCGGTGACATGGCGCATCAAGCCGCCGAACTTCACGGTGACGGTGCGCTGGCCGTTCGCGTTGACATAGACCACGCCGTTCGAGTAGGCGCGCCGCCAGACCGTGCCGCCATCTACGGTGACCTGATGCCGCTCCTGAACGCCCACCCCGAGCGACGCATTGAAGTAACTGCTATGCTCCGCCATCTCCTGCTTCAATACGGCCAGGCTGAACCCGGCGTCCGGAGGGCTGCCGGGCCTCTGCGGCATCGGCTGGAAGACGAGACGCCCCTGCCGGTGCGCCACCAGCAGATAGCTCGCCAGCAGGAACTCCAACTCCTGTGTATTATGGTAAGCGCCGGCAGCGATAAAGACCTGTCCGGTTCGCGCATAGCGATCCGCTGCCTCCAACTGGACCTCCCAGAAGTTCTCCGGCACATTGCCCTCAGCCCAGTAGGGGCGGAGCCAGCCTTCGGCCCAGGCGCCGTCGATAGAACTATAGTATTCGTCCCACAGGCGCCCCGGCAACTCCGCCTGGCGCGTTCCCGGCGGGGTCTCCACCGTGGCATGGCCCGCCAGGCCATCAAAGCCGATAGCGGAGGGGATGAGCAGGTAGTTCGCAGGCGCGTGGGCGGCTTCCAGCCAGTCGCCCGTCGCCTTCGCCCGGTCTGCGGTCGTTTTGTAGAGCGCCAGGTTGCCGCCCACAAAGGTATTGCCGAGCGGCAACTCCGCCGCCACCGCGCCCTGCGCCCCATAACGCCGCATCAGGTTCAGCGCCTGCGTCTTCCAGTGCCCCGCCCACCCCTTGTTGCCGAAGTCCATCCAGTGCCCGCCCGCGTCCGGGTGCGGCGTCTCCTTGCCGCTCGCATCCTTCAGCGTCCACGCGCTCATCATCGGCTGCCACCCGCCCACGTTGCCTTTATGGTCCTCCTCCTCGTAGAGCGTCGAAGCATACAGATAGAGTAGCGGCGTGAACAGGCGCTGCGCCTTATGGATCGTCGGGAACGTCTCGGGAGTCAGACAGCGCGCATCCAACGCTGCCACATCGCAGTTCGCTGCAATCCAGTCCCGGTTCTCGTCCGAGAGCTTGACGCCCAGCTTTGCCGACTCCTCCTGCGGGTCCGTTCCCGACCCCAGGCCCCGCGTAAATACCCCGCCGCACCGCACCGGAAAAGTATCGCGGATCCGCTCCACCTTGATCTCTTTGATGCCGGATGGCATGTTCTGCGCAGGCGATGTCTGAGCGGCTGCCGCAACCTGCGTCGTGACCCTCGGAGTCGCACACCCCGCCAACCCCACCACCAGGATACTCACCACAGAGGACACAGAGGAACACAGAGGAGAAATGCGCAGAGATCTCAATCTATCCACATATCTTAAGTGAGGGGGAAACAAAGTCTGAACGGTTTGTCGTAACATGGGTATTCTCATAAGTCCTCTCTGTGTTCCTCTCCCGGGGTCCGGCCCCTCGCTGCGCTCCCCCGCCTCTAGCGTAGCGGGTGGTGAGCCGTTTTATTGCCAGAACTGATACGTCGGGAAGTCGCGCCAGATGCCGTAGATATTCCACAGGCTGCCGACGACGAACTGCCCCAGCATCAACCCGATGAAGAAGGGCAGGGCCTTCTGGAAGCCGCCGCGCCCGCCATAGCGCAGGATCAGCGATTTGAAGATCCAGGCCAGGAAGAGCGGCCCCCAGACGAGATTGATCTCCCAGGAGGAGGTGACGGCGAACGCGAGGGGATGCAGCGGCCACCAGGGAAAACGCATGCGTAAGAACTGCAACAGGAAGGCGATGCCGAACCCGATGCAGATGGAGAGAAACTCCTCGAACTTGCCATGCTGCGGCGTCTTCAGCCAGCCCTCCAGCTTGTTGAACGGCTCCGCGCCGAAGCTCAGTTTGGACTTCGCCTCCGCGCCGTAGTGGTACATCAGATGCAGGATGGCCCAGAAGGCGACGAAGACGGCGATGCTGCCCAGGATCAGCATCGCCATGGACCATTTGCGATACTCCGTGCGGGACTGTTCGGCGAGTTTGAAGCCCTCCAACTGGTGGGGCATGGGGTGGGAGCGATAGGCGCGGTTGAACCAGAAGAAGAGCGCGAAGACGGTCAGGTTGTCGGCGTCGAAGTTGTTGACGCCGAATACCCGCGTCATGATGGTCTCCGGGCCGGTGAAGTGGAGGTCGTGCATGGGGGTGCCGAGTTCCGCCCGCATTCGGGTAATGGCGAGGGCGAGGGCGAAGTAGATCCCAAAGAACGCCACCCCGATCCACCAGGGCATCCCCAGATACGAGCCGAAGGCCACCAGCGCCGCCACACCGACGAGGATACTCAGCATCGCCGTGCGGTAGCGCATCGGCTCGTGCGTGTCGTCGAGAGTCGATCTTCTGCCGAACGCGCGGCGGAACATCTCGACGATATAGTTGCGGCTGACGTAGATCGAGAAGAGACAGAAGGAGAGATACGCCCCGAACGCCTGGTTCTCCGTGTAGGGGAAGCGGGGGTCCTGGTCGAAGGCCAGCGCGACGGAGGCGACCTTCTCGAACTTCCAGAACCAGTAGAAGAAGACGCAGGAGAACAGGAAGTCGAGCGGCATCAGCATGCCGAGGCCGATCATAAACGGGTAGAAGGAGAGCGGCGTCCAGCCCAGCGCATACCAGGGCTTGGAGGTGAAGAACTGGCCCAGATCCAGGAAACTCTGCCCGAAGCCGGGGGTGAAGACCGTCGGGATAGAGGGGTAGTAGTAGTTCAGGCTGTTGATCTGGTCGATGAGGCCCGCGATGATAAATCCGGCCCAGAAGAGGCGGTTGCGAAAGACGCCCTTGGGCTGGAACGCCTGTTCGCTGGTGATCTGCAGGGGCAGTTGGACGATAGGATAGGTGAGGCGCTCGTTGTCGGTCCACTGCTTGCGAAGGAGGGCGTTGATGCTGAGCATGACGAACAGGAGGGTGCTGACGAACGCCGTCCAGATCAGCGTGACCGGGAGCCAGGCGCGGATGTATTTCCACTGCCAGATGCTGTCGTTGCCCTGATAGTAGCCCTTCCAGATGGCCTCGTCGGAGATGAACAGGCCGGGGCGCAGATGCGGATTGATCAGCTTCTCCCAGCCGTTGGAGGAGTTCATGTGCTTGAATGTCCAGGTGAGCATGGGGACAAAGACCTGGAGCATATCGTGCCCGGAGACGCAGGAGCCGATGCAGAGGATGGTGTAGATAAGCAGAAGTTCGCCGCGCTGCAAGGCCCAGCGCGGCGCGATCTTCTGGACGCCTTTATTGAGGACGGTGAGGACGAGCAGCTCAAAAATGGTATTGAAGAGTAGTGAGATGGTGGTCGGATGGGCCGAGTAGCGTACCACCTCCATCTGCACCACCCAGTAAGAGTTGATGGGCAGAAGGATCAGGCAGAGCAGCACAGATCGCCAGGTAACGGCTTTGTTACGCGCCCAGGCCGCCGTGGCCAATCCTCCCACTTCTGTTTCCAAACCACTCTGTTCGATGCGCTCCTTCTGTGGTTGCGCCATTGCCATGCTTATTCGCGCCCTTCTTGCCTTCCCGAAGTGCAGGCGTTCTAATGATGAGGTACGCGACGTATTCCACAATGTGACCGGCGATTCCTGCAAAAAGTCGGAGCGAGACAAAGAAGCGGGTCGTTTGAGCCATTAGTTTTTTTCGCCCTGAACGCGTTCCTGAAGGACAGACTTCAGACGCGGGCTGAGGAAGATCCGTCGCACCAGCGGCTCTAACGCGGTTTTGGCTTCCACCTCGGTAGGGGCGGGAATGCGCCCCACTGCCTCCTGGGCTTGCTGCAGATTTCGCTGCGAGTCCGTCAGCTTCGCCCCTGCAGCCCCCGGATCCGAGAGGATCTCCACATCATAGGATTCCTGCGCAGCGGTAAAAAGCCCTTCCGCTGCGCTGCGAGCCAGTTGGGCCGTGAGCCACTCACTTTTCGGATGATCGGGCAGAACGAAGCCTGAGCGCGGATCTGCCAGCGCCGGACTGAGGGTCTCGCGTGGGGGCGTCAGGCCATGAACCAATAACTCCGCACGCAGCACCTGGTCTTTGGATAGGAGGGGGAGAAGCCTGGGCAGTACGTAGCGAACTACCTCCTGTTCAGCCTGCTCCCGGTGCGTTTGCAAGCGGCTCATCAAGTTGAGCGCCTCCTGTTGTTTCGGGAAGGAGGCCGCCTCGCCCTTCACCAGTGCCTCCCACTGCTTCTGCAAGATGCGCTCCAGGGAGGCCATGGTCTCTTCATCTTGCGTGCGCTGCTTCGTTAGCAGCTCTTCGGCGGTGTTGGCCAGCGGCTGCAATTTCTTAAGCTGTGTCAGCGAGAGACGGAGAGCATGAATCGCCTCCAAAAGGAGTATATCTTCCCCCTGTCGTTTCAAGTGCAAGTCTCTGTCCCGTGTAGGTTCTGACACAGCTTTACCCGGCTCACCGGGGGCGATTTGCGCCTGCACTCCGGCAGCGAACGAACCGAAGCCTCCCATGAGAAGCAGTGGGACTGCTGCCCGTAGCCCTTCTCGGCGCGAGAAGGCGAAGCGTGTTTCCATCGTAGTCTCCTTTCCTAGGGTTCCGTCTCTTTGCGGTCCTTGCCGGAAGCCCGTGCTGCGCTCCGGGCCATGTAATCCGCGATCTCTTGTTCGGTAAGGCTCTGTCCGAACAGCGAGACATGCATATCCCGCACTGCCGCGGCCAGGATATCGGCGGCCACGGCGGTTTTGGAGGATCCTAACTTCTCCGCCAGTTTGTCCAGGTAGATGTGATCCAGCACGTCCAGAGGTAAGGTGATGTTACGCGGCCCGCCAGCGGGGTCATTGAGTTGGCGTTCAAAGAGGTGGGACTGGTACTGCTTGAGGAGTTGGCCCATTTCCCGCGTCTGCTCATCGTTCTCTTCTGGCATTTCCGTATAATCTCCGTATATTAGATACGGAGATTATACGGAAAAATCCGTTTAACGTCAAGTAGATTTTCGGAATAGATGCCAGAAGCAGCATTTTGGGGCACAGGAGCCATGGAGGGCGCTACTGTGGGATGTGCCAGGCGACGCCCTGGTGGAGCAGGGAGCGCGCGGCTTCCGGCCCCCAGCTTCCCGCCGGGTAGTTGGGAAAGAGAGGGCAGGTGAGATCGCGCCAGGCGTCGAGGATCGGCGTAATCAGCGCCCAGGCGGCCTCGACTTCGTCGTTGCGGGCGAAGAGCGAGGCGTCGCCCCGTACGGCGTCCAGGAGCAGGCGCTCATAGGCGTCGCGGATGGGCGCGTCGAAGCTGGAGCCATATTTGAAATCCATGCGCACAGGCTGCACGCGCATCTCCGGCCCCGGCTCCTTGCTGCCGATTTCCAGCGATGCGCCCTCATCCGGCTGAATGCGGAGCGTCAGCACATT
>DATGIG010000357.1:0-7296 GCA_035295825.1 Chthonomonadaceae bacterium | reverse complement strand
CCCTGCGCCAGGTGATCACTGCCGGCGAGCAGTTGGTCATCACCGAAGCCATCGCCGATTTCTTCAAAGCGCTGCCGGACTGCAGCCTGGAGAACCACTACGGTCCGACCGAAGCGCATCTCGTCACCAGCTATACCCTGGACCCGGACCCCGCCACCTGGCCGACCCTGCCGCCCATCGGCAAGGCCGTCACCGGGGTGACGCTCTACATCCTGAACGAGGAGATGGAGCCCGTCGCCACCGGAGAGCTTGGCGAGCTCTACATCGGCGGCGACTGTCTGGCACGGGGTTACCTGAACCAACCGGCCCTGACGGAGGAGCGGTTCCTGCCCGATCCGTTCCGTCCGGGAACCGGAGAGCGGATCTACAAGACCGGCGACATCGTCCGTATGGATGCCGAAGGGGTCGTCCAGTTTCTGGGCCGCTCAGATGACCAGCTCAAGGTCCGCGGCTTCCGGATCGAGCCGGGAGAGATCGAACTGACGCTCACCAACTATCCGCACGTGTCCGCTGCGGCCGTGGGGCTGCGCACCATCGCAGAAGACGTCAATGCGCTCGTGGCTTACATCGTCTGCAGCGACCCTGCCGTGACCGCAGCGGATCTCTCGAAGCATGTCCGCTCCCTGCTGCCCAATTACATGGTCCCGGCCCGCTTCGTCATGCTCGATGCGTTACCACTGACGGCGACGGGCAAGATAGATCGCCGCGCTCTGAGCGCGATCGATCTCCCATCCGCGCCGGTTGCCGAGGAGGCGCCTGCCGATGTCCCGCTGGCGGAGACGATCCGGGTGATCTGGGAGCGCGTGCTGGGGCACGACGAGTTCACCGAGGACGACGACTTCTTCGACGTGGGCGGAGACTCGCTGCTGGCGGCATGGGTGGTTACGGAACTGAGCCAGGCGGTAAGCCGTGAGATCGAGCTCTCGGTCCTGCTCCAGGACAGCACGATCCAGGGGCTGGTCAACGCGCTGGAGCGGGAGGCGCTGAAGGTCGCCGGAACGCCCCAGATCTCCGAGATCATGACCCTGCGCGCCGGCCCCTCGTCACGGGCGCTCTACTTTGTCCACCAGTTGGGCGGAGAGTTGTTGGCCTACCGCGAGGTGGCGCGCGCCATCCGGTCTCCCCTCCGTGTGCTGGGCCTCCGCTGGCGGCCCGATAGTGCAACGCACCCCCACCCCCTCTCCCTGGAGGAGATGGCGGCGGTGCATGTCGCGCATCTCTGTACCATCCAGCCGCACGGCCCCTACCTCCTCGCCGGCTGGTCGTTCGGCGGCGTGCTCGCGTATGAGATCGCCCAGCAGTTGATGGCCGCCGGGCACGATGTGGACTTCCTGGGCCTCTTGGATGCGAACCCCGTGCGCGACCCGATCACCGGTGTGCCAACGCCGGAGGCGCCCTATCGCCCAGTGATCCTCAAGGTGCTCGCCGACATGGATCGGAGCCTCGCCGCCGGCGAACCGGATAGCGATGTGTCGCATCTCTTCGCCGATCCCGCCTGGAACGGCCTGCTGGGCGATACCGTTCCGGAGGGCGTGATGGCCTCCCATATCCGGAAGAACCTGGAACTGGCCCGCGACAGCATGTCGGCGGTGATGAGCTATCGAGCGAAGCCGTACCATGGCCCCATAGATTTGTATTATGCCGCCGATACCTCATCGGCGATCCAGCAAGCCCTGGAGACCGAACTGCGCAATCTAGCCCTCGGGCCGCTGCGCATCCATCCGATCCCAGGCGATCACTGTGGTATTCTCCGCGCCCCATCGGCCGAAACGATGGCACGCGCCATGGACCAGATACTGGATACCATTTAACACAAGGAGCAGATTATGGACCTCCAAGCGGAAAAAGAGATATTCGACGAGCAGGGATATATCGGGCCATTCAAGCTGTGGGAGCCGGAGGTGATGACAGCCTGGTGGAAAGAGCAGCGGATGGCGCTGCTCGACCCCAAGAACAAAGAGCGCGCGACGTTCGACAATCCCGCCAACTATGATCGCCACCTCGACATACCGGGGCTCAGCCGCATCATCACAGAGCCGGCCATCGTCCGCCGCTTCCAGGCGCTGCTCGGCCCCGACGTGGTCTGCTGGCGGACGGAGTTCTTCCCCAAGAACCCCGGCGACTCGGGCACGGGCTGGCATCAGGTGGAGACCTACTCTATCAGCGACGTGCCCAAGGGGATGCTGGAGCCCACCAGCCGCTCCGAAGGGATCCCGATGGAGCTGACCGCCTGGGTCGCCTTTACCGAGGCCACCAAGCAGAATGGCTGTCTCAAACTCCTGCCCGGCAGCCAGAAAACCTGGCACTACGATGAGACGAAGAAGATGGCCTGGGACAACAAAAAGTCCAACAACAACTTCTTCGGCTACGACTACAGCACACTGCTCAAGGATCCCAACTGGAATCCGGACGAGCAGAACGTGACGCATATGGAGATGAAGCCGGGCGAGTTCATTATCTTCACCGCACGCTGCGTGCATGGGTCCAACCCGAACACCAGCAACAAGCAGCGGATGGGGTTCTCCATCCGGGTGGTCCCGACCCACGTGAAGGTCTATGATGGGATGAAGGAGTTCAATGAGTTCGGCCACCATTTCGACTTAGCGCGCTTCGGATGCGTTCTGATCGCCGGCCATGACGAATACGGGTTCAACCGGATGAAGACGGAGAATGCCTGGGGAGAGCCGTTCACGCCCCTCTCCTCGGATTATGCCTCCGCGAAATAGGAGGGAGAGAGCCGCTCGGTCGGATCGATCCGGCGGCTCTCCTTTTTTCGTGAAGTGGGCATGGCATCAGGTTAATCCGGTATGATGACGGCTTTGACGACGCGCCGCGCTTCGACATCGGCAAGCGCCTGCGCGACGTCGTTCAGACCGTAGCGGCGCGTGATGAGCGCCGACCAATCTACCTGCCTGCCGAACCGCGACAGCACCTCCATGGCACGGTAGACATGGCTGAAGTCGGAGCCCCAACAGCCCTGGATCGTAAGGTGCTTTTTGTTGATGAGCAGGTGCGGGTTGATGAGCGCGTCGCCGTTGTCCGTGTACTGCCCCACAATGACATACCGCCCATTGTCCCGCGCCAACTGACAGCCTTCCGGAACGGCGGCCGGGTTGCCGCTGGCTTCAATCACCACATCGGCTCCATAACCGCGTGTCGCATCGCGCACGGCACGCAAGCGTTCGTCCACAGTGGTCTCCATCACGTCCGTCGTCCAATCCGCGCCGAAGGCACTGGCGACGGCGAGCCGCTTCTCCGGCGAGCCGATCACTCCCACCCATCCCGCCCCGGAGAGCAGGGCGAGGGCGGCGCAGGATAAGCCCACCGGGCCGGAGCCCTGAACGAGAACGCGGTCCCCCAGTTGGATCCGAGCCAGTTCCATGGCATGGACAGCGGTAGGAAGCCCGCACCCTGCCCCGATAAAGGCGTCCGGCGAGACGTTCTTTGCCAGAGGAACGATCTTCGTTCCCGGTTTGAGGTAGATGAATTCGCTCCACCCTCCGCTCAAGCCCGGCGGCTCGTCGGCTCCCATAGTGACGCCATAGACTTTGCGATAAGGGCAGCGCGTGCCGGCCTTGGCGACCAGGCAGTACCAGCAGGCGTTGCACGTACCATGCACATCGAGGAACGTTACTGTATCGCCGACACGCACCGGCACGCCTTCGACATCGTGAACCTCTCCATGGACTGCCGCGACCTCACCCACGCTGACATGGCCTGGAATGAGCGGATAGGGGACGCCAGCCAGCCGTCCATGCCAGAGGTGTACATCGGTCCCACACACCTCCGAAGCGAGCGTTTTCAGCAGGATCGCGCCCGGCTCCAATGGCGGCAGCGGATAGCGGCGCACCTCCGGCGGTGCTCCCGGTTCCGGCATCACCGCCGCTCTGACAGGATTTTCAGCCATAGGAACTCCATTTTAACGCTTTCGTGTGTAGGCGGCGAGGAGGGCCACGATCTTGTCCTGAACGGCCCGGTCCGAATCGGGCCGGCAATGATAGCCGGCCAGCAGGCGGACCAGATTGCGCGGCGAGACGTAGTTCTGGCGCGAGTCGGGGTCGCCGAGCGCATTCACGACCAGAGAATGAGACTATTGTCCTGAATCGCAAAGAAAAAGCTAAAGGTTAATCGTCTGGTTACTGTGGGTTCGACGCGATGGAAACAACGAGAGTTGAATAACACAACGGCACCGCTAACGGGGGGGATGACCGCACAAGGTGCTTCCCGTACAACGGCATCATCATAACCAAAGCGATCCTTGAACCGGTACTGCTCGTCTTCAAGAATCCAGGGCTTGTCATAAATGATCAAGTTACCTTGCCCGGGCGTACCATCAAGGTAGACGTTCGCAGAGAGCTGGGCATCTACGGAACTGATCATCTCCCAAGAAGGCGCTTCGTATGGAGCGTAATCAATATGGACGGGGGTACCTCCTTCGATCGAACGGAGTGTTCCTGCAAAATAGTTTCCGAAGGTGGAGTCGCTTGCCCGGGTGGAGGACCATCCGCATTCCTCCTGCATCTTTTGTTGGAAGATGTGGAGGGGGGAGACAGTATCTTGCATGGCCGCGGAAAAGAGGCGGTCGGTCTCTCGAGCCTCCTTGAAATAGTGTTCACGATCCGTAAATGGATGTTCAAAAACGGTCGGACCACATTTCTCAATTCGCGGAACGACGTCCTTATAGTAGCCATGCACAAGACCGCTATAAGCACTCCGAATTGCGGCTACTGTTGGCTCATCAATGAAGTCATACAAACAGATGGCGGGGATCTGGCCCGACGCCAAATCGAAGAGGTTGGCTCGCGTCAAAGTGTCTTGCACTCCGCGAACCCACTGGCTTGTTAGATGAGGACACATGATTAGGGTTAGTCTCCGCAGTACTGATTTGGTCTCAGATCAACCGACGCAGGCAGAGAAATGCACAAACGCAGCCACCGCTTCGGCTGCCGCCTACACAGTACCCTGCCCTATTCATCATTATCGAGTAAGGATTGTGTTGCGTAATATACCTGTGTCTATCATACAGATGTAGATTCTGCTCAGATTCGCTGGACACGACTCGTATGTTGGTATCAACGTACTTCAGCGTTTCTGGAGCTTTGATGCGATGATCTTTCGGATCTTTGGATCGTTGTCGAGCGCATGGTCAATACGCTGGAGGGGGAATTCTTTCTGCTCATGGCTCAATTTCGCGAGATATACCTCGGATAACAGAACGTTCAGCATGGGCTTACCCTCCACTCCTTTCGGGGAGACGCAGCGACCTATCAAGCAAAATATACACTTTGCTCAAACGGGTGTGCAAGAACTCTATCGTGGTTCACAGCCAGCACTCCTTCCTGCCGTCGCGGCTTGCTGCGGAGCGTCTCCCTTGCACAACCCGCTGGAGGCGAGTATCTTCGATGTAATGTCTGCAAGCTATTCTCCCCCTTTATCCTAATCCTGGCCGCCCGCTTTTGAGGTGAGGAACGAGCCAATCATGGGCTACCAAGCAGAACGGTTGCCTCAAACTCCTGCCCGGCAGCCAGAAAACCTGGCACTACGATGAGACGAAGAAGATGGCCTGGGACAACAAGAAGTCCAACAACAATTTCTTCGGCTACGACTACAGCACGCTGCTCAAGAACCCCAACTGGAACCCGGATGAGCAGAACGTGACGCATATGGAGATGAAGACGGAGAATGCCTGGGGAGAGCCGTTCACGCCCCTCTCTTCGGATTACGCCTCCGCGAATTAGGAGGGAGAGAGCCGCTCGGTCGGATCGATCCGGCGGCTCTCCCCTGTCCGTCCGGGACAGGGTTCCGAGCCGATTACCCACGCCTCACAGCGCCAACCTTCTCGCGGCAGTCATATGGCTCGCTTGTTTTCGCAGAGGAATACCGTTTGGGCGCTGCGGCTCATGGTGATGCATGAGTGATTGGAGGAGGAAATGCAACTCAATCAGGATCAGATCAAGCAGTATCATGAGGATGGCCTTCTGGTTATCGAGGCCGCTTTCACCCCCGAGGAAGTAGCAATTCTGTGTGATGCGTACCAACGTGACAGCCGGATCCCCGGCCCGCACATTATCACCGAAGAGGGCAGCGATGAGGTGCGGGGCCTCTACGGCTCCCACCTACGTCAGCCGGAGTTCACCGCCCTGGTACGCGATCCCCGCTTCCTCGGTCCGGTGACGCAGTTGCTGGCGGACGATGTGTATGTGTACCAGTTCAAGATCAACGCCAAGGCGGCATTCGGCGGCGATAAGTGGGCCTGGCATCAGGACTACCTCGCCTGGAAAATCTGTGACAATCTCCCCTCGCCGCAACAGATCAATGTGGGGTTGTATCTCGACGAAGTCAATGAGTTCAATGGCCCCGTGATCTTTGTGCCGGGATCGCACCGGAATGGCCTGGTGCGTGACAGCCGCAACGAAGGTGACGCCAAGTCGGATCAGCACCTCGACCCCGACGACATCGCACTCACCCCGGAGCAAATGACCTCCCTGGTAAGGCTGCATGGCATGACCAGCCCCAAGGGGCCGGCAGGGACCCTGGTGTTCTTCCACACCGAGGTGGTGCATGGCTCGGCGCAGAATATGTCGCCATTCCCACGAAAGTTACTCCTTGCAACCTACAACGACGTCACCAACCAGGCGCGCCCGGCGGGTGAGCCCCGACCGGAGTATGTGGTCTGCCGGGATACCAGGCCGCTCTCGCTTCTCGATGCGTCGCTGCTTGCGGTAGGGGCAGGAGGTTCTCGATGACAGGACGGGGGCAGGGTTCCGCCGTGCGCAGCCGGGCGGCGGTACTGGAGCAGTTTGGGGAGCCATTGGTGATCCGCGAGTTCGACGTTCCGCCCGCCGAAGCGGGGGGACTGGTGGTCGCGTGCAGTTACGGCGGCATCTGCGGGACGGACCTGCATCTCCAGCAGGGCCACCTCTCCATCCCCACCCCGCTCATTTTGGGGCATGAGGGTCTGGGCGTAGTGCACGAGCTTGGGAAGGGGATGGATCGGGACGCCAACGGCGCGCCGCTGCAGGTCGGCGATACCGTGATGTGGGCCTCCTCCATCGCCTGCGGGCGGTGCGTGCCCTGCCGTATCTACCGGGAGCCAACGCTCTGTGAGCGCCGCCGCACCTGTGGGGTCAACCGACCCATCACGCAGGAGCCGGCGCTGTCGGGCGCGTGGGCCGACTACATCTGTCTGCAGGAGGGCAGCACCGTCGTGAAAGTGCCCGAAGGCGTGGACCCTCTGGCCGCCATGTCGTTGGCCTGCGCCGGGCCGACCATGGTGCATGCGCTATACGAGCGGAG
>DATGIG010000356.1:0-7722 GCA_035295825.1 Chthonomonadaceae bacterium | reverse complement strand
AGGGCGCAGCAAGCAGCGCCCCTACGAGAGGCACAGAGACACAGAGAAGTCACAGAGAAAAACCAGGAGAGTGGGAAGAGCGTTCCCCCTACTGCCTCTGCATCTTATCCGGATGAGTGGTTTCTGGCGTTGATGAATGTGCCGAACCGCAAGCTCGGGCGTGTGGTCGGGGCGCAACTGCGCAACCACGCCGAGATCCGCAACAAACGCATCTGGGACATCCTGCCGGAGTTTCATGCGGGCGACCTGAAGGCGCACCGTGCGCTCAGGGAGCTGACCCAGGATTTGAAGCACATCGAGGCGAAACTGCCCGACATTGCCCATGCAGGAGACGCCATTCGCATCGTGCGTAAGGCAACGGACTTCGACGGCTGGCTGCGGCGCGATTCAGGCGATGACCGCGACAACGACCGGATCCAGAACATTCAGCGGATGCAGGCGGCGGCGGCGCACTATGCCACCATCGAGGAGTACTTGCAGGCGGTGCAGCGGGTGCGGGATGAGGCGGCGCGGCGCAAATCCGAGCGGGCTAAAAAGCGCCGCGAACAGGATGAGGTGACGCTCTCGACCGGCCATGCCGCCAAGGGGTTGGAGTGGCGCTGTGTCTTTGCGGTCGGCTGGTCGGAGGAGATCCTGCCCCATCGCAAAGCCGAGGATATTGCGGAGGAGCGGCGGATCGCCTATGTCATTGCCACCCGCGCACGAGACCTGCTGCGCGTCTCCTCATTAGAAAGCTGGAACGATACGATTGTCGCGCCCTCCCGCTTCCTGACCGGGCTGAACCTCGTCGCCCCCGCCCCGACGGAAGCAGACGCCCCCGTTCTGCCGGATGCCCCGCCCCAGGAGGAGGTCTTCGGCGGCCTCTTCCTGGCCGATACCTAATAATACGCAAAACCTTTCCGGAACCTTGACAGACAACGGGAGTAGACCTATACTGAAACTGGGAGGGAAGCATGTCCAAACCGTTCGATGCCACCACCAAGCGCCTCCTTGAAGCCGGGCCAACTACCTGGCTGGAGTATATCGGGCTGCCCGGAACCGACATTGAACTCATCAACATCGACCTGACAACCATCCTCGCCGATGCCGATAAAGCTCTGCTTGTGAAACAGCCGGTTCCCTATCTGGCGCACCTTGAGTTTCAAGCCTCTCATAAGACGGACATGGACGAGCGGATGCTGGAATATGGGGTGTTGTTCTATCGGCGTTACAAGTTGCCCGTTCAGAGCGTGGTGATCCTGCTGCGACGGGAAGCAGGAGGTTCAGGGGTTACAGGAATGGCCGGTTTCCAATCTCCGGGGGGCGGCTCTCTCGACTTCCGCTATCAGATTGTGCGAGTATGGGAGCGCCCAGTAGAGGAGTTACTGGCGGGTGGTCTGGCAACCTTGCCGCTGGCTCCCATTTCGGCGGTAGCGCCCGAAGCCTTGCCGGAAGTGATTCGGCGGATGGAAGAGCGTATTGAGAAGGAAGCTCCGCCGGAAGATATGGGCATGTTATGGACGGCAACCTACCTGTTGATGGGCTTGAAGTATGATCCGAAGATGGCCCAGTTTCTGCTGAGAGGAGTACGCGCGATGAAAGAATCTACAACCTATCAGGCTATTTTGGAAGAGGGTGAGGCTATCGGCGAAGCAAAAGAGGCACGGAAGTTATTGCTTCGCATGGGAACGAACCGTTTCGGCGAGCCAGACACACAAACGCATGCGGCTGTTGAGGCGATCCACTCTCTGGAACAACTGGAAGCATTGGCGGTAAACCTGCTCGAAGCGGAAAGTTGGGAAGAGTTGCTGCGCGACGCATAAGCTGCACATTGCAAGCCAACGCCCCTGTTCTGCCGGAGGCGCCACCCCAGGAGGAGGTCTTCGGCGGCCTCTTCCTGGCAGAGACTTAAGCGGTGCGTTCGGAAGTAGAGTGGATGGAGATGCGCTGCCCGGTGCGGGAGGACTCCAGCCCGGCCAGCAGGATCTCGACGATATGCCGCGCGGCCCAGGCGTGGCTCCGCTCCGGGGGACGCCCTTCATGGATGCAGCGGAGCCAGTACTCGTGGACGTTGCCGCGCTGAGCGTCGGAGACATCCACGGCATGGGGCCGGGCCGGAACATCTTCGCGCGTATAGCTGCCCGGCTCCCAGAGCGTCAGGCCGGCCCCGTCGTGGCCGGGCGCGGTCAGCTTGCCCCGGGTGCCATGGATACGAAATTGCCAGGTGCGGGTGGGGTCGCACCAGCCGGTCTCCGCCGTCGCGACCACGCCGTTGGCGAAGTGGAGAATGAGCGTAGCGGTGTCTTCCAATGTCGTGGGCTTATCCAGTGTGGCGACCTGCCCGATCACGCTCTGCACCGAACCGAGCGCCGCCGTCAGCGCGCCCACGGCATAGACCCCCATATCGAATAGCGCCCCGACCGCCGCCTCACCCGCCTGGAAGAACCAGAGGTCGTCGCCGGTCTCCGCAAAGTGATCGCGCACCTCGGCATAGTAGACCTCCGGCCCGCCGTGGCTGACCCGGCAGTGCGCCCCAGAAGGCTTCCCGATGGCGCCCGCCTCGACCAGCTCCCGGCACTTGAAAATCTCCGCGCCGTAGTGTGGCATAACCATTGTCGTGCGATCCGAGCGCTCCACCGCGTCTACAAAGCGATTCGCCTCGTCTATATCACCACAGAGGGGCTTCTGCATGAGCAGGTGTTTGCCCGCCGCCAGCACCTCCAGCCCGACGGAGACATGCAGCGGGTGCGGCGTGGCGACGATCACAGCATCCAGACGGTCGTCCGCCAGCAGATCCCGGTAGTCCGTGGTCCAGTGCGGCACGTCGAACTGTTCCGACAGCAGGCGCAGGCGGTGTGGTTTCCGCCCGGCCAGGTGCGTGACCTTGACATCCGGTATGTCCGCCAGTTGCGGCAGGTGCAGTTTGCGGGCGATCCCGCCCGCGCCGATAATCCCTACATTCAATGTTGACGCGATTCCTCCCTACAGGGTGAGACATTGTGTCACTCCCTTCCTACAAAGGGAAGGGAGAGGCGAAGCCGGGGTGGGGTCAGGTACTCAATAATCTCCGTACATCGACGGATCGGCGCCGGGCGTCTCGGCATGCACAATACGCCACTGCTTGGTATGGAAGATCCCCAGCAGGACGGGAACGTCCATCCGCTGCATCTCCAGCGTGACATGGCCGGAGTAGTCCTTGCCGATCCCGCCATCCATGACATGCTGCACTTCCAGGTCGAATTGTACGTTCGCCTCATTCGGTGAGGATTGCAGCGCGACCCCGGAGATATCGGTCCGAAAAGGCCCGGACTGGCGGAAGGCACGGGCGAGCATCACACGCAGTTGATCCGGGTGCATATCGGCGATACGCGCTCCCGGATCGGGAGAGATCATGTCCATAATCCCATTGGCGTTCCTATGCGTGACCGCGTCTTGCATCTTCTTCAGCATCTCGGCCACCTGCGCTTCCGTCAGGTTCTCCGAGGCGTTTTGCGATTGCAGATAGGCGTATCCCAACAGGATCAGCAAGACGACGCTCACGCCAAGCAATATCCAGGAACTTTTCCGCATGGTGCTCTCTCCTTTATTGAGGGCCAGGCTGCTGCGCCCCGCCCTGATTGTACACTGTTGTTGACGCCGCGTCAACCCGAAATAACAGAGAAATAGATCACAGCCATACGAAACGATTTCACCGACCGCTGAACCTTTTGGCGCGTTGGAACAACCAATAAGATGAGGCTTCGGAGGGGATGGCAGGCGCCTGCCCCGGAAACGGCCCGGCAATACGGCAGGAACTTCCGAAGACGACAGGGAACTTAAGGCGCGGCGGCGCGGGGAGATACGCCCAACGCCTCGCGACTTTTGCTCCGGGAGCCTATTCACAATACAATGACCGTGCGCGACGAACAAGAATTGGTGCAGCGCATTCAGAGCGGGGACAAACAGGCCTTTGAAAGCCTGCTCGATGCCTATGAGACCCGCGTTTATCGTCTTGCGCTACGGTTTACCGGGAACGTCCCCGACGCGGAAGACGTCACTCAGGAGGTGTTTCTCGGCGTCTATAAGAGCCTGGGACGCTTCCGGGGCAGCTCTACCCTGGGCACCTGGATCTATCGCATCGCCATGAACCACTGCCTGGAGTATCGGCGGAAGCGGAGGCTGGAGTTGACCCCTTACGAGGAGGAGCTGACGCTGGTGACGAGCGACTGGCGCGAGGATCCGGTCCAGTCCGCGGACCATCGGGAGCTCTCCGAGAAGGTCGAGGCGGCGATCAACTGTCTGTCGCCCCTGCACCGAGATGTGGTTGTGCTGCACGAGCTGCAGGGATTGACCTATCAGGAGGTAGCAGAGACGCTGAATGTGCCGGTGGGAACGGTGAAATCCCGCCTCTCCAATGCCTTTCGGCGGCTGCGCGACCTGCTGGGCGGTTATGTGTACGAAGGAACTACCACCACATGAGCAATCAGGAGCGCGAGGTGAACCGAGGTGTCCGCAAAGGCGCGCCGCATCGCGGCAGCCGACTGGTTCAGGCCGATCTCAAAGCCTATCTGGACGGGGAGCTCTCCGGCCCGCGCCGCTGGCTGGTTCAGTGGCATCTGGTGCGCTGCGCGGAGTGCCGTGAGGAGATTACCTGGCTACAGCGCCTTGGAAAGAATATGCAGAACCTGGAAGAAGCGCGGCCCAGTCCGAGCCTGCGGGCGCGTATAATGGCGAGCCTGCCGGATACCCCGCCCCCGGCGTCCCGAGTTGCCCAGCCGTCGTTCGCGGCGCGGCCCGGTGCATTCCAGCGCAGCGGCCTGCGCCTGGCATTGAGCATGAGCCTGGTCGTACTGGCGGTAGGCGGCCTCTTCGCGCTCACTCGCCTGCATTCCGCTTCCAACCAGAGGCAGGAATCGGTAGCGATCACACTGCATGCGCCCGTACAGCCCTCCAAGTCGTTGAAGCCTGACGTGGCTTCTACAACCCCCGTCGCGACGACGACCGTTGCCAAGGATCCTTTCCGGGTGCCCACTCCTACCCCCGATCCGATCAGCCAATCGGCGACGGATATTGCGAATAAGTGGGTGCGTGAGCAGGCCGGGCAGGCAGAACGACAACAGCAGCAGGACTGGAGCCGGATGCTCACCGCCGTTCGCTTCGGCAAGAATGAAAGCAAAACGGCTCCCGCCCAGACGGTCTGCGTCGAACTGGCCGTTTCCGACGTCAGTGCGGCCCATGAGCGTTTGCTGGCGTGGACGAAGCGGGCCGGAGGCACGATCCTAGTGGCGAAAAACGCCACGGAGATCGTAGGTGCGACGGGAGGCGAGGCGTTCTGTATCCGCGTTCCCGCCGCACGGGGCAGCGTCCTGTTAGGCACGCTCAAAGGGATGGGCGAAGTCGGCGCGCTGCGGACCCTGCCGCTCCATGAGAAGACGGACGGGGACAAAGCGCCGCCGATGAGAACGGCGGCCCCAATCCCTGTTGAGAATCAGATCCCCACCGAAGTGCCGGGCGGCCCCAAGCCGAAAGGGAATACTGTAACGCCGGATATCGATATGCACATGTCCGTGGCGACCGTGCAGGGGGAGACGCCTCCGTCCGTCGCCTCCGTTACCATCATTATCGTGCTGAAGCCGGTGGACCGTCCGTCAAAATAGGCGGGCTTATCCCACCGGGCCGCCGCCCTCCAACCGCTGGTAGAGCACATAGGAGTAGAGCGCAGGGATCAGGAGCGCGCACATCAGCCCGATAAAGCAGAGGGGCAGCGGCACGCCCAACAGGATCGCCACGACGCCGAATACCCCTGCAGCGACCAGCAGCTTGCCGGCCAGCCGATGCGTGGCGATCCAGACCGTATCGCTGGCCAGCGTCCAGGGGGTCCGTATCCCCATCCAGAAGTTACGCCGCGTCCTGCCGAGGACGTTGCCCATCAGGCCCAGAAACAGGAAGATCCCCGCCACCAGTACCCGCCCCATGTCGGCCTCGGGATGCAACGCCGACTGCAACATCACGATCTGCAGATAGCCCATCAGCCCACAGGTAACCAGCATCAGATAGTTGAACGTGCCTGCGAATGGCTCGATCTGAAAGCGCCGCGGCGAGAGCGCGGGCAGCGCCACCATCGCCCCCAGGATCAACAGCATCGTTCCCGGCATCAAAAAGATCGCCCAGCGCTTGTCGGCCCAGCCGTCCACCCGCCCATGCCAATCCCAATGGATCGGGATGAGATCGGGCAGATGCGGATAGAGCGCCAGCGAGTAGAGCAGGATCGCTCCGGTGAGCAACATTCCTAGCGCCACTGCCTGCCAGGTTCTCATTTTACTTCCTCCTTCCCCGCGCCGTGGACGGCGAATAGGTCCATCATCACGGCGATGACATCCTGAAACACGGTCGTGTTCAGTGTATAGATGATCTGCTGTCCGCTCCGGCGGGCCGTAATCAGGTCCGCCTGTTTGAGCGCATTGAAGTGGTGCGACATCGAGGGCGCGGATATGTGGAACTGCTCCGCGAGCTGTCCCGCCGTCTGCTCCTTCTCGGCGAGCAGGCGCAGGATCTGCCGCCGTGTCGGGTCTGCCAGCGCCTTAAAGACATCATCGGTCCCCATCATCGCCTCCCTTCTTGATTAGATATTTAGGCAACCATCTAATTATATCCCCGGTTCTCTCTTTTGTCAAGGGGGCGAAACCGCGCAGGGATATGCCCCGGCGAGGGCGAAGAGAGTGGGCGGAGGAGAGCGCATGCAGGAGCCTGCAAAAGTCGGAGCGGTGGTGCTGGCGGCGGGAATGTCGCGGCGAATGGGAGCGCTGAAGGCCCTGCTCCCCTTCGGCGACCGGCCGATGCTGGCGCGGGTGTTGGAGAGCTTGATTGCGGCGGATGGTATCGCCCCGATCTGCGTCGTGCTCGGCTACGCCCGGCAGGAGATCGCTCCCATTGTGGAGCCGTATCCTGTGACCACAGTTTACAATGCGGATTATGAGGCCGGCGGAATGCTCTCCTCGATCCGGGTGGGCGTGAGCGCGCTGCCGCCCGAATGCGCCGCCTTCTTTCTGGTCCTGGGCGATCAGCCGGGGGTGCGCCCCGATACCCTGCGCGCGCTGCTTGCCGCCTGGCAGGAGACGCCCGCGCCTGCGCTGCTGCCGACCTATGAAGGCATACGCGGCCATCCGATCCTCCTGGCGGCGCGCCTGATCCCGGAGATCCTGGCGCTGCCTGCCGAGGCGACGCTGAAGACGCTTATCACCCGCTACGCCGAGCAGGTCGGAACCCTTGCCGTCTCCGACCCGGCCATTCTGGCCGACGTAGACACTCCGGAAGACTACGAACGCGCCCTCCGCGCGTTTCTCTAATCCTATACCTCATGAAGGGAGAGTTTTATGCCTCACATCACGATTATCGGTGCGGGACAGGCGGGCTTGCAGTTGGGCCTGACGCTGTTACAGCAGGGATATTCGGTCACGCTCGTCAGTGATCGGACCGCTGCTGAGATTCGGAACGGTTCGGTCCTCTCGACCCAGTGTCTGTTCGGCACTTCGCTGCAGATCGAGGGGGAGCTGGGTCTGGATTTCTGGGCGGAGGAGTGCCCCGATATCGAGGGCGTTGTCTTCAACGTGGCCGGTCCGGACGGCAACAAGGCGCTGGCCTGGTCCGCGCGCTTCGATAAGCCGGCGCAATCCGTGGACCAGCGGCTGAAGATATCGGAGTTATTGCAGCGCTTTATAGAGCGCGGCGGCAACCTGATCCACCAGAAAGCGACCCTGCAGGATC
>DATGIG010000355.1:0-13008 GCA_035295825.1 Chthonomonadaceae bacterium | reverse complement strand
AACTGCCTTTCAATACGGTTACCGAAGAGTACGCCCTGGAGTATGGAACGAACACGGTCGAGATGCATGCCGACTCGATCAAGCCGGGGCAGCGGGTCATTATCATCGACGACCTGCTGGCAACCGGCGGCACGGCGGCGGCGGCGGCGCGGTTGGTGGAACGCCTGGGAGGAAAGGTGGTCGGCTTCGGCTTCCTGGTCGAACTGGCGTTTTTGGAGGGGCGTAAGGTCCTCAGCCAGTATGAGGTGAATGCCTTGATCCGTTACGAATAGAGCGACGCCGAAAATGGGGTAGGAAGCGTAGCAAAAAAATAACGCGGCAGGGCGAATTTAAGCTCTGCCGCGTTTCATTGGTTTTTTGAAGACCATCTCTACACTATTTCGTTTTCTTTACAAACGTCGCTATTCAGTTTTTTTCGCTATTCAGTTGTCGCTATTCAGTTTTGAACGTTATTCAGTTACCTTTATTCGGTTTTCGCTATTTAATTTTCACTGACCAATGTTCGGTCAGGTTTTGGTTTTTCCTTAGTGCGTGACTTACATTATCCTAGACGGATAGTTCGCCGCAAAGGTTTCCTGTTTCCAGGAAAAAGGGGTGTGAAATGTTACACAACGGTCCGGCGGCCCGTAATGGCTCTCAGAATGAGGAGCAGGATCGCCGCGCCCACAAAGGCGACGGCCGTGCTGCCGATCCAACCGCCGTAGCTATGGCCCAGAACGGCCTCGAAGACAAAGCCGCCCACCACCGCGCCCAGGATGCCGATGATCAGGTCGCCCAGGATGCCGCCGGGCCCCTCGCCCGGTACGACTGCCTTGGCGAGCGCCCCGGCGATGATACCCACGATAATCCAGAATAGGATATGCATTGTTATATTCTCCTCTCGCGGTCCTGCCTCTCATTGTGGGAAGCAAAACCGGCGAATAGTATTTGAAACGGTAACGCCGATAGGACGCAAAGCCCCCAGGCGGAGTTCCCGGATTTTGCGCTCCTCTCCTGCCGTTGCGGGTACAATAATGCTATCGTTCCTGTTCGACCATCTCCAGCGAAGGCCCAGCCGGGCCGTATGGGAAAGGCGAATGTCATCCATGTCCCGACCTCTCTACTTCTACTCCCAGGCGCTGCTGGGCTACAATATGGGGCCTCAACACCCGATGCGCCCCGAACGCCTCCGTATGACCCATGCGCTGTTGGATGCTTATGGCCTCTTCGAGCACGCTCTGGAGCTCGCGCCGCCCGAACTGGCGGACGAGGAGGAGGTCGAGGAGACCCATAGCCGCGATTTTCTGGAGGCTTTGAGTTCCCTGGATCGGGGGGACAGTCTGCGTAATCCCTACCGTTATGGCCTGGGAACCGGCGACAATCCCATCTTTCCCGGCATCTACGAAGCCTCGCTGCGCTACACTGGCGGCTCCCTGGGTGCGGCGCAGGCCGTGCTGGACGGGGCGTCGGTCGCCTTCAACATGGCGGGCGGGCTGCACCACGCCCACTACGACCGCGCCGCCGGGTTCTGCGTCCTCAACGACTGCGCGGTCGGCATCCGCCGCCTGCGCCGAAAGTTCTCTCGCGTCGCCTACGTGGACATCGATGTGCACCATGGCGACGGCGTCCAGGAATCCTTCTATTCCGATCCAACCGTGCTGACGGTCTCACTCCAGGAGGTCGGGCGCGCGTTCTTTCCGGGGACAGGTTATGTGGAGGAGATCGGCGAGGGGGCAGGTGAGGGATACAGCGTCAATGTGCCGTTCGCGCCCTATACCCCCGGCGACATCTGGCTGCAAGGGTGGCGCGAGGCGGCGCTGCCGATCTTGAAGGCGTTCGATCCCGAAGCGATCCTGCTGCAACTGGGGACGGATACCCACGCCCTCGACCCGCTGGCGCATCTGGCATTGCGGGCGCAGGACTGGCTGGAGGCGGTCAAAGACGTGCAGGCGCTGGGCAAGCCCATCGTGGCGGTCGGCGGGGGCGGCTACAACCTTACCACGGTGACGCGCATGTGGGCGCTGGCGGTCGGCACGCTCGCCGGGCAGGAGCTGCCGGACGATGTGCCGGACAGCTACGCCTGGAAGCACAACATCCCCACGCTCACCGACCATGTCCGGTTCGAGGTGGATGCCTATGACCGTCAGTTAGCGGACCGGTTCGCCGCCCAATCCATCGCCGACGTGAAAACGCTGCTCTTTCCCCGCTATGGGCTAAAATAAGCCTGATTCATAGGAGAACCGCGATGTATCAAATCGAGACCATCACGACGCCGGGATTGGCGCAGAACAGCTATGTGCTGGCGAGCGGCAAGGAGGCCGCCGTGATCGACCCGCGCCGCGATGTGGAGGTCTATCACGAGACGGCGGAGCACCTGGGAGTGACCATCATCCATGTCTTCGAGACCCACTCACACGCCGATTTCGTCAGCGGCGGGCCGCAACTGGCCGCCGCGACCGGCGCGACGCTCCATATCAGCGCGCTGGTCCAGCCGAACGTGCCGCGCGTGCCTCTAAACGACGGCGACACCTTTCAGATCGGCGATGTCCGCCTGACGGCGCTCCACACGCCCGGCCACACCCCGGAGCACATGGCCTACTATGCCGTAGACACCGGCGGCTCGCTTCCGCCCGCGCTCTTCTCCGGCGACCTGATGTTTGTGGGGGATCTGGGCCGCCCGGAGCTGTTGGGGCAGGCGCTGGCGGAGGAGCTGGCGCCCCGGCTCTACGATTCGGCGTTCGGCGTCATCGGGATGCTGCCCCCGGAGACGGTCCTCTACCCCGGCCATAGCGCGGGAAGCCTGTGCGGCAAATCGCTGTCGGCTAAGCCGACCTCGACGCTGGGCGAGGAGTTCGCCACCAATCCGGCCCTCCAGATGCGCAACAAGGAGGAGTTCGTCGCCTACATGATGGCGGGCCAGCCCCGCGTGCCCGGCAACTTCTCCCGCATGGCAGCTCTGAACCGGGCCGGGGTGCCGCTCCTGCCGACCGATTTTCCAGCCCGCCCATTCCGTGTCGAAGAGGTCGAGGCCGCGCTTGCCGATCCGGCCTATCTGGTGCTGGACGCCCGCAGTCCGGAGGAGTTCGCCGAAGGGCATATCCCCGGCAGTATCTATCTGGGCCTCGATCCCGGCTTGCCCACATGGCTCGGCTGGCTGTTCACGCCGGAGAGGAAGATCGTGGCGATTGTGGAGGACGAGGCGCAGGCCCGCGCCTACTTCACCTGGCTGGCGCGCGTCGGTTACGACAACATGGTCGGCTACCTTCCGGGCGGCATAGCTGCCTGGCGAGAGGAGGGCAAGTCCCTCCGCACCCTCTCACGCCTCTCCGCCGCCGACCTCCGCCACCGACTTGCGTCCGCGCCGCTGGCGCATCCCCTGCTGGATATTCGCACACCCCGCGAGTTCGCAGGCGGCTCCGTGTCCGGTGCAAAGAGCCTGCCGCTCTGTGAACTGCCGGGACGCCTCGCCGAAATCCCGCGCGCAGACCACATTACGTTGATGTGTCAGGGAGGGTATCGCGGCACGATTGCCGCCAGCCTGCTCCTGAATGCAGGCTATCACGACCTGGAGAACGTTGAGGGGGGCTATGGGGCCTACCTTCCCGGCGCTCCCTCCTGCGCATCCTGAAATGCCCCTGCTCTGAAGAGAGGAGAAGACTGTGATGCTACCGATGGTGGATACGCACCAACATCTCTGGGATTTGAGTCGCTTTCGCCTGCTCTGGCTGGCCGGCGGCGGGCCGCTGGCGAAAGATCACCTGCCGGAAGACTACCTGCGGGAGGCGGAGGGGCTGAACGTCGTCAAGACGGTCTATATGGAGGTGGATGTGGCCCCGGAGCAGCACGTCGCCGAAGCCGAGTACGTGATTGCGTTATGCCAGCAGCCCGACTATCCTATGGTCGGGGCGACTATCGGCGGGCGACCGGCGGAGGCGGGGTTTGCGGACTATCTCGCCCGCTTCAAAGGCAATCCCTACATCAAAGGCGTGCGCCAGGTGCTGCATGGCGGCGGGACGCCACCCGGCTTCTGCCTGAGTGAGGATTTTGTGCGCGGAGTACGGCTATTGGGCGCAAACGGCCTCCACTTCGACCTCTGCCTGCGCTCGGCGGAGATCCCAGATGGGGCGCAACTGTCGGAACTCTGCCCGGAGACCCGCTTCGTCCTCGATCATTGCGGCAACGCGAACGTGCAGGCGACCGACCGGAGCCAGTGGCAGCGCGATATCGCCGCCATTGCCGAGCGCCCCAACGTGATCTGCAAGATCAGCGGCATCGTCGCCTCCGCCAATCCGGACGCCTGGACCGCAGACGATCTCGCCCCCATCATTCAGCACTGCGCGGACGCCTTCGGCCCGGACCGCATTATCTTCGGCAGCGACTGGCCCGTCTGCACCCAGGCCGCCACCTACCGCCAGTGGGCCACCGCATTGCGCGAAATTGTCAGCGGCTGGAGCGAAGCCGATCAGCGCAAGCTCTTCCACGACAACGCCGTCCGCTTCTATGCTCTGGAAGGCTGAAAATATGGCCTGCGTGTTGAGGATAGTCTCAATTTAAGAGGATCAGGTAGTTGCCATTGTCGCAGCATAGCGTTCATGGGTAGGCAGGGAAGGGGCGAAGATTGGAAACGAATCCCTATTTTCAGACGCGCGGCGTGGTGATCTATCCCGGCGACCTGACCTTGCAGGACTGGCCGGAGCGGGCGGCGCGGGCGGGGCTTACGACGGTGGCCCTCCATGATGGCTCCGAGCCCAGTAAGGTAGCGACTTTCCTTCGGACGGAGGCAGGGCAGCGATTCCTGGACGATTGTGGCCGACTTGGGCTTCAGGTGGAATTCGAGTTGCATGCAATGCTGGAGTTGCTGCCGCGCAGGTTGTTTGATGCCAATCCGGAACTGTTCCGTCAAAACGAAGTCGGCGAGCACACCCCAGACGCCAACCTCTGCGTCCATTCGCCGCGCGCTCTGGAGATTGTCGCGGAGAATACGGTCGCGTTGAGTCAGGAGTTGCGTTCCACGACGGGGCGGTATTTCCTGTGGGGTGACGATGGCCGGGGTTGGTGCCGATGCAGTGCGTGCCGGGGACTTTCGGACAGCGATCAGTCGCTACTGCTGACCAACCGGCTGTTGGACGCGCTGCGCACGGTGGACTCACGGGCGACTATCGCCCATCTCGCCTATCTCAACACGCTCTGGCCGCCAAAGCAGATCCGCCCGAAGCCGGGCGTCTTTCTGGAGTATGCGCCCATCCGCCGCCGCTACAATATTCCGTACGCGCAGCAGGTTGGAGCAGACATTGTGGAGCCTCTCACAGCGCTGGATGCGAATCTGGAGTGGTTTGGTCAGGAGGGCGCGCAGGCGCTGGAGTACTGGCTCGACGTCAGTCGCTTCTCCGGTTGGAAGCGGCTAACGACGCGCCTGCCCTGGAACCGGGAGGTGTTCCAAGCCGATCTGGATGCCTACGGTGGGCGCGGCGTGCGGCATATCACGACGTTTGCGGCGCACATAGATGCCGACTATGTCGCCTATTTCGGCGAGCCGCCGCTCCCAGAGTATGGAGCCTTGTTGAGAGATTGGCCTCTTTTGAGCGGGTGATGAGGGGAGGGGATAATACCTAATACCCAACGCCGCTCCCTATAGGGAGCGGGGAATCCGAGCGTATCGAGGAAAAGCGCGCATGAGAAGCAAGCTGCAATGGTGTTCTTGGGGGATGCTGCTCTGTCTGATGGCGGGCGTGTCGCCGGGTTGGGGGCAATCACAGGAGCCGGAGAAGAAGCGTGCGGATGCGCCGGTGGTGGAAGACATCAGCCCGAATACGCCGTTTGGGAAAGTAAACGGCGGCGCATCCACGTCCGGACTGACGGTCGCGCTGGCGGGCGATACGCATGCCCTCTATGCCGTCAGCCTGAATGCAGGGATCTGGAAGGCCGTGGAGGATGGGCCGTGGAAACAGTTGCCCAACTCGCCGCCGCGCGCCTGCTGCATCGCTGTGGACCCGAATAACCCGCAGCATCTGGCGGTCGGTGAGCGGAATGGACTTGCCCGTGAGATGGTCTGGAACGAGGCGGGCATCTGGGAGTCGCGGGATGCAGGGGAACACTGGACGTACACGCTGAATCCGCTGGCGACGCCCGGCTGTACCTCGCAGGCGGTTCCTGCCGTAGCCTTCAGCCGTAAGGGGACGCTGTTCGTCGGGACGGCGGCAGGAGTCGGACGCAAGGTGGGATCGGCGCGTGCATTCGACTTTTCCCGGTCTCCGGCCGGCGTGACGCGCATCACGGCGTTTGCTGTCAGCGAGAGCAAGATCTGGGCGCGGACACGGGACAAACTGCTGGTCTCAGCGAACGATGGGCTGACCTGGAGCGTGAAATCGCTGCCGACCGAAGTGGCCCCCTATGCCATCGCCTTCCGTTCGCGAGGAGACGCCTTCTCCCTGGCCGCATTCGATACCCGCGCGTTTTTGGTCTGCAAGCCGAACCCCGACTCCATCGGAAATCGGAACACGCTGCTCATCTACGATCTCCCGAACGACCGCTGGCAGGTGCAGAAGCTGGACTCGGGCGACGGAACCGGGCTGGGCGGTCGGCGGTTCGTAAAGTCGTATGTGCTGCGCAACCGGGCGCTCAAGCCAGGGATCGGAGGCAAGCTGCAGCTCTTTTATGGAGCGGGCCAGGAGGTCCATCAGGCACTTGGCGTCAACCCCGACGGCACGATCCAATGGGATACCCCGGTGCAGACCAGTTGGGCCGGGCCGCCTCACCCTACCAATCAGATCCATTCCGACCTCTGGGATCTTCATATCGCGCCGGATTTCGGGCCGGGACCTGCCTGCGCCGCCTGGATCGCCTGCGACGGCGGCGTGTTCAAGGCGCTTCCGGCGGAGCGTTCGGAGCCTGCGGATGCGCTCCGGGTGCAGCGGAGGAAATGGGTGGTCTGGAGCGACGGGCTGCATACGCATCATATCCATACCCTGACGGTCCTGCCCGCCTCGAAGACGCAGATGGCGCGCCTGGCTTATCCGACCTCCGACAACGACGCCTGGTTCTGGAATCCGCAGCCGGGCCTGACGGCAAATGCCTGCTGGGCCAACGAGACCGATCCGGATTTCTGGAAGAACGAGAATTCACTGGGCGATGTCAACTGGAGCGCCGGGGATTGGGGCAATCGGGCCGTCGCGCTGGTGGTGCGCCGCACGGCGTTGGCCGTCCTCAATTCCTTCGGGGAGTTTCCGCCGACAGGAGCCGACTTCGAGGATCAGCAGGTGGTGTCGCTCAATACCGACGAGACCTTCGACGGGCCGCTCTCCCTCCAGTTTATTCAGACGCTGGCCGGGGAGACGCCGGAATACCCGCTGCTGGATGCGGTGATGCTGGCGCGCCTCCCGTTGCGGACCTACGATGCCGCCGGCAAGCTGGCCGCCGTTCCCGGCCCGCTGGGAGAGCCGAATCCCGATGGAGGGCCGGTGTTGCTACGCACCACGAAGTTCGCAGCAGCCCCGGATGCCAACCGCTCCCATTTTGCCAATTGGCAGATCGAAGCGAAGGATCTGCCGAAAGGCACGCGCGGCGTCTGGGTTTCCGGGGGACATCTGCATCCGACCTACTATCTTTTCGCTCTCGAAGCCGGGAGCGGCGCGCTGTACAAGCGTGTCGGCGCAGAGTGGAAACGCGTGGAACTGCATACGCGTGCCGGGAAAGCGTTCTCGCTGCTTACAGGCGGCTGGAACGGCCCGGCGTTCGTGGACCCTTACAACCCGGATCGGCTCTGGGTACTGACTCCTTCCGGCGTGAAGCTTTCGCTGGACGGCGGCGACAGTTTCGACGACGAGCCGACCTTAACCGCGCTGCTGACCGATTCCGGCAAATATCCGCTCACGGCGGGCGAACTGACCGGAAACGGGCAGGACGTGATCCTGGCAACCCGCGCCATCGCCTTCGGCACGCTGGCGCACATGGCCTTTAATCGCGACCATCCGGGCGCGGTCGTGGCGGCATCTCCCTTTACCGGGGTCTTCTATGCCTCGGATGGGCATACCTGGCGCAGCCTGACGCCTTATTTGCCGCGCCCGTTGAGCGCCGTTTCCGCCGTCGGTCTGGATCACGCGGCGATCTACGTGGCGACCGAGGGCCGCAGCATGCTGCACATCCGGAATTATGCCGCCGCACCTCTGGCCTCCTTTTTCACCCTGTCCAATCTATCGTCGGGAGCCACTCCCGTTGCCACATCCATCGAAAATCGGAAATCGAAAGGCGAAAATCCCCTTGCTACCCTCCGCAATGTACAGGTTCCGCTGGCGGGATGTGCGGTGCAGGTACGCATCTTACAAGGCCATGGAGAGCTACTTTATCAGGGAACCCTGAAGACGGATGCACAGGGGAGACTGTTCGCCCCCTCCAAACTGCCGCCGGGGCAATATAGCGTCCTGCTGCGTTTTGACGGCAACTCCATTTCTGCCCCTGCGACAATGGCTGAATCGTGGAGCGTTGCTCCCTGATTCAACCGTGCGCGCCCTTCAGAAGAAGGCGCTGGCGATCCGGTGTTTACCCGATTTTAGCGAAAACTAGACTATTTCAAGGTGAACGACGCCTCTGGCCATTTTGTGAATGATTTTGAGGCGACCCAGTTCCGCGGAGAATGGAACCAACTCTTTGCTGCCTGGACAGAAGCGAACAGACTTCCCGCAGTTTTGGAGAGAAAGAAATGATTCATCTCCGGAAAAAAGAGCGCGGATACGGGACATCGGTGACTTGTCAAATCGGATCGTATGTTGGATAATAGATCTATCGCGCCGATCTCTGCCCAGCCCGGCGCAGGCGAGATACGGTCGCGTGTCTCATGTACAGGAGATTTCCCGCTATCGGCTATTGAATGGTAAGGAGTGGAGTGTTATGAGGGTCTTTCGGTATCGTTTGCACCGCTTATTCGTAGGGCTCACGGTTGGAGCCGCGCTTGTCGGGCCGGTAATCCCGGCGCATGCTGTTCCGCCCAATACGGGTAAGCCTGCTACAGGCAGCCCCAAGCCCGCCGATAACCCGATCGATGCGGAGCTGGCGGAAGCGATGCGCACGGCCCCCACGCCCGCCGAATGGCCCAACAGCAACTACGCCCGTTTGCTCGATCTGGGCAACGTCACGATCAAGCCGGATGGCACGGTCGTCGCCCGATATCGCCTCACCTACAAACTGTTCAATAGCCGGGAGCGAGACCGCCTGGGCGAAGTCAATCTCGCGTATAATGCCAGCTACCAGAGCGTGCATGTGGTCAGCGCCCGCACCATCAAGAAAGATGGCACCGTCATCAATGTGGACCCCAACGACATTCGTACCACCTCCCCATTCTCCGACTTTCAGCTCTATGACGATACCGAATCCGTGAGCTTCTCCATGCCCGCCCTGGAAGATGAGTGCCTCATCGATTACACCTGGGAGGAGACCACACGCCCCCTGGTCATGCCGGGCCAATTCACCAACTACTGGGGCTTCTCCGGCGTCGAGCCCGTCGGGATCTCCCGCCTGGTCATGCATGTCCCCGCCGACAAGCCGCTGAAGTATAAGATCTATAATGATGACGCCCTCAAACCGACCCTGACCACCTCCCTGGATGGCAAGACCAAGACCTATACCTGGGAGCGCAGTCACCTCAACCCCGTAGAAGTCGAACCCGCCATGCCCTCCTCGCCGGAGGTGTTCTCCTGGCTGGAGGTCTCTTCGCTCAACTCCTGGCAGGATATCGCGAAATGGTTCTGGGACCTGCAACAGCCGCAGGCCAAGCCGAGCGATGCCATTCGCAAGACCGTCGCCCAACTGACGGCAGGCAAAAAGACCGATGAGGAGAAGGCGCGAGCCATCTACAACTGGGTCGCCGACCGCACCCGTTACGTGGCGCTCCTGTTCGGCATCTCTGCCTACAAGCCGCATCTCGCCTCCGATGTCCACGACAAGCTCTATGGGGACTGTAAGGACAAGGCGAACCTGCTGATTACCATGTTGGGATTGGCGGGTATCAAGGCGTACCCCGTGTTGCTCAATCGGGAGGATCATCAGAAGGTGGATCAGGGCTTGCCTCGCCTGGAAGCGTTCGACCACTGTATCGCCTTCGCCGAAATCGGCGGCAAGGAGGTTTGGCTGGACGCGACCCAGGAGTTATGCGCCTACGGGGATATTCCTTACGACGAGCGGGGATCGTGCGCGCTGGTGATCCGGGATGGCAAGGGAGAGTTCAAGACCATTCCGACCTTCAGCCCGGACCAGAACAGCACCGATGTGAGCACCCATGTGGCGCTGCAGCCGGATGGGAGCGCCCATCTGGACATGACGCTCACCCTCAACGGGGCGCTGGCACAGGAGATGCGTGAGGCCGCCCGCTCCCGTACTCCGGATCAGCGCAAAGAGATGGTCCAGTTGATGGCGCAGAAATTCTCTACCGGCGCCACGCTGAAGGATTTCAGTCTGCCGGACGGCAAGGATAAAGAGGGGGTGTTCGTCATTAAGATGACCCTGCAGGCGCCCAATTTCGCCAAGAAGAGCGGGAAGCTGCTGATCATGCCGCTGGAGATCGGTTCGGACACAGAGAGCCAGTCCAATCCCTATGTCAAAGAGACCCGCGTCTGGCCCATTGTGGAGGACGAGAACTCCCAGACGCATACCGTGACCACCATCACGCTGCCGGACGGCTTTACGCTGGAGGATGCCCCCTCCGATGTCAACCTGGCCGGCCCGCTCCAGGAGTTTCATCGCGCCTTTGTCAAGTCCTCGGATGGGAAGACGGTGACGACGACCAGTTCCGTCGTTTCCCACTCCGGCAGAACCCCTGCGACGGATTATGCCAAGGTCCGTGGCTACTACGCCGACCTCCTGAAAACGACCGACGAGCAACTGGTCCTGAAAAAAGCGAACTAGGCGCTGCCATTTAGCAGGTTTTTTGGTTCACCCATGGAAGGTACTGCAGCTACGGGCTATCACGTTTCTCTGGGCAGGTATAATAAGCGCATGGATCATGACGGCCTGTTCAAAGAACTGCTCCGGACTTTCTTTGTGGAGTTCGTGGAGGCTTTTCTGCCCAAGATGGCTGCCCATCTGGACCCGGCTTCGCTGGAGTTTCTGGATAAAGAAGTCATTCGGGAAGTGGCCGCACGCAAAAAGCACATCGTGGATGTGTTGGTCAGAGCCCGCCTGATGGGTGAACCTGCGTTTATCCTGATCCATGTGGAAAACCAGGCATCGAGAGATGATGATTTTCCCGAACGCATGTTCGATTACTTCTCTTGGTTGCGGGCAAAGCATCGTCTGCCCATCTATCCGGTGGCGATCTTTTCCTACGATGAACAGCACTTGGAACCCGATCACTTCAGAGTAGCTATTTTGGGCGACAATGTGTTAAGTTTTAAGTACAAGGTCATTCCGTTGAACCGGATGCCCTGGCGAAAATTCGTCCGGCAACCGAATCCTGTGGCAACGGCACTGATGACCAAAATGAGGATTGCCCCGAATGAGCGATGGAAAGTCAAGAGCGAATGTCTGCGTATGCTGCTCACTTTGAGGTTGGACGCGGCCAGGTCAGAACTGATCTGGACTTTTGCCGAGAGTTACTTGAAACTCTCAGTAGAAGAGACCAAACGGTACGAGCGGGAGATCGCCAAGCTTCCGCAAGAAGAACAGGAGACAACTATGCAACTCATGACCAGTTTTAAGAGAGAGGGCATACAGATCGGGCAGCATGACGGGAAAGAAACCCTTGTCATCCGTCAACTGCGTAAACGTTTTGGAGAGATCTCGCCGGAGATTACAAAGCGCATGGATGCGTTGTCATCCGATCAGCTTGACGAACTGGGCGAAAGCTTGTTTGATTTCACATCAATTATAGACGTGGAAAATTGGTTAGCACGCCATACACCCAACGATCACAATGTGCCTCCGACGCTCTCTACCTAAGCAGAAACAGTTAAACCGCCTTTCGCATCTGATCTCTCATCGTGCAGACATACCACTGGCTGCCGCGCGGGGTCTTGATCCCCAATTGGTTCAATTCACCTGCGATCTTCTGCAGGCTTGCAACGGAGTCTCGACGCTCCTCGATCAGCGTCAACACTTTCGAAGGCGGCTTTTGATATGAAATGCACATTGCGGGCCAGGCGGTCGAGCTTGGCAATAACGAGCGTCGCGCGCCGGACCTGGCACTCCTCCAGCGCCGCCTGCAAGCGCGGGCGCTTCACCTTCCTGCCGCTCTCCACTTCCACAAACTCCGCGACATCTGCCCGCGCCCAGAGATGAAACCAGACACCGAGACGCGTTGCGCGTCCATGCCTAAGCCTGCCGCGCCCTGCTTGTCGGTGGAAACCCTGAAGTATGCTACAAAATCGGTCATGCTGCCCCTATTCTTTTCTTAGATATAACACTTCAGGTATTGTGCTTTCACTGGACTTTGGAGAGTGCAAGGCATCAAAGTCTAATACGACTGACAAGTAAATCAGAAAGTGTCGCGCGACAAAAATATTGGAAATATTTTTTTCCATTTCCCAAACGCGGGTTTGCGGTAGTACACTTTACTCGAAGAGGGCAAGGGATGACTTCTCTCCTCAGTTCCACAGTCCCGATCATAGCGTACGATTTTCATGCTTCACTCCAGTACTTCGCGGTATTCAGGGCCTATCAAGGCCGAAGAGGCCGAAGAGTTCGGCTTCGGTGAGGGTGGCGCGGAGGTCTAGGCTCACATCGTCCACCAGGTCGTCGAAGAGTTGGCGCTTGGCCTGGAGGGTGCGGTCAATGCGCTCCTCGATAGTCCCGGCGCAGGTGTAGCGATAGACCGTGACGGGATAGGGCTGGCCCATGCGGTGCGCCCGGCTGTCCGCCTGCTCCTCGATGGCCGGGTTCCACCAGCGATCCAGATGGAACACATAGGAGGCGGCTTGCAGGTTCAGCCCCACGCCGCCCGCCCGCAGCGAGAGCAGCAACGCCTTGTGGCGCGGGTCCTCCATAAACCGTTTCACCACATCGGCTTTCTGCGGGGAGGAGAGGCTGCCCGTATACTGCAGCGGC
>DATGIG010000354.1:0-22384 GCA_035295825.1 Chthonomonadaceae bacterium | reverse complement strand
TGATCCAGGCCCCCTATGATCGCACCCTGGCACTCGCCGCATCGGAACCGGCGGCGGAGGCCGGGCCATAATTACCTGCCTCTTATTTTCGCAGACAGCCTGTCACAGGCGTTCGGGCGATTCGTTGATTCGCTCGTAGAGGCTTTGAATGCGCCCTTAGAAAGCCTCTCTCTTCATCCTGCTTGCCCGATTGTTCCCGCCGACATTCGGGAAGCGCTCTCAATACTTAGCTTCACCTATCGCCTTAAGGGATGCATGGACCGCCCCATGTGTGCCACTTCGCGGACTGGCTGCCCCTGGCAGCATGCTTTTCAGCGCCCAACGCCAGAAAGGAACATCCGCAATGCCAACACACATCCGAACGCACTCTTTGATCCCGGCGCTCATTGCTCTATTGCTCCTGCCTGCCTCCTTTGTCCTTGGCAAGGATCGCGCCCAGGGTCAGGGAGGTGGCGCGCCTCCGAGCGAGACGAGCCACATCGATTGGGAGAAAGGACGGCTCACGGCGACCGGCCTGGGCGTGATCTCCAAAAAGGAGCCGGACGAAGCCCGCGCCTATCTGGTGGCCTACAACACCGCCAAAATGGACGCCCTGCGCAACCTGCTGATGCTCTCGGATCAGGTCCAGATCGATTCGCACTCGCTGGGAGCCGATTTCGAGGCCAAGGAGGATACCATCCGTGCGGAGATGCAGGGCCGACTGCGTGGGGCAAAAGTGGTCTCGCAACGCGTCCTCACGGTCGGCAACGGGCGTCTGCTCGAAGTGACGGTAGCGACAACGCTTCCGGAAGAGGAGCGAAGTGAGGGCGTATTCCATCCGAAACCGCCCGCCGAGCCTCAGGATGCCGAACCGGCGCCAAGGCGCTTTGCGGCCCCCACCTTCCACAAGCCGCAGGTCCACTTCCCGTCGCGGGATACGGCCCCTTCCGACAATGGGTATCGGATTGCCGAGACGCCTTCGCCCTGCCCGCCGAAGAGAAGCATCCCGCAGCGCCCTGTGGTGCGCGAAACGTACACCTCGGTCATTATCGATGCGCGGGGCTTGCATCTGGAGCGCTCGATGTCACCCCGGATATGCCGCGCCGATGGCAGCCCGGTCTGGGGGAATGTGGATGTGGACCCGGATTGGCTGATCGAACACGGTATCGTCGCGTATGCCCACTCGATACAGGAGGCCCGCAGCAACCCCCGCGCTGGAGAGAATCCGCTGATTCTGCGGGCTGTCGGGCGCGAGGGCGGCAACTATGCCTCCGACCCGATCCTTAGAAACATGGATGCCACCGCCCTGCTTCAGGCCAACGACATGGGGGGCTTTCTGGAAAAGTACCGTGTCATCTTCGTGCTGGATGCCGAGAAATAGCCTGCAGTGCCAATAGCGACGAAACGGAGCCGATTCACATGTGAATCGGCTCCGTTGGTGTATAGACGTTTTGTGCGGTGTTGGAGCTTACCGGCCAGGGCCGCCGGGGATCATTCCCACGCCCTGCTGTTGGCTTACCAGCCCGGCCAGGCGGTTCTCCACCTTATTGAGCTGCCCCGTCAGCTTGATCAAGTAGGGCTGTATCTGCTTGGCCTCATAGTCATCCAGGGTCTTCTGCCGATCATCGGCGGTCATCTCCGATCCATGCTTGGTAACGAGAATGAGATGATAGCCGTACTGGCTGCGGACCGGTGCGGTCATGATGCCCGACTTAGCGCTGAACGCCGCATTCTCGAACTCCTTGAGCATGGTGCCGCGCATAAAGATGCCCAGATCGCCGCCGTTCTCCTTGGTGCCGGGATCATCGCTGTTCTCTTTTGCGGCCTGGGCAAATGTCTTTTTTCCGGTCTTGATGTCATCCGCGATCTGGTTGATCTTGGCCAGAGCATCCGCGTCGGCCTTCTGCTTCTCTTCCGGCTTGGCGTCCGGCGCCGGGTCTTTGACCCCGACCAGCACATGGCTGGCCTGAATAAAGTCGTCTGCGGAGACGGGGTGGCCCAATTGGCGGCTCAAGTCTTTCTCGATCAGGAAGACGACCTTGGTGCGCGTGCGGATATTGTTGCGCATCTTCTGGCGGGACACCCCCTTCGACATCAGGAACTGGTCATCCGTCATGGTCGCAGGAAAGCTGGGGTCTTTGCCTTTTAACGGCGCGAGGAATCTGGCGATCTGCTCATCCAACTGCTGGACCGTCGGATTGACGCCCTCTTTCGCCGCCTGCTGATTGATCGCCTCTTCGTTCAATACCAACTCCAGGTTCTGCACGATCTGCGGATTGGGATGCTGGCGCAGGGCTAACATCGCCTCCTGGCGGGTGATGGTGAACGATTCTTTCGGGTTCGGGCCGAAGAGCGCCGCGGTGGCTTTTCCGGCGATGATCTGCGCGAGCGAACCGTTGAGCACCTGGGGCTGATCCTGATGGATGCGTGCGATGAGTTGCCCCCAGGTGATGTTTTTGTTATTCACCACACCGACGACGTCGTTGTCAACACTGGAGGCGGGAGCGGGCTTCGGCGGCGTTTTGGCGCCGGAGGGTGTCTTTTTGGCGGAGGAAGATTGGGCCGAATTAGCCGGCGGCTTGGCGGTATTTTGCTGTGCCGGTGCGGAAGAGAGAACCGCTGTCGCCAGCACTGCGGTCAGCAGCACGGACAGGGGAGAGCGCATCATTCAAAGGACTCCTTTCGGGAAATCGGACTCGATAGTTTCGTCTGAATGGTGATACGGATATTCGAGTCGGGCAAGTTCCTATATCATCGTGTGGGGGTTTCACTGCATCTATTATACCAACTCCGTCGCGACCTTGCACGAATATCCGGGGATTTCTTACCAATCCGGTCAGGAGGAGAGAGCTGGGAGGGGGGTAGGTGCGGCATGGAGATAGCAGCGCGGGAGGCGGTCGGTCAGGCTGGTGGTGATTTCGTGCTCCGTCGTCTCCAGGAGCGCGGCGATCTGCTCGACGCGGAGCTGCTCCGTGCCCTGCCTCCCGATGCAGACCACCTCCTCGCCCGCCTCCACATCGGGAATGTCGGTGACATCCACGACCGTCTGATCCATACAGACGCGGCCCAGGATCGGGGCGCGCTGCCCCCGTATCAGCATCCAGCCCCGCCCGGAGAGGCGGCGCGCATAGCCGTCGCCATATCCGATCAGCACCGTGGCGACGCGGCTGTCCCGTGTGAGGTGGTGGGTTGCGCCATAACTGATGGGGTGGCCGGCGGGCAGACTGCGTACCGAGGCTACGCGCGTTTTGAGGGTGAGGGCGGGCTGTACCGGAGGCAGGGCCGCGTCGCCGGGCAGCGCCGGCAGGATGCCGTATACCAGTTCGCCGGGACGCACCAGGGTGGTGGTGTGGACGGGAACGCGCAGGACGGCGGCGCTGTTGTGGGAGTGGAGGACGTCGAACCGCGCTCCGGCCTGCTCCAGGGCGGCGCGCACCGATTGGAAGGTCTCCCACTGCTTGGTTGTGAGGGCCTCTTCCGGTCCATCCGCGTCGGCGAAGTGCGTGCAGAGGCCGGTGACGCGCAGCCCGGCGGACGTGGCGCGCCGCCAGAGGGCTACCGCCTCTTCGGGTAGGAAGCCGGAGCGTCCGATCCCCGTCTCGATGTCCAGGTGGATCTCCGGCGCGGCAGACGGGGCGCCCGGTTTTTGCGCCGCCTGCGCCAGGGCATTCAAGAGGGCCGTATCGCCGACGCAGGCTGTCAGGCCGAAGGCGAGGATGGCGTCGGCTTCTTGCGGCGGCTGCGGGCAGAGCAGCGCAATCGGGGCGTGTACCCCCGCATGGCGGAGGGTGGCTCCCTCCTCCACCGTAGCCACTCCGATCCAGGCCGCCCCCGCTTCGATGGCCGCCTGCGCCACAGGAACCAGGCCATGCCCGTAGCCGTCGGCCTTCACGACCGCCATTAACTGCGTATGCGGCGCGAGGCGGTCGGAGAGCAAGGCGACGTTGGCGCGAATGGCGGCGAGGTCTACCTCGATCCAGGCGCGAGAGTCGAACGGCGTATGGGTCCTACACGGAAAAGCGTTCATGAAAAGTTAAGAAACTCCAAGAAAATAGTTGAGGAATACTTGTAACCTTTTCTCAGGTCGGAAGTCTATACTTACAGCAGCTCGATTATGGGGAAACCCTTTGTTCTCTTCCTGTGGCGGATTTCCGATCTTCAGAAGAGATGCCGTCGGAGGCAATCATATCGCGTGCCAAACACGCCTCCGACGGCCTTTTTTTGTCTGGCTCACGGGGCGGCGTCCTCCGGATTCTGTTGCAGCGCGCGCCGCAGCGCCTCCGCCAGCGGGTTGTCGGATCCCCCCTCTTCCTCCTGCGAATCCACGCCCGCCTCCGCATATTGCCGCCACTCCTCCTGCTCCGGCAGGGTGATATGGCCCTCCCGCGATTCCGGCTCCTGCCAGTTCTCCGGCAGTTCCAACTCCAACGCTTGCGCCGCAGCGACCACGGCGTCCGGCGGGACCCAGATCACGCCCAACTCCTCGTACTCGTCATCGGGCGCAAGCTCCGGCACATCCTCCAGCACCGCGACTTTCTCCGTGGCGACATAGACCAGTCGCTTTAAGATATAGTGGTACTTTCCGGAGAGAAAGAGAGTCTCCGCCGCGATGTCGAGTTGGCGCAGCCCGACCCCATTCTCCATGTTCTCCGGATAGGTCATTTTGATCTCGAACAGGCAGAGGGACTCGGCGTCGATCTGCCAGACCCCATCCAACTCGCGGAACATTTCGCCGTGGCGCCCACTGCGCTGGCGCTGCTCCCAGGCGAGAATGCGCTCCTCCTGCAGGGGCACAAAGCCGCGCAGCCAGTGCTGAACGCAGCGCTCGATGATGCCGCCGAGGTACTCGCCCGCCGCCCTGGGGCCGCCGCGTACCGGGCGCTTGTCCGCCATACGCCGCATAAAGGCGACATACTCCGGCGCGTCCGGCTTCACCAGCCGGATATTGCGAAAACTGGACTGTTCCGAGAGCATTGCCAACGCCTCCTTCGGATCTCAGGCCCTCATCGGGGACGCACCTCTTCCGATCACAACCCCACCACAAAGTGCAGATACAAATAGGCCAGCGGCGCGACAAAGAGCAGGCTGTCGAAGCGATCCAGCGAACCGCCGTGCCCCGGCAGGACATTGCCGAAATCTTTGATATTCAATTCCCGCTTCAGCGCCGATTCGAAAAGGTCGCCCAACTGTCCGAAAATCGCGGCAAGCGCCCCGACGACGAGCCCGTGTTGCAGGGGCAGATGGATCCACTTTCCGAACGCCACCCCCACCAGGACCCCGCCCACCAGTCCCCCGATGGCGCCCTCCACGGTCTTGCCCGGCGAGAGCGTCTGGTTCAGTTTGTGCCTCCCCAGGGTACGCCCCACGAAGTAGGCGAAGGTATCCGTGGCCCAGACGGAGACCGCCACATAGAGCATCACCCAGGCCCCATAGTCGGCCTCTCCGAAGGGAGGGACGGCCAGCCGCCCCGGCATCCCGCGCAGCAGGACAAAGCTGGAGAAGAGCGCGCCGATGTAGATGAAGCCGAACGGGCCATACCCCGCCCGAAAACGCCCCAGGGCGCGGCCCGCATAGGCCGCCCGGAACACCACCGGCGCCAGGGCCAGCACGATTAGCCCACAGGCCAGCGCCAGGGGGGTCCGCCACCAGGGGTTCGGAATGCAGAGCAGGTAGGCGACCATCGGCAGGGCCAGACCGCTCCAGGCGATCAGGGGGTTGAGCCAGCCGAAGCGCCCATACCCATCCCGGATCGGCTCCGGCAGCTCCTGCGCCTCCAGCCGGGACTGCTGCTGCGCCTTGACGAACTCCGCCACGCCCAGCCCCGCTACCACCAGCACGGCGATTGTATAGGCGAGCTGCCCTCCGAAACAGGTCAGAAGGAAGATGCTGATCCCGATGAAGGCGCTGATGAGGCGACGGAACATAGAGTGTCTCTAGCCCTCCCGTTCCGATCTCTTCTGCACCGGGAGGCGTTCGCGGCTTTCACGGACATTGCGCAGCAGTACGGCGGCGAGCAGCAGGAAGAGCGCGGCGGCCCCAAATGTCGCTTTGTAGCCCGCGACGGAGTAGTGGACCACCTTCTCGCCCCCCTCCTGGACGATCTGATGGGGGAAGACGCTCAACAGCGCCCCCGCGATCATGGGGGCGAAGGTCTGCGGCAGCACCATCGAGATATGCCAGATGCCCATGTCCTTGCCCGCGTCCTCCTTATTGGGCAGCGCATCGCAGCCTAACGCCCAGTCCACACTATAGTATGCGCCATATCCCAGGCCGTAGATCGCCCCGACAACAAAGGTATACAGGATGGAGTGGCTGAACACCAATGCAAAGGAAGAAATGGCAATGATGGTATTGGCGAAATAGACCACCACCTTGCGCCCGGTATAGTCCGAGATTTTGCCGCCGATGACGCCGGTGATGGTCGCGCCTGCCAGAATGACCGCCAGCAGCAAGCCCGCGATCTTCTCCGCATGGTCCACGTGCACCACATCGGTCAGGTAGTACTGAATAAACGGCTGGACGCTCCACATCCCCATGGTCACCAGCGCCCGTGTGATCCACACCCAGACGAAGTTGGAGTAGCGGAAGGGGTGCAAGAGCCCGGCGAAAAACTGCTTCCAGTTCAGCGGTTCGGGTTCGGTTTGTAACGGCTGCTCTTTGATGCCTACCAGAGAGACGAGCGTAAATATCGCCATCACGCCGCCGATCCCCAGGTAGCACGCGAGTACTTTGCCCTGATCCAGCAAAAAGCCCGAACCGACCGCTCCCAGTATGGTGCCGGCCTGGGTCATCATCGCCATGTAGCCGCTGGCCTCCCCCCGCTGCGCTTCCGGCACCTGATCGGGAATGACGCCATTGTAGGCTGCGCCCATGATGTTGTTGCCAAGCTGGACGACGAGATAGCCCATAAGATAGAGGGGCAGGCTGTGCTGATTGCCTGCAAAGAACAGGGCCATAAGCCCCAAGAGGTTGATCGCCGTGCCCACCGCCATAAAGGGCCGCCGCCGGCCCCAGGGCGACCGGGACCGATCACTTAACGTGCCGGCGACCAGTGGGACGATCAGCGCCATAAATGCGCCGATCCCCAGGACGAACCCCTGCGCAGCGGCTTTGTTTTCCGGCGCGATCTTGCCCGTCTGACTGGGAATGATAATCAGCAGCAACGCCCCCCAGTGCAGATTGGTGGCGAACCACATCGAACTCAGGAGCAGTTGCTGAGGGATGCTCAGGGGCTTCTGATCCAGGGTAACAGGATGTGTTTGAGATTGATCTGCGCTCTCGACAGTCATATTGGGATCTTTCCTTCGTGGGTGACGATGCAGCGGTCCACGCTACCCGGTCGCGCTCATCGCGCGGTCTCCTTGCCCTTCAGGGGGTCCGTAGCCCGTACCGGCGCGGTCGGCTGGATCTGTCCGGCGGCGTAGGCGCGCGCATAGGCGTACTCTTCGGCCAGGTCTATATCGAAGCCCAATTCGGGCGGGACATCGTGCACAGCGACGCCCCGGCACTGCAGCAGTTCACAGGCGCGGGCCACAATATCCTCTACACTCAGACGGCGCAACAGGTAACGAAACAGGAATGGGAAGCCGATCAGGCGGGCCATCTGGAAATTGCTCTTGCGGGCGGCGAACATCGCTTCCAGATGGGGGCGCACACGCAGGAGGGTCTGCGGATCGATCAGGTACAAGCAACCGAGGCGGAAATAGCCGTCGCGCAGGGGGGTATCGGTACGGATCAGTCCGGGATAGAGCGCCTCAAAGGGGCGGCGCTCTACCAGGGGAATGCATATATCGGCATCCGTGGGGCAAGCGGCAAGAAACCGGGTGATCGCCTCCGGGGTGAGGAATGGCGCATCCGTCGTGACGATCAACACGCGGTCGGTCAGATCCTCCTGCGCCTGAAGCCACTCCAGGCCCCGGAAGATATTGTCCGGCCCGGTCTCGCCTTCGGGCAGCGCGCCCTCTGCCCCCGCCGCGCGCGCCTCTTCCAGCGCCGCTTCCGGCCCGACCACAACGATACGCCCGATCCCCTCGGTCTCCCGCAACGGCTGGATGGTGCGCCGCAACACCGTCTGGCCCTCCAGCGGCAGGAGCGCCTTGATATCCACTCCGGGCGCCTGGGCGAACGGGGGCTTGAGGCGACCCCCGGCAGGCAGCACGGCGTCTATTCGCGTCAGCGGGTTCTGGGATCGGGTCTGTGGCATGATACGGCTCCTATTCGCGCTTCATGGCGCATTTTCCTCTTGTGTCCAGCGCCTTTCTCACTATGCCACAGACAAACAGAATGCGCATGGGCCAAAAGCCCTATTTCATACCAAATTCGCGTAACAAGCGAATTTGGACTGCACCGCAGGTGCGACCATTGGATGGGGTTAAGCCAGACAGGCCGCCAGCGCCATTCCCTCGGCAACGGAGAGATGTTCGAACCGCACGGCGATCTCCTGGCTGTCGGCATCATGCTTCGTGGGTGTAATGCGCAACACGCGCCCCTGTAAGCGAAACTCTCGGCCTGCCGCCTCGTCACTATCCGGCGGAGCGAGGGTAAACCGGAGTGCAAGGCGCTTGGGCGGCGTGAACGAGGCAGGGGCGCGCAGGCGCAAGCCGCCGCCACCGATATCGACGCAGACCCCCTGGACCCAGACGTCGCCTTCGGGAACCTCCGCGCCCGTGTGCTCCGGGTCCAGTGAGTAGAACAGGATGTCACATTGTGCGGTGCGGCGAGGGGAGAGGCGCTGCTGATCGGCAGGACGACACTCCCAGAGTTGCAGGGTCGCCTCAAATTGGGCGGGTTCCTCTGTCCCGTTTCGGTCGTATATTTGCGTAGTATGGGGCCGGTCGTGCGCAATCACCGTCCCCAGGACAGAGTAGCGCTGCAGGCCATCGGCAACCTGAAAGCGGACGCGCGCTCCCCACTGAAGGTGTGGTGTAGGGGTTTCCAGTGACAAGGTGACGATTGCGCGTTCCCCATCCAGATGGCGCAAACCGGCTGCCATACCCGAGAGAACCCCTCCCTCGGCATCCAAGGCTTCCAGGGTGATCGGCATTGCGTCGGCAAACTCCAGCATAACCTCTTCCTTATGGATATTGAGTGGTCAGGACGCACTCCGGTTCATGAGATAGCGGCGTAACCGTGGCTCATGATCCGGCGTTCCGTGCAGAAATCGGCAAGCAATCTGATAGGTCGGCAAATCCGGACTTCCCTCCGATGTGGCTTCGACCGGCTTACAGCGCAGCGCCTCCGCCAGCAGGACGGTCGGCTCTTCACCGCCCAGCATGGCCTCGACGATCAGATGGGTCCCGACAGGCGCGCGCTCCCCAATAAGCAAGCTCATTCCCCCCAGGCTGATATCCCGAATAAGGCCCTCCTTCGGCGTGGCGGGCGGTTCGGAACGGGTATGGGGAGGGCTCGATTGGAGGGTATAAGATATAGAGAGCGTGCAGGCATAACGGGGAGCGCTTCGCCGATCCACCAGTTGAGGCGGCTGCATTTCGACAACCAGATAGTTCTTCTGGCAGCGCAGAACGGTCGTCTCGAATTGATAGAAGCTCGCGCCGAAGAGTTGCGCCAGTTGCAGGCGCATGCCCGGTTGGAGCGGGGGAACGGTCTCCGCAGGGCAGGCAATGAGCAGGCTGTTCCTGTTTCGCATGTGAATGGTTCCCTCACAGCGGAAAGCGCTCTCACAGATGGTAATCTCAACGAACTCTTCGACATCGAACATAGGTGCCACTCTTGTATTCCGCCCCGAATGCGGAGGCGCTCCGGAGCCATCCGAACAGATCCTTATAAGCGCTCTCTCTGATTATCGGCAAAAAGACGAACGGGGTAGAGGGGGCGCATAGGCGACAAAAGAGGGAAGCCCGGGACGCTAATTGCTTTTGCGCCGCCTCCAGCGCAATTTACGCGGCGGCTTCTCCACCCGCACGGCATGGCGCTTTGTGTTTTCTGCCTCGCCTTCGCCCTGTTCGACAGGGAAGTCCGCGCCGGAGGCGAGCGGGTTCTCCAGGTGGAACATCAGCTTCGTTGCGCCATAGCGCATCCAATCCAGATAGGCGTCGTGCTGGGGATGATAGTGGGGCAGAAACGCCTTCAATTGCCGCAGATCCAGCGACTTCACCATCTTACCCGCCCCGACCTTCTCCGCATCGAACGCATTGACATACTGCTCATACTGGCTGGGCGAGGGCATCAGGATGGCCGGCTTGCGGTAGTAGAGCGCCTCGCAGACGGTCTCGAACCCGGCGGTACAGGCGATCCCCTGGCAGGAGGCCATCTTGTCCAGAAACAGGGTGTCGCTCAGCTGGTGGAAGGTGAGCGTGGGGGAGGCGTCCCAGGTTTCGGGCGCCTCCTTTTTGTTCCAGAAGGCATGGATGCGGATTTCGGGGTGCTCGCGGTTGAACGCCTGAATATCCTCGGCCAGCCCATGGCTGAGGACGTAGACCACAAAGTGGTCTTCGAGCGTAGGCGTGCGCTCGAAGACCTCGCTGCGGAGCAGGGGGGGCACGGCATAGATACGCCGCTGTTCATCGTCGGGAAAGTCATAGAAGGAGAGGGCGAGCATCTTGTCGGTCGTCAGGCGGGTAAACCGGGTGTAGTTCCGGACCACGGAGCGCTCGACCCGCCGCCCCTTCGGGAAGGCGAACTCCTGATGGAGCATCAGGTACTGGTGGGCCAGGTGGACCGTTGGGAGGCGATTGCGGGAGCGGAGGCGATAGAGCGTCAGCATGGGCTCGAACAGGCTGATGAGCACGTCGGGGTGGTGGTGCGCGATCAGGTGCTTGATGGTGTGGTAGGATTGGCGATAGGAGGCGGAGCGCCGCAGCCCTTCCAGAATGGTCTTCGTCCAACTGATGCCTTTGTAGCGGGCGTCGGGGGCGAAATTGGGGCTATAGATACGCTCCACCGGGACGGTGGCCTTGGTGAAGAGGAAGGCGGGCAGGTGTGTCGCCGGCTCGCAGCCCACCACCAGGGCGCAGACCTCGTGTCCCTGTCGTGTCAGAAGTTGGGTGAGGGCCAGAGCCTGTGTGATGTGGCCCCGTCCATCCCCTTTGATGAAGATAAGATAGCGCATGGTGTAAGGCCGCGTTTAACTGTATGTGTCGAGATAGCGCAGCGCGGTGCGAGTGAACAGCTCCATGCCGACCGGCAGGGCGGTGTCGGCAAAGTTGTAGGTGGGTGTGTGCAGCGGCGTGACTTCGGCTCCCACCCCGAGCCGAAACATCGCGCCGGGGGCGTGGTGCAGGTAGACCGCGAAGTCCTCTGCGCCCATCGAGGGCGCTTCCAATTCTACGACGTTGCCTGCGCCCAGCACCTCCTGCCCCACGGCGGCCACCAGGGCATTGATCTGCAGGTCGTTGACGGTGACCGGGGTCCCGTAGCGGTAGCTGAAGGTGCACTCGGCCCGAAAGGCCGCGCAGAGGTTCGCCGCCATCCGCTCGATCCGCTCCGGGAGGGCCTTGCGCATGGGTTCGGAGAGGCAGCGCACGGTGCCTTTGAGTTCCGCTGTGCCGGGAATGATGTTGTAGGCGGTGCCGGCATGGAACTGCGCCACGGTGACGACGACCGAATCCGTGGGGGAGACCTCGCGGCTGGCGAGCGTCTGCAGCGCCAGCACGACATGCGCCCCGATCACGATGGGGTCGATGCCCACGTGGGGCTGGGCGGCGTGCGCGCCCCGGCCCTGAATGGTGAGGTCGAACGTGTCGGCGGAGGCCATCATCGGGCCGGGCTTGACGCCCATGCGCCCGACCTCCATACCGGGCCAGCCGTGCAGGGCGACAATCGCGTCCACGCCCTCCATGACGCCGTCTTTGCACATCTCGGTCGCGCCCCCGACGGTCTCCTCGGCGGGCTGGAAGACAAACTTGATGGTTCCCCGGATCCGGTCCCGCAGTTGCGCCAGGGTCGCCGCCGTGCCGAGCAGCGTGGCCGTGTGGCCGTCGTGGCCGCAGGCGTGCATCACGCCAGGTACGCAGGACTTGTAGGGTAGGTCGGCGGCCTCCTGAATGGGGAGGGCGTCCATATCGGCGCGCAGTGCGAAGGTGGGGCCGCTCTCCGCGCCCGCCGCGCGGCCCTTGAGCGTCCCAACGACGCCATAACCGCCGACATTGGTCTGCACCGCATCCAGTCCCAGCCCACGCAGGCGCTCCGCGACGAGGGCGGAGGTATTGCGCTCCTGATTGCTCAGTTCGGGGTTCTGGTGCAGGTAGTGCCGCGTTTCGGCAATCTCGGGGGCCAGGGCCGCGATAATCGCACGCACAGGATCGGGTTCCATAGCGGTTCCTTTCCAAAAAGTGTCGTGCCCTATTATAGCAGTTTGCGGCGGAGCGGGCAAGTCATCGTTTGCTAATCCGCTCCGCCGTTTTTTACGGGTAAGTAAGAGGCAGGAATCCACGCCTCTTCTCCCCCATCAAATCCATGACGCGGCGACTGTCGTTTTCCGGCAGCGAAGCGGTGGGAAGCATCATCCGATCAAGGCTTCCGCCAAAAGGCGAAATGCCGTCCGAAGCCCTTCCCATGCAGCGGAGCGACCAGCGGTTGCAAGGTGCATCCAGAGCCTGAGAAATCCGGTCAAAATGTGCAAGGCAAACTTTCCGGTTTTGAACGTTCCTCCGGAGTATCTCAAAAAGAAAGCAAATGCTCAGAACGGAGCAGGGAACTGTCATGCAACTGACAACGGTCGTAAAACTGCAAACTACTCCCCAGCAGTTCGCCGCTCTGGTGCAAACCCTGCGGACGTGCAATGCCGTCTGCGACCGAATAAGCCAGGTTGCCTTCCACACCCAGACCTTCCGCCAATACGACCTGCATCACCTCACCTATCATAACATAAAAGCCGAGTCCGGGCTGAATGCCAATCACGTTGTGCGCGCAATCGCCAAGGTCGCCGATGCCTACAAGTTGGATCGCGATACCCTCCGTACCTTCCATCCTCTGGGAGCCGTTGAACTTGACAAAGATCTGCTCACCTGGTATGTCCAAGAACAGATCGTCAGCATCAATACACTACACGGTCGGCTCAAGATGCACTTCCTCTGTTCTGCCGAGCAAAAGCAGTGCCTGCGCGGCAAGAAAGGACAGGCCGACCTTCTCCTGCGCGACGGCGTCTTCTACCTCTCCTGTGCTTTCGCGGTGGACGAATCAGAACCCTTTCCCCCACAGGGTGTCATAGGTGTTGATCTCGGCATCGTCAACGTTGCCACCGACAGCGAGGGCAACATCCACACGGGCGAGCAAGTCCAGCGCGTACGTAGGAAGTACCATCGTCTGCGCCAACTCCTGCAGCCCAAGAAGACCCGTTCGGCTCGCAAGCGTCTGCAGAAGGCGCGGCGCAAAGAGAGCCGCTTCGTCAAGAACGAGAACCACCGTATCAGTAAAGAATTGGTTCGCATTGCATACCACCGACAGAAGGCACTCGCCTGCGAAACCCTTCAGGGCATTCGTCAGAGAGGAAACGGCTTGAATCGGGCGATGCGAACCCAACTCCACACTTGGGCATTCCATCAACTCAAACTGTTTCTGGCGTATAAGGCGCGGCGTGCTGGGGTCCCTCTAATTGAGGTAGACCCACGCTACTCCTCGCAGACCTGTTCGACTTGTGGACACTGTGAACGTGCCAATCGCAAGAGCCAGGAGTGGTTTGAATGCCTGTGTTGTGGCCTGAAGTTGAATGCCGACTATAATGCGGCGCTCAACTTGAAGGCACGGGGCGAACTGTCAGCCGCCCTAATGTTCCGCCAAGAGGCGATAGCCTCCGAGTAGGGACAAGCCGTTCGCCTTTAGGCGACGGTCGTTGACAGGCCGCGTTCTCCAGGCCGACTGGGGCCATTCCGGTCTCATTGACCGGATCTCCGCTCCCAAAGTTGCGGATGCAGGATCAACATAACTGTTTATTAAAATGCAGCGTTGCCGCTCTTCAGCTTGGCAGGAAAGCGATGAGATCCTCCCAGTTTTCCGCTCCCAAGAGGCGATCCGTCATTTGTTGCAGCGTCTCCACCGAAGAAACGGCTTCCAGCGCTTGAAGTACCTCTGCACTCGGCTCGCCGAACCGCTTACGTCCCAGACGCATGAGCGTTTTGCGAATGCCTCTGGCTTCTCCTTCAGCTTGAGCCTCGGCTATCCACGCGTCCAGTTTTCCTGTATCTCGATACAGGTCGTCCAGTATCTCTAATCCTTCGATCATCTTCCAATCCTCCTGAAATATTGGTAACAGCACCTTCCGCGCAAATGTGCGCGTCGCCACCAACAGCGCGATGCCCAACAACTCCGCCTGGATCCCTACAGGTAAGCGCGAAGCGTGGATCAAGGCCACTTCCTCGCGGATCGTCTCTTCCGTCGGGTTCTCTTCACACAAGAGCAGCAACGGAGCCAGTTCTGGTAGCGCTCCGCTGCGAATGCGGTCGGTATGTTCCCACAGGCGAATGGTGGTAAAGCGCAGTTCCGTCTCAACTGCCCCTGACCGCACCACAAAACGGTCTGGAAACGTCGCCCGATCTCCCTTGTGCAGATACAGTGCCAACAGGGCAACCGGCATTCCCAACTGCCGGTTCAATCCGCCCCACTTGGCACTCCACGAGGGCAGGATACGCACATCAGGTTCGAGTTGGTACTCCAGATAAATGGCATAGGGCTCTTCTGCTTCCTCCGGCTGCACGATAAAGACATGGTCGGCACGCAGTTCCGGCAGGTTGAGATTGGGATCTTCAACACGCAGTTGCTCTGCCGCGATCTCCATGCCTGTCAGGCGTAGGATGGCGGTGGGGCATTCACGAAAGAGCGCCTTAACGGAGCGATCTATCAGATTGGGAGCTTCGCTGCTGTTATCGCTCATGTGGTTCTCTTTTGCCCTGGTTGGATATAGTGATTACGCTCACCCCGATTATCTATGCAAATATCTATCGTTGAGGAGGAGAGCGACAAAATCCATCCAATAATGCTCGAAGATCCGCCGGAATCTCTTCACGTCGGAACTCTTCAATTATCCTATAACGATGAAACCGGGCGATATCAATTATACGCTATATCGCGTAGTGACTCCCAAAGTAGATACTACACATCTCGCGGGAAAATCCGTATAGCAATGAAGTCTGTTTGCCGCACCATTCCATTGCAGTATTGAGTGCTTCTTCAGTATCAGTGCGATCCGACTTTTCGACTTCCCAAATATATTTCGCAATCGCATTCACCGCAATAACATCAGCAATCGGGAAACGCGAAGTCCGAGCATCCTTTGTACCAACGATGCTATTGACCGAAGGAACCTCTGCTTCTGCCAGATTGGCTATAGTCCGTTCAATGGTTTTGTCTCCATCTGAATAGTGAAAGCCTAATGCGTCACGGACACTGGTAACGAGTTTTGAGAAATTGTTGCCCGGTTGCTTAAAGTTGTCACTCAGCGATTTGAGTTTGTCGTAACTTTGTACACCATCTTGCGATAATCGGCGAAGATAGCCGCATACTTCTCGATTGTTGTCTCGCTCCAAAGTGACGATGTCGCGTACGACCTTAAGTCCTTCACGAAGATGGCCGATTAGCATCCGGAACGCATAGATTTGCAGGCCCTTACGAAGATCTGAATCTCGTAACACCTCTCTTAGCGTAAAGTCTGAGTTGGGTTTAGCGTCCGGGTTGTCATACTCTTTCACTAAACCGAGTAAGAGCTGAGCACTACCGATGTCATTGTTAACCATGGCGAGGCGGACCATTACGCCAGCACATCCTGAGCCCTTTAAGCGCTTCCAACTAGAGCGTAGTTTCTCCACAAGAATATTCCCCTCCCAGGAAGATGACCTTCAATCCCGCTTGAAGTGACACTGGAAATAAGGAGAAAGTTGCAAACGCCTCTTTGATTTCTTGAGACCTTAAGGCGCGGTCGGTTTGCCGGATGCACTATGCTTGACTTTGCGAACGGCGTAGACTATAACGCCCAGCGTCGCGCCCGGCTGGACGTTTGTATGGCAACTCAGGCACGCCTGCTTTGAGGCGAGAACGGGACGCATTAAGATGTCCCAGGATTTGTCTTCGGTTCGATACTCCTTACCTGCCATCAATTGCGGAAGGGCTGTGATGGCTTTTTGCTCTTCTGCTTGAAGGTCGAATTGCTTCAGTTCGGCGAATTCCGGAGAAAGCCGGGGGGAGGAGTAATCCCAATCTGTAGCTACCTTATGTATATTCATGTTTCCTGCACGGTCGGTTCCCATTTACCCTGAACGATGATGGCTTCCCCCTCGCCTGGCCATGGCGGCATCGTAATTCCGATGGCTGCGAGAGGCTCCGACCCGAATGCCCGAAATTGGAACTGCGTGCCTACCGGCAGCGTGAGCGATACGCCCGCCGTCACCGGGACAACCTCCTCTTGATCGCCTAGTTTCCGCCACATTTCTCCCTGCCCCTGTAAGAAATACCAGATCTCCTCCACCGTCCGATGGACGACTGCGCGGGAAACTTGGCCGCCGGCCAGCTCAAAATGAGCCTGGCTTCCCCCCGCAAGTCGAAGCAGAATGCGTACTTGTGAGCCATCCGGGGCAATGGCATCGGGATCGGTGGGAAGTCGCTTTGTGTCGAATGCGGTCATATGCTTCGTTTCCCGCTCAAGGCATCGTGCTAGACACGTTCGAGAGGACGGTGAGGCTCCGGAGGCAGTTCGACACGGATCGGGTCGTTGGGGCGCACTTCGCCGCCAGTGAGGACGATGCCCATGATCCCGGCCTTGCGGATCAGGTTGCCCTGTGCATCGCGATCCAGAACTGCTGCCAGCAGGCCCTGCTGGTAATTGTCCAGTTGGGCGCAGGGGTTGCGCAGGCCGGTCACTTCCACCACGGCCTCATTGCCCAGGTACAGGCGTGTGCCGACCGGCAGTCCCAACAGCGCGATGCCGCGCGTGGTGATATTCTCGCCCATCACTCCGGCGGAGACGCGGAAGCCGGATGCCTGCAGTGCGTCGTGCAGTTCGGCGTGAATGAGATGTACTTGGCGCAGGTTGGGCTGGGTCGGGTCCTGGGCGACCCGTGAGCGGTGCTTGACCGTTTCGCCCATATGCGCATCTCCTTCGACACCCAATCCGGCCAGCAGACGGATGCAGTCCTGGTTCTGTTTGCTGAACGTATGCGTCGCGCTGAGGCTTACCGCCGTCACCACACCGTCCATCGGGTTCCTTTCCTTCCTAAAACCGATTATTATTCCCCTTTAAGGTCAAGGCGCAGCCTGTAGGGGCGCGGGTTGTAGGGGCGCTGCTTGCTGCGCCCTCCGCGCCCCTACAACCCGCGCCCTCTTGCGGCCCGACGCGTCCCCATCAGGGCTTGGCCGGCGCAGGCTTGGCCGCAGCTTTCGCGTCGTTAAGCATCTTATCCAGCACCGCCCGGTCGTTGAAACGTCCGTTGGTGAAGACGGCGCGGATCTTGATGGTGTTATGAATGTCCTGCAGCGGGTCGGCATCCAGCAGGACCAGGTCGGCCAGTTTGCCCGGCGCGACCGTGCCGAGGTCTTTCTCCCTGCCCAGATAGCGGGCCGGGTTGAGGGTCGCAGACTGGAGCGCCTCCATAGGCGTTAAGCCTGCCTCCACCAGATACGCAAGTTCGTCGTGAAGGCTGAAGCCGGGGAAACAGAAGGGGTTCATCGTGTCGGTCCCTGCCAGGAACTCCACGCCCGCCTTCCGCATCTTCCCGACGATCTCCAGGTTCTTGCGATAGCGTTTTTGCGCGTTGGTCCAGTAGTTCGCGGGCAAGTTCTGGAAGCGAAAGTCGTTCTTCGGGTTCCAGGTGCCGGTTGCATAGGAGGGTAAGTACTGGATGCGGCTGTCTTCCGTGACGCTCTTGTCGTTCAGATACGCGATGTTGTGCAGCACGACGAGCGTGGGGCATTGCCAGGTGTGGTTGCGTTTAAACCGGGCGAAGAGGGCGCGCGCCTTGGCATCATCATACGCCTCCAACTCCGCCTGGGTGACAAAGTCGTCACGCTGCTCCGGAGAGAGGGAGGCATCGGGATGCATGATATCGGCTTCACGGGAGGAGCAGGCTTTCAGCACTCCCGTCAGGTGCTCGATGCTCTTCTGTCCGGCGTCGGACGCCTCCGCCGCGCTGACGACATCCGGGACGTGCCCGGCAAAGACCATTCCCTGCTTCTTCGCCTCCTCCGCGATGGCGAAATAGGCGTCGCGCGGCAGCAGGGAGTAGACCTTGACGAAGTCGGAGCCCTCTTTCTTGACGGTCTCGACCGCCTTGCGCCCCTCTTCCGCATCCTTAACGGCAACCGAACCGGGCCAGATCGGTTTCGGCCCATCCACAATGCGCCCCGCCGCCACGATACGCGGCCCGACCGCCTGACCGCTCTCGATGGCCTTACGGGTCATCTGCACATAGGCCATGGTCGGGCTGAACATATCCCGAATGCCGGTAATGCCGTTGGCGACATAGAGTTCGCTGAAGTGGGGGATACCGGTCCCGTGAACATGCATATCCCAGAGGCCGGGGATCAGGAATTTGCCCGTCGCGTCCACAACGCGCGTCCCCTCCGGCAGGGCGACCCTGTCCGTCTTGCCCACTGCCGTAATCCGATCTCCGGTGATAAGGACCGCCTGGTCGGTTTTCGGCTTTGCGCCCGTCCCATCGATGACGGTCACGTGGGTCAGGGCAATGGGCGACTGCGCCCGCAGGGGCAGGGCGCAGAGCAGCAGCGCCAGAGTGAGTAGGAACCGTCTCTTCACTGTCTCTCATCCTCCTTAACTTGCGGCGCCCATTCGTAGAGCACATCCGGGCAGCCCTCCTCATTGCCCGTGCCATCGCCGAAGGCTAGGGCACGGAAGCCATGCCGCTCGTAGAACCGGCGCGCCCCTGTGTTGGCCTGGAAGGTATAGAGCCGGATGGGCGGTTCCAACTCCGCTCTGGCCCGCTCCAGGAGTTGGGTTCCGATGCCGCGCCCCACCGCCGAAGGAGCCAGATAGAGCTGGTCGATCCAGCCGAAACCCTCCTCGCGCTCAAGCGCCATCATGCCGACGACCTCCTCGGTCTCGCCATGACCTGATTCGAGGGTTGTCACGGCTACGGTGACATTCCCGGCGGGAATGAGGCGGTTGGCGATCCAACTGCGGACCTCCTCATCCGAATGCGCGGAGGGGGCGAAAGGGAGAAACGCCATGCGGGATGCCAGGTAAACCTCCGCAACCTGCGGAGCGTCTTCTAAAGTTGCCGGGCGAAAACGAACTACCATGCGACCTCCTGCGCGGTTCTATGTCAACAGGGTAATTCACCGCATGCAATCAGAATCCTGCCGAGCGGGCCGAATGGGTGCGTTTTTGGAAGCAGCAAGGAGGATCAGAAGTTGGACCGGAAGTCCATGTTGGTCTGGACCTCGTTGGTGAGACCAATGTGGTCGTGGCTGCGGAGGTCGGTGGAGATGGTGATGAAGTGATTGGGGCTGACCTGCTGGTCATAGGCGAGGCGGAGGTGGTCCGAGCGGTCGTACTTACCGCCCAGCATATTGGTATCTTTGCTGTAGTCCAGCCCGATCTTGATCTTACGGGTGAGCTGGCCCTGGTAGCCGATGCCGAGCGAGCGCGTCAGGGCCTTGGTGCCCAGGTTGTTGCTCAGGCGATAGAAGAACTGGAAGGTCTTGTCGGGACGGAAAGCATGCTTGAACGCGATGTCCGCCGATTCCAAGGGCTTGATGTTGCCCTTGTCGTCCTCGGGCAGAGTTCCATAACTATAGACGAAATTCGAGCGCTTGCTCAGCCGCCAGTCCGCCGTAAAGCGGCGTATCAGTTGGTCCTGGCCGTCCGCCAGCGTACGCACTTTGTACATAAAAAAGCCATGGAACGCCTTTTTCGGGTTCGGGTCCGTGGTGAACGAATAGAGCCGGGTGATGGTGCTGGTGCCGTCGGGCTTGGTGATGCCGCCGTAATCCAGGACAAACTCATTTTTCCAGATCTTCCAGGCGGCATGGCCGGTCATCGTCTCGTTCTGGAGCTTACGCTGGTCGTTCAGCGAGGCATAGCGAGCGGTGATGGTCAGATTCTGGATGGGACCGAACGAGAAGGGCTTTGCATTGCAGAGGGAGAAGTCGGCGACATCCTTGGTGTTCTTGGTATTATGGACCTCATCGAACTTGGCCGTCATGGTGACATTCCGGACGGGGTCGCCCTGCATCCCGACGCTGACCGTATCGGCGTTGGTGTTGTCGGTGGTATCCCGCTGCGAAGATCCCAGGATGACTGCGAACTTCTTGGTCGCTTGCCACTGGAGGTCGAAGGTATCGGTGGTCTCTACGGTATCTTTCTTCGTGGGATCGCTCTTATCCGCCGGGTTGTCGTCCCCATGATCCACCTCCAGGCGGGTGTAGGCGAACGTGAGGTCCCGGTTCGGTTTCACATGGACATTCAGGTTGGTGGTGTTTTCGTGGATGTCGTCCTTCATCGTGACGTGCTTGGTCTCGAACATCAGGCTGTTCGGCTTCTGCTTCGGCGTCTCGAAGTGGAGGAAGTCGGTGTGCGTATCCACCGTCTCCGCGCCATTGCTCAGGGTGGTATTATCTTCGTGGAGCAGGTTCAGCATGAAGCCTTTGCCGATCTGCTCGTTGAGGGTGAGCAGGCTATGGGCGGTCCCATTGATCTTTCCGGTCGCGCCCAGCATATCGCTCTCATCCAGCAAGTTGAATGCCGTGCGTTTGCCCTGGGTATACTGGGCGTTGACACGATGGGCGTCGTGCTTCAGTTGGTCTTCGGGGTCCTCGGCGTTCAGGAAGAAGCCATCCAGGACAAAACCTTTCAGGGAGGTGAGCTTGGTGGTGAGGTCGGTGCGTTTGAAGCCCCGATCCGCCTCGATGCTGGGTCGGTCGGCGGCAGGCACGGTGAGGTCGGCGGCCCGGTTGAAGTTCTTGCTGGTATCGGACTGGTTGGCGTTCAGCGTGAACCCCTTGGTCTCGAACGCCAGGTTCTGGCGAAGGAGGCTGAGGGAGGCGGCTTTTGCTGCGGCCTGGGCATCCTGGTTCTGCTTTTGTGCATCGGTGTAGGCCGCCGCAACGCTGTCCGCCGTGCTGTCGTAGCGGAGGCCCTTGTAGGTGAATTTCGTATATTTGTTCACCTGCCAGAGCAGGCTGGTCTGCAGGCGGGTCAACCCCCGTTCGTTGGCGTACTGGGCGCGCTCCACATCGTTCAGGTCAGCCAGGCGGTTAAAGCCGGAGGAGATGCTCTGGTCGAGCAGTGAGAACTGCAGATTTTTACTGGTGAAGGCCAGTGTCTCGCGCTGCACCCCCGAATCCGCCGGGGAAGCATGGTTCGCATCTTGCAGGGTGAGCCGGCTGAGGGTAAACTGGCTCCCTTTGCCGGCCTGGAACTGGCCCAACAGGGCCGAGCGCTGCAGGCCGCTCTCCTTGGCCAGTTGATCGCGCTCCTTCTGTGTCACCAGGCCCAGTGTGGCGTTCGGGTCGAACTGGCGGCGGATGTCGAGGGCTAGGTAGTTGCGCTCCACATCGGAGAGATCGCCGGTCCGGGTAAAGCCGGCATCCATGCGGCGCTGCGTATAACTGAGCGACCAGCGTTTGGAATTCAGGGCCAGGTTCTCGCGCTCCAGGCCGGGAGCGACCGCATTCCCACTTGCGGGGGTATCGGCGACCCGGAACTGCGAGAAGTTCATTCCGCCGCCTTTGCCCCAGTTCATGTCGGCGCGGAGCCCGCTGCGGGCAAACCCCGCCTCTTTAGCGACCTGCGCCTTGTCGGCAGCCGTCACGGAAGTCGCCTTCGCGGTCGGGTCGAACTGGTGGTAGAGGTCGAGGGCGAGCGCCGTCTTGTCAGCATCGGAGAGGTCGTTGATGCGCTTGAACCCCTTGTCCGCCTTCCGATCCAGCATCTGGAAGCCGAATTTTCCGGAGGCGAGCGAGAGCGTCTGCCGCGAGAGCGCGCCGCTCTTATCGCCGAAGCTCTGTTGGCCGAAGTCGAGGACGCCGGGCTGGCTGCCCTTCTTCCCGCCGTTGCCGAAGTTCATCCCGAAGCCCAGGTTGGTGGTCTTCATCCCCTTCTCATGCGCCCACTGCGCCTTGTCCGCTTCGCGCAGGCCGGTGAACTGCGAAAAGCCCTCGCTAATGTCCCGTGAGGCATAATTGAGGTGGAAATTGCGCCCGGCGTAGCCCAGCGCCTCCTGGCGGATCGCGCCCTTGGCGTCCTGGATCTGGCTCACATCGAAGGCCATGCCTGTCGGTGCCTTGCTCTTGGGATCGGGCGTTGTGCTGAGGCCGAAGCCCGTGCGCCGGATGCCCTTTTCGCCCTCCATCTGCGTCAGTTGGTCGAGCAGGGCCTTATTGTTGGCATTGCCGGTCTTCAGCGCCTGAAAGCCGGAGAACGCTTTGCCGATGTCCTGATAGTCGGCATGGAGGCGCAATCCGCCCGATTGGAGGTTCACATTCTGGGTGATGAAGTGATCCA
>DATGIG010000353.1:0-4079 GCA_035295825.1 Chthonomonadaceae bacterium | reverse complement strand
GCCGCTGCATAACGGCGCACAGTCGGTCGGTGTCGTTGAAATATTGGGCGGCGTAGTTCGCCCAGCCTTCGCCCCCGTAGATGCCTTTCGCCGTGTTGGTTTTGCGAAGCCGGTCAAGGACCGCTTCGAGATCGGGCAGGGAGAAGGCAAGGTCTATGCGTTCCCCGTCACGAACGGTCTGCCAGAACTTTCCGAAGCTCGCCTCCTCGATCTGGCGCAGTCCTGTTGTATCCTCGATCATCTCCAGCCAGAACAGATGGGGTCTCGTATTCCGAATGTAGTGATAGTTGTTCAGATAAGGCGGAGAGGTAATCGCCAGATCAATAGAGCCGTCCGGCAGATATTCGGAAGCGGAGAAAATGCTATCCTGAATGACCGAGCGGCGCAAATTCGGACTTAATTCCTCAACCTCTTTCTGCAGCGCGCGGCAATCCTGCGCCATCTGCGCCAGCTTGGCCGCCAGGATGCCCACCACATCGGCCGTTGCTATCAACGGCTTGCCGGAGCCGGGTCGGGAGGTCAGACTGGGCTCGTAGGTATAGTTGGAGAACTTGACCATCACGGAGCCGAAGGCGACCAGAAAGAGATCGCGCAGCTTCGGATCGGCCAGGCCCCGAATAAAGGCCAGCACGTTCAAGACCTGAGTCTCGATCGGCTTGCTGAAGAAAGGAATACGACTGCGAAAACCGGGAGGCACGACAGCCGGAGGCGGAAAAGGAGCGTTCTCCAGGTCACGCAGAGCTGCCTGAAAAATGCGCAGCCAGAACTCTAGCAAGGGAAGCGAGATTTCGCCGGCCTCCATCTTGGCGCGGGCCGCCAGGGCAGCATAAGGATTGATCTCAAACCCAACGGTATTAAAACCATGCCGGTAGGCTTCCAGGAGCGTAGTCCCGACGCCGGCGAAGGGATCCAGCACAACAGCGGTTTCCGGCGCTACATCGGGAAGATATTCGCGAAGGCAATCTGCTGCAAATCCGGCGGAGAAACCGGCGATCCAGGGAATCCAGCGGTGGATGGCTTCCGTGCGATTTTCTGTAAAGGCAGGGTCTTTAAATACGACATCCTTCTCAGGCGGAGTCTCCGTGTCATATAGGGGAAGAACCAGTTCCATACAGTCATAAATCACTACTCGCTTGTTAGAAAGGAAAAAGCAGCCAGCCGCCTGTCCTCCGCAGGCGCCGCAGGAGACTTGCAGCCCTGCCAGCTCTTCCGAGGGAGGACCTGCAAAACGTTCGGCAGCCTGCTTTCAGGAGGTCAGACGGCTGGTGTTGCTCCAGCAGTTCCGGCTGCCGGAGCAAATCGGGCTTGCGTAAGCTTCACCGGTCCAGACTGGCGGACAGAGAAGCGCGGATGAGAGCGATGATAGCGATTTAGACCATCTAGTACACAGAGTCTGGATAAGGGCCTCCTTTCCGATCCCGATCGGATCGAAGAAGTATGCGCGTAGAGCAGGAATGAATGAGAGAAGACTACTGCGCAATATAGACAGAAGGCTGCTACTGCTCGTGATCTAACCGGCGACGTTAGCAACTACTTCCTGAAAAATGTCCCCTTCTCAGCACGATAGCTGACGGTTCCTCGCGTTCCTGGATCTATTGATTGGCGTCAGTATGTCTGATTGCTCCACCGGGCATATTGTTCCCTGCCCGTGGAAAAGATCGGGAAGGCTCAATGAGGCAAAAGTGGGTTGTTGTTATGCCTATCGGAAAGATGGGACGCTTTTGTGCGAGGCAGCAAGCTGGAAACAGGGATAGCCACATTCGGGGCATGAAGGGGAGAAACGGTGTCCGTTTCCCGATAGAGGTCCAGGCTCCGATAGCCATAGCCATTGGGAGATTCCGGCAGGCTGATGGAATTTCGGCGCACTTCCAGGGTACGGGTTTTTAGAATGAGCACCCAATACTCCGCGACACCGGCGAACGCATAGAGATGGGCCTTCGTTGTTTGATCGTAGCGCACGGTGGTGTCGGAAATCTCCATGACGAGGAGAACGGAGGAGGCGGTAGGATGGCTGTCATAGTCATCCGGGCTGCCGATCACCACCATCAGATCGGGTTCCGGCTCGTTCTCCTCGTCTATGGCTAAAGGAGTCTGCACACTGACATAACATGCCTCTCCGAACGCCGCCTCCAGGACACGCTGAGCCTTCGACCGGCTGATCCCATGGGGGCGGTTTTGAGTCATTTTGTCGATCAGCTCCCCGGCAATGAGCTCCATCCGTTGATCGGGTCCAAAGAGCCCGGCCTCCAGCACCCGCGCGGCCTCGGTGCGAGTCCAGAGATGACGGCGGACGCCGGTGTCGGGAGTGTCCTCCGCCAGAGGAGAGATGCCAGGGAGAGCCATGGGATCGGTCTCTATTAGCCGTTGGCGACCAGGCTCAGCTTGCTGCGGGTGAACTGCAGCTCGACCTCGGCGGTGCGCCGCTCCAGGCAGGAGAGGCTGATCTCAATAGCCTCTTCGGCCTCATAGGGACTGAGGGTGCCGATGGTCACCATGTCACAGTCGCGCAGGGTGTTCCAGACGAAGGTCAATCCTGTCGGGGGCAGCAGGCGGCCGGCGGCCAGCGGCTTGATGGTCAACACAGGCTTATGGGCGGCATGGAAGATTTTCTGGAGCCAGTCCGTCTCGATCTGGCAGAGGAAGCCGAGCGCGTTGTAGGGCTGGATATAGGTTTCCACGTCCGCGCCGCTGGCGTCCGAGCAGGTGATGGCTTCGGGCATGTGGGTGCTGAGACCGGGGATCAGGCCGGCCTCACGGACCACGCGCAGCAGCGCGAGCAGGTCGGGCGCCAGACAGCGGTTGATGCGGTCAATGCGTGGGTCGGTGATGCACTGGTGCGGGAAGCAGAACGTGGCGCCCAGGTTGCGCGCTTTCTCGACGGCGGCCTTCCAGGCATCCATGCCACTGCCCTCGTAGTTGCCGGGCGTCACGATCCAGATCATGCGCTCGCCGGTGCGCTGCTCGACCTCCCGGAGGGCGGTGGCGACAAAATCGGTGAGCGGGCTCATGAACGCATTGCAGCCGGCGCGCGCGAACACCTCGACGATATCGGCGATCTTGCCCGGCGTATCGAACAGCTCCCGTATGAAGCGGTCCTTGGCGGCGCTTGTGTGGGAATAGCCCAGCATCCAGTTGCTGCCACAGATCAGCCTGGGGACGGAGACACCGCCCACAATGGTGCGCGGAAATAGATTCATGCTTAATGGCCCTCCCGGTCGCAGGAACGGCCCTCCGCCGCATAGCAGCGACGCGAAGAGCCTGTCTTATTCTATTATACGCGCTTCAGACTGTTTTCTCCTGTTTTACAGGGGAAATCGCGACTTATCCGCTCGCCTCCCGATCTATGGCGTCCAGCGCCGTCTGCAAGGCCACATGCCGATCCGCGCTGAGCGTAACCGGCCGCTCCGCCCAGGTGCCGTTCAGCCTCTGCAGCCGCCGGTGCAAGGCGCGCAGGGATTCGAGGGCCGCGCGACATTTCGGGCAGCCCGCCAGATGCAGATTCGTGTACCAGAGCGCAAAGCCGCTCAGATGGCCGTCCACGAGCGCGTTGACCCAGCGCGCCATATGCCAGCATGGTCTGATCGCCTGTCCTCCCATATCCGAACTCTCCTCGATCGGTTTTTACACTTTTTGCCGCTCGCGCGCATAGTCGTAGAGCCGCTCATAGAGCTGCAGGCGGGCGCGGGCCAGCCGCGAGCGAACGGTCCCGACCGGTATTCCCAGCGCCCGTGCAGCCTCCACATACTCCATGCCTTCGACATAGACCAGGATCACGCAGGCCCGCAGGGGCGGCGTCAGGGAGGCCAGGGCGCACTCCAGCGGCTCATCCAGAACCGCTTCCAGGAGCGCCACGTCTGGTAACTCCTCGGACGGAACCCGCAGCGACTCCGGCACCCGCTCTCCACCAGCCGTCAGGCTGTCGAGTCCGACTGACTCGCGGCGCTTGCGCCGGTGATATTCGTCAATGAACAGGTTGGTCATAATGCGCAGCATCCATGCCTGCGCATTCGTCCCCTCCTCGAAACGTCCCTCGCAGAAAGCGATATATGCCCGCAGCAGCGTCTCCTGCGCCAGATCCT
>DATGIG010000352.1:0-3332 GCA_035295825.1 Chthonomonadaceae bacterium | reverse complement strand
GGTAAATTCTTTCCCATTATGAAACTTGACGCCGTGCTTCAGGTGGAAAGTATAGGTCGTTCCCGCCGTGTCCTGCTCCCAACTGGTGGCGAGGTTGGGGACGAGCTGGTTCTTCTCATCCCACTTGACCAATCCCTCGTACACCTGCTGGAGCATGTCTATCGTGGTCCCGTCCTGAACGGTGCCGGGGTCCAGTGTGGTCGGATCGGTGGTCAGCGGGTAGCGCAGGACATTGCCGGCGGCAGAAGCGCTTGTGCTGGACGCTCCAGCGTTCGTCCCCGGCGGGACGCCGCTCCCCTCTCCGGTATGCGGAGTGGTCGTGCAACCGACCACCAGGCCGCTCAACCCAAATCCGAGGAGAAGCAGCAGGGCCATCGAACGGCGGTGTAAGTGGTTATGATGAAATAGGAATGGAGCATTCTTGTCTTGCGTTTCCTTCAAGCGCATAGGATTCCTTCCTTCGCAAAATACCGCGCGAGGTTGCACGGTCGGATCGGAGGAACATTCTACATTGTCCTATGCTTCTCCTGCTGAAATTTCGAAGGCGTCAGGAGCATTCCGCTTATGAGGCCGGGCACAGAACGTACCCGTCTGGAGGGCCTTCGGCCAACCGTCCTCACGGACGGAAAATGCAGATTTCGTCTGAAAACGGAATTATCCGGTGGCAAGCGTAATCTACAGAGAGATTGGTTCAAATTCTCATTGACGGTTCGCCTCGAATTCTGTATACTCTTCGGTATGAATGTCCGAGCGTTCTCAAACGCTTGAATGAGGAACACCAATATCTGGTAAGGCAGTCACTGCCAATGGTGATCATTACAGTTAGACGTGATATAGAGCGGGAGGCCAAGTGCCTCGAATCAGCCGACCAAAGGAGATTTGTAATGGAAGACTTTGCAGCTAGAGTTTCAAAACTTGATGGTGTTACACTTTACACTGACAAAAAGCGCGTCCCCTTCATATTGAAGATCACAAACAATAGCATCAGATCCGTGCCTGAGATTGAACAAGACGGGGGCCAGCGACCCACTTATGCATTGGGCAAAGTGTAGGCAAAGTGTAGCAGATTTGCGATCTTTATATTGCTGGAATGCCTCTCACAAATCAGACGTTATTAGAGGTAAATATCTACAACAGTAAAATCTATCGGAGTTACTTGTTTGTTATTGTTCGAGCAATCGTAGACGGAATATGAGTATGAAAGAGTATGTGGTTATCTACGAACGGGGCAAGGTGAATTGGGGAGCCTATCTCCCCGACCTTCCTGGCTGTGTGGCTGTCGGCGATACGCTGGAGCAGGTAAACAGCGTATTCGGGGAGCAGTTCAAATGCATATCGAAGGCATGATCGAAGACGGTGTCTCGTTGCTTGAGCCGACCACCGATACGGAGCGTATTCCGGTAATTGTGGATGATAACGAGGCATGGAGCGAAGAGGATATGCACGAGGCGACGCTCCATTCGTTGCGACATGTGGAAATCTCGCTGGGCGAAGAACCGCAGGATATTTAAGCAGGGGTCCTTTTGTTTTCCCTCCGCTTTTCTCTGTGGCTTCTCTGTGTCTCTGTGCCTCTGTGGTTCAAAATCCCCCTTGACGCTTCGCCCCGAATTCTGTATACTCTTCTCACTATGTCCGAGACGAACACCACCCCCGCAGGGCGCCCCATTGCGCCCACGCCACCCAACTATAAGGGCGGGACGCCGCTCATGCAGGTCTACTTCGCCACCCGCGAACAGCACCCCGGCGTCATCCTTCTCATGCGCGTCGGCGACTTCTACGAAGCCTATGGCGACGACGCGGAGACCATCGCGCGCGACCTGAACATCACCCTCACCGGGCGCGAGGACGGCGGCCTGCGCATCGCCATGGCGGGCGTGCCGCACCACGCCACGGAGCGGTATGTCGCCCGGCTGATTAAGAAGGGGCGGCGGATCGCCATCATGGACCAGGTCGAGGACCCCAAGTTCGCCAAGGGGCTGGTCAAGCGCAAGGTCACGCGGGTCGTTACGCCGGGCACCATCCTCGAAGACAACATGCTCGATTCCAAGAGCAACAACTACCTGGTCGCGGCGGTGGTGGGCGACCCGGTGGCGGGCATCGGTATCGTGGATGTCTCCACGGGCGAGTTCCTGACCACGGAGCTGGAGGGCGACCGCCGGGTGGAGCAGTTGCTGGATGAGATCACCCGCCTGGAGCCGGCGGAGATCGTCCTGCCGGACACGATGGACGAGGGGCTGGTGGAGGCGATCCGCTCCGCCTGCTCCGCCACTATTACGCCCTACACGCCCCGCGAGGGCCGCGCGCGCCGCGCCGAGAGCAGCCGCGATCTGCTCTTGCAGCACTTTCAGACGCAATCGCTGCGGGGGTTCGGCTGCGAGGAGTATACGGCGGGCCTGGACGCCTGCGCCCTGGTGCTGCGCTACCTCCAGGACACCCAGGTGAACGCCCTGCCTCACATCCGTACCCTCAGCACCTACTCGGCCCGTGAGTACATGGTGCTGGACGGCCCGGCCCGCCGCCACCTGGAGCTGACGGTCGCGCTCTCCGACGGCGGACGGCAGAGGACCCTCCTCGGCGTACTGGACGAGACCCTCACCCCGATGGGCGGACGCCTGCTGCGCCGCTGGCTGGAGGAGCCGCTGCTGGATGTGCCGCACATCGAGCGGCGACACGAGGCGGTCGAGGAGTTGGTGAACGATACTATCCGGTGCGGCGATGCGCGAGAACTGCTGCGGGGCATGGGGGATATGGAGCGCCTGGTCAGCCGGGCAGCGGCAGGATTGGCGAACGCCAGGGACCTGGTCGCGCTCAAGCACGCCCTGCTGCGCCTGCCCGAACTGGCGACTGTGCTGGCGGGAACGAAGTCGGAGAAGCTGAACGACCTGGCGCACCGGCTCGCCTGTCCGCCCGACGTTGCGGCGCTGATCGCACAGGCGCTGGTGGACGATCCGCCCGCCGGGCTGCGCGAGGGCAACCTGATCCGCCCCGGCTACAACACCGAACTGGATACGCTTCTCAACGCCAGCGCCGACGCCAAGACCTGGATCGCCAACCTGGAGACCACGGAGCGGCAGCGCACCGGCATCGCCTCGCTCAAGGTCGGCTTCAACGCGGTCTTCGGCTACTATATCGAGGTGACCAAGGCCAACCTGAGCAAGGTCCCGGACAACTATATCCGCAAACAGACCACCTCCACGGGCGAGCGCTACTTTACGCCGGACCTCAAGGAGTATGAGGCGCGGGTGCTGGGCGCGGACGAGAAGGCGGTCGAACTGGAGTACGAGCTGTTCCTGGGCGTGCGGGAGCGGGTGGCGGAGACCGCCGCCGAGGTG
>DATGIG010000351.1:0-15925 GCA_035295825.1 Chthonomonadaceae bacterium | reverse complement strand
GCAAAGCCAAGCAGTTGTTCGTCGGCGTCCAGGACGGTTTTGAGCCCGGCGACAATGGAGGCCTCTTCGGCCCGGCGGGCCGCCCTGGCCTTCGCCTCGCGCTCCGTGCGTTCGTTCGCCTTACGATCTGGAGAGTTGATCATAGTCTGCTCCGTTCACAATCTGGTGTGTATTCGATCTTTGCCCGACCGCGCGGTCGGGCGTAAATTCCGATGGGGCATGGGGAGGATCCGCATGCTGTGGGTATTAAGCCTGGTTCGGCCTGATGGCCGGGCGCACGATGGCAACATTGGGGTTGGCTCCTTTGTAGGTACGGAGTCAATCGGCGGCAAGTTTCGTCGCCTTCCGAAAGCGTCTCTCAGGGTGCGTATTGGGTAGCAGAGCGGTTTGCGGCGTTCGCGCCAGAAGAGCGCCTTCAATCCAACCCCTGGGAGTGCAGAAACGTATAGCTCGCCCGCAGGCAGTCGAACGGATCGCGGCGACAGACGTCCTGCTCGATAGCGTACCACTCCACGCCCGCCCGTTCGCAGGCGGGTAGAATACCCTCCCAATCCAGGTTCCCCTCGCCGATAGCTGCCATCACCGGCCCGTCTTTCGGTACGACTTCCTTGTCCTTGAGATGGATCACGGGCACGCGTCCTGCACACTGGGCGAACAGTCGCTCCGGGTTGACCCCGGCATGGACGGCCCAATAGACGTCTATTTCCAGCAGGAAGTCCGGCCCGCCCTCCTCGATAAAGATATCGTAGAGCGTTCTGCGTCCCGGCCCGATCCGCTCGAACTCGTGCGCGTGGTTGTGGTAGCCGAAGCGGATGCCCGCCGCCTTTAACTGCGAGATGACCGGGGCCGCGTCCCGCACAAACTGCACATAGCCCGCCGCGCCCTGCGCCCCATAATTGCCCGGCAGGCCGCCAATCGCGGTGAAGTCACAGCCCAGGGCCTTATGGAACGCGGTCTCCGCCTCGGTGCGCTGCGCCAGGTCGTCCCAATTCCGATGGGTCGCAATGCATCTCAGGCCATTATCGTCCAGCAGTTTCCGCGCCTCCGCCGCCGAGACCTCCGGCGTCTCTCCGTTCATGGCGCCCACCGCCGACAACTGCACCGCCTGATACCCCATGGCCCGTATCTTGCGCAGGCTCTCCGCGAAATCCGCTGCCGTCCTGGTATAATCCCGCACGGTGTACATCTGAACCGCCAGCTTCGCCGTCATCGTCGCTCCCTCTCGCGTCCCTTGCCGACGCTATCTAATTGATGCTTGGTCATCATTCCTATCACGGCGTTGAAACGCCGTTCTGAAACACAAAGTCCGCCTGCGCGGACTGGCCCCCACCCCAACTGGGGGAAAAGGTCGCACCTACGGTGCAGCCCAAATTCGCTTGTTACGCGAATTTCCCCCATTCTGGGAGAGGGGCTTATGGAACCCGCGAAGGCGGGTTTCGTATTTCAGAACGGCGTTTCAACGCCGGATCGAAGGTCAAAGAGGGATTTATGACCAAGCCTCACCTGACCGTCATGGTTTGCGTCCCAGTAAATTATACTCGACACAGTATGTCTATCCGGATAAAATTCAATCAAGGTGTGACATGGAGGGCAAGCAGCCTGTCCAGAAGCGGCTGTACGAGCGAACGACCATTCAGGGAGTTGCGCCATCGCTCCGGAATGCCTTCGATCTAAATAATCCAGCACACTGTCAGAGGCCCAATGTGTAGAGTGTTTCTTTATGGAGGAAACTCAAGTGTTTGCCATCGGGCAACCATTGTAAATCCATAGGAACAGAACTATAGTCGCCGGGATTCGGCAGCTCTTCATATCCTATTTGACGCATATGGCTGCCATCGGTGTCACTGACCCAGATCTCCCAGCGATGCCGATCTGAGCCCGAAATCCGAGGAATAAAACGATGCAGAAAAGCCTGCCAGGGATCCTTTCCGTGGCTCTCCAGTATCCACACTATATGCTTCCCATCTGGAGATACCTTGATATCATAAACGAAGGTGTCAACCGGGCCGTGGAGGGTCCAATGATGCGGTTCTTCTATTGGATGGTTTAGCGACCAGGAGACGAAATCCATTCTGGGTTTGCGATCATCTGTTTTTTGATCATCCCACGAATAGAAATGGATATAGGAATCCCAATCGGTGGCGAACGCCTGACCATCGGATGTTAGTTTCAGTTCCCCAATGGTTTTCCCTATCTTGGGCAATTCCGTTCGTTTCAGCCAGTAGGATGTTACGCTTCCTGAAGTCACATCGTGCTTATAACCTACTCTCTGGACGCTATGGCAATGTGTTCCATTCTGCCCCTTCATTCGTCGTCCATGCCGCGACTCCTGCTTTTCCAGCCGAAGATTTGTTAGCGACAACAGCCAGAGCGCAGGCGTGCTCCGGCTGTTGCATCCCAATTGCTTTGCCGGTTTTAACGAAAGGCGATTTTAATTGCCTCAGCTTTAGCTGTGTGGGATACAAAATCGCAACGGGAGTTCCTCGCTCTCCTGTTGCTAAACAGTACGCTTGTCTGGTATAATAGGAGGATGATCGAGACACGAAGAACCTACCAATACAGGCTCTACCCATCCGCATCTCAGCAGAGTCTCCTGCAACAGATGCTGGATACGTGTCGGGAGGTCTATAACTCCTGTCTCCACTGGCGTAAGCACGATTACGAACTCCTTGGCACATCCCTCACCAATCAGGACCAACAGAATGCTCTGCCGATCTGGAAACAGAGCCATCCCGAACTCTGCTGTGTTCACTCTCTGGTGCTTCAGAATGTTTGTCGACGTGTCGATCTCGCCTATCAAGCCTACTTCGAGCGTCTGCATGACTATAAGCTGTGCAAAGAACAGGGTCGTCTCAAAGTAGTCAACAGTGTAGTGGAAAAGTGTCCTGGTCCTCCACGCTCCAAAGGCAGAGGATGCTACGACAGTCTCACCTACACTCAGTCCACCACTTTCCGCGTGGGGGAGAAGAGCATTCGGTTTTCCAAGATCGGCGATATCAAAGCCGTGATCCATCGCCCTATCCCTGGGGTAATGAAAACCGCGACGATCCGCGCGAGAATCCGCAACCGACGCCACAACTTCCACCATCAAGAGGCCAGAATGATTGTGGATCGGTACGGTGTCATCACGGTCGAAAAGCTCAACGTCTCGAACCTGAGCAAGGCTCCGGCACCGAAGCAGGACCAAGAGACGGGCAACTACCTGCCGAACGGTCATGCAGCCAAGGCGGGTCTCAACAAGAGCATCCTGGACGCGGGCTGGTCCTCCTTTCGCATGCTACTCAAGTCGAAGGCTGAAAGCGCCGGACGTGAGTTCTACGAAGTGGATCCAGCCTACACGTCTCAGGATTGTGCTCGGTGTGACTATCGTCCCCCACCGGAGGAGAGAAAGACCCTCTCGGATCGGTGGCACGCTTGTCCGAAATGCGGCTATTCTGTCCATCGGGACAAGAACTCCGCTGTTTTGATAGACAAAATCGGTGTGGGATTACACACCGTTCGGCAAAGACCGATAGAAGCCCCGCCGTTTACGGCTGGGGAGTAGTCACTCCTTGGTGACTTCTTTTGTCTGCCGCGCTCCTTCCTCGATCTGGGTCTGAGAGGTTAGTCTGCGCACGGTATTCTGCAGGGTCTGGACCTCGTCCTGAAGCCGGATGATGATGGGATCGGGCTTCTGCTCACCGCAACAGCATGAGGAATGGCAGCAGGATTCCTTGCAGCATCCGCACTCCCGCTTTTCATGCCCCTCACAGCAGCAGTGCTCATGCGGGCGGCAGTGGCAGAAGTCCACACAGTGAGAACTGATGCCGTTTGCCACCACGCAGAGGTCGTAATTCCCATACGGAAGCTTCGATATGTCAAAGCGCACGGACTGCAGCGATGCGCCGGTGGCGACGCCCATGGTGCTGAAGTCGTAGGTGCGGCAGTAGTAGATCCGGTTGGTCGCCGTGTTGCGCAGGCGGACAAGCGGGTAGTTTGTGGCCGGGCAGCAGTCGTCGCCGTACATGTTCGCCTGGGACAGTCCATTGAGTTGCGTTCCCTTCAACAGGCAGTAGGGCGGATTGCAGTGCGGAATGACCGCCGAGATCGTAGGCCGCCACGCCTCCTGCGGGCCGCCGACGGGCGTATAGCACTGGATGTTCGTCGAACTGGGGCTGAACAGCATCTGGCCGGTCGGCAGCAGCACCTGGCGGCTCCAGTACAGTTGCGCCCCCTTGGGATACGGCGGGGCCGGGACCTCATTGTTCGATGGCGTCGGCGCCTGAGCGATGGTGTTGCTGGCGGGATCGTACTCGAAGAAGAGGATCGGCTTGCCCCAATCGTTGTTCTCGAACGGAGCGGAGGCAAACAGTACCTTGCCGTTCGGCAGCAGGGTGGCGGGACTATCGTTGCATACCATCGTCTGGCCGTTGACGATCGGGATTTGTGGGCCGGCCTTCCAGACGCCGGTCCCGGTCGGGAAGGCGGGCGGCGTGTAGAGGACCGTATGGGCATGGTTCTTGTCCTTGGCGGCCCCAAAGTAGATGACATGGCCGTTGTACAGCAGCATGCCCGGCCCGATCTCATGCATCACGTGGTCCACGATGGGCACCGGCAGTGCGCCCTCACTCTTCCACATATCGGCGGAGATGATATACTTCTCCGTTTCGTAAGGAGGGAAGCACTGGATGGTGACGATGGTATCGTCGGGCAGCAGGACCCAGGATTCCTCATTGGACCGGACGGCTTTGCTCGCCGCCGGAGACCAGCTATTGGTCACCGGGTCGTAGATAATACACTCCGGAGTGAGCAAAGCCCCGATCATCAGCCTGCCGTCGGGGAGGATGCAGCAACTGGCATCTCCCACCTGCGTCCAGGTTCCGGGAGGCGGAAGGGGCGTCCAGGTATCCGAAACGGGATCGTAGATCTCTCCCTTGTTCGAGTCACCGCCATCGCCGCTCTGCTCGCCGCCGATGAGGATAAACCGTCCATCCTTGAGCGTTCCGGAAGCGTAGTAGCGCCTCCAGAAGCTCATGTCCTTCAGGGGGGACCAGGTCCCGTTGATATAGCTGCCGCTGCTATCGGGTGTCAGCGCGTGCCAGTGCGCGGTCGCCTCTTCCTGAACCATCACTCTGCCATCGCTGAGCAAAAACATCGAACTCACTTCGAAGGGAGGCTGATTCACCAGCCCCTGCCAAGTTCCAGCCATTGTCTTGGTTCTCCTTTGACATGCAATATCAAGATAAGCCAGACGTTGGGATGCGCACGTCCACATCGTGGTTGTAACGGCACACAGATTCCTCGGCCCTGCATCCCGGCAAGGACCGTGCAGTGGAAACGTAGCGTTGTCACCTTTATGGAGTTGTCATGGTGCCTGTGGTTGCGTTGTGCGGAACGTGCGGAGGACCGCGCTGTCCGCAGGGAGGGATAATCGTACCGGGAGGCAAAACCGTTTCCGGTGCGGGCAGCACAGCGGAAAGGGACCGGGACGCGAATGGGGACTATCGCGTTGTGTCGGCCTCCAGGGTGAACCGAGGCAGTATATCAGGAATTGAAATCGTTGTCAAGTACGGGAGTGGTGGAAGGCATGGTCGAGCACGCCTGATCTGTGAGCAGAGGCCATAGAAGGGGGATAGAGAGCGACCGTCTCAGCGACAATCTCTTCCATCTACTGCACCAGATAGCCGGATTCGCCAGGCGCTTTCCCGTCGATCTTGAGGGTCTTGACGCCGGAGGGCACGCTGTCGGCATCCACGCAGGCGATAGCGCCCACCGAACTCTTCACAATCTCGCCCGCACTGCTGTCGCTCACCGATTTCGGTTCGCCGCTTGCCTCCGAACGAAACACTTTGGCGATCCAGTACTGCTTGTACTGTGCGTCGGTCATCTGGTAAATCTTCTTGAGGACGATATCCCGTTCCTTGGGGTCGGACGGCATCAGCACCGTAACCTTCTGGCCGGAGGGCCAGGAGGGCTTATCGCCCTGGAAGATCTTGCGCAGTTCGCCCATGCTGAGCGCCGCCGACCCGATTTTAGGGCTGACGATTACCGCAAGCCCTTTGCCCTTCTCCCCACCGGACACTGCAGTCATCGACAGCATTCCATAGAGGATGGCTGGAAACAGCACGGCTTCTCGAATCCATTTGCTCTTTTGGTTCATGGTCATTTTCCCCAGAGCCCGTTGCGGCAACCTCCTCACCCCTCTGCGCTCGATTTCGGATACCCCCGAAATCGAGCGCATAACGATTGCCGCCGGGACCTTAGAATGTGAAGCCGAGTGTTGTGAACCACTCATCGATGGGCGAGCCGGTATTGCGCGCGGTATGCGCAAATTCGAACTTCATGTTGGCGTAGGCGTTGATATCGTATTTGACGCCAATGTGCGGGCCGTACATCAGGCCGATGTCCGGGCGGAAGGGCTCGTCAAGCGGCGAGTTGATGTATTCGAATCGGACATAAGGTCGCCACAGGCCGAACTGCCTGGCGATCTGCGAATAGAAGCCGGGAGTAAGGAAGGAGCCGGTTCCCTTCGGGGTATGCTGGATCAAGACCGCCTCATTCAGCCACTCAAAATTGGGGTTTTGATAAACCACATGCCCCGTGTAGATCCACTCATCGATCGACGGAGCGCCCGTGGGTACGAGACGGTCGTGATAGGCCGATACTCCATACTCCAGGCCCGGCACATTGTCGGGGTGCGCAATCAACGCCAGGTTGATCGCTTTATCGCTCGTATCGGTGTTGAAATTCTGCACCGGGTTCGCGTCCAGCGAGCTGGAGGTTCTTCCATTGCCAACCTCGAAGACATAGCGCAACCCGAGTTTGCCCGAAGGGAGCGCTCCGTCGGCGGCCACGCCCACATTATGGATGGGCAGCGGCCCGCCATCGTCCTCGAACTTGAACAGGAACGGCCGCGTCGCCGCCGTCTGCAGCACGGTGCCATGGTGATAGGCGGTGCTGTAGTAGCCCACGTGCGTGTGATAGCGTCCAAAGCCCAGGTTCAGGTAGTCATTGACCCGGTAGTTCAGCAGCAGGCGCTCTACCTCGATCCCGTAGGTGTTGGCCGAGGTATCCGGCGCGATCACGGTCTCCGCCAGCACATTCATCTTATCGGAGAGGCGCGAGGTCATAAACAGGTCGAACTCTCCGAGTTGGAACGCGGAGTTTTTGCCGGTGGGCGCCCCGACCACATTGGAGACCCCATTGGTGGCATGGAAGCTGGTATCCATGAAAGCGATGATCCGCATCTTGGTCTGCGCTCCACCGTTTTCTATCACCTCCGGAGCTGGCGAAGCGGCTGGCTGATCCTTGCCGTCGCCCTCCGATTTTTTGCCGCCCTTTCCATCGTCCTCCGGTTTTTTGTCGCTCTTGTCGTCCGCAGGCGTCTCCCTGGTATCTCCCGATTTGGCCTTCGCCAGTTCGAAGCCGCACTGGCTGCAAAACTTATCCCCGGGCGCAATGCTGGCGCCGCAATGGGGGCAGGCATCGGCATGCAATACGGTCCCGCACTGTGCACAGAAGTGCGCGCCCGCACTGTTTTTATGATGGCATTTGGGGCACGTAACGCCGGTTTCGGCCTGAGCGGCTTGCTCCTGCCCCCCATCGCCGACCGGAAGCGCCTGGCTTGTGACCGTTATGGCCGCTCCCAGAAGCGTCAGTCCAGCCCATGCTAAAATCCGTTTCAAATCGATTCCTCCTTGATTCGCAGTCCGATCCTGCTATCCTGCAAAGGGAGCTTTTCGCCCGCCGATAGCATGTGCCTTCGCTGAGGCATGGGTTGTAGCGAGACCCGTAGTATGATGGATAGGAAGTATGGTTGTTAGAGGGATCGATGGCGACAGGGCCTCCGTCCTATGCGGACCGCGGCAGCAGCAGGGCCGGGCCGCACTCATTGTCGGCAGGGCAGGTGACGGGCAATAGGTATATTTTACAGGTATATTTCGTATAGGCTTCGGGGTAGCACACATGGGACAAAGGGTTATCCTTCCCTCATGGCCTTTATGCCCTTGCAGGTAGGGTGGAGGAAGTCTCCCTCATTGCGCGCATTCCGCCGATAATGGAGACTGCACTCCCGGCCAGGAGATCGGTGAGCGAGGGGAGAGGTTCATGCGAATACACCTAAATCCGCTTCTATTGGCAGCGTTCTTTCTATTGGCGCCGGCTGCGCGATTGACGGCGGACGTGAAGAACATGGCGCTGGTTGTCAACGAAGCCACTTGACCGGCCTGCGCCGTCAGGCTGGATGCCTGCCTGCGACGCCTGGATGGCGTTGTCAAAACGCACCTGAGTGCCGGCGGCGCCATCTATCTGGACGTTCGGATCAAACCGCACACCTGGATCTCTCCTGCACGCCTCCTCGCCGCGGTCGAGAGCATCGGCTATGTCGCCCGGCCCGGGGATGTGCGGCTCACGCTTACGGGAAAGATCCTCAAGCAGGACAACCGCCTGACGCTACGGTTGGACGACGTCGAGCCGCAGCAACCCTCCTTCGAGCTTATCCCATACAGAGACAAAAGCCATAACGCAAATCAGCCTCAAGATGTGCTGTCCCAGGAGTTGGAGAAGCAGGTAGGCAAGACGGTTGAGGTGGAGGGGTATTGGCGGGAGGCGCAAAAGGGCGGATCGATGCCGACATTGCGGGTTACACGCTGCGCTTCAAGCCCACCGGAATAACCGTAGATACGTCCCGCTTCCAACAACGCGAAACGTCAGAATTCACGCCCCTGCTGAACACAGGGGCGTGAATTGATTCTACACTCGGCTTATCTCGGGAGTTCGACGCGCCCCTTACGCGGCGTCGAGCAGGCTCTGGATCATCTTCATGTCCGACTCGGATCTCGCTTTGAGATTCATCTGTTGGCCATGGGTTAATTTTTCACCCATGCCTTCTGCAGTCAGCGGCCTGGCAAAATAGTATCCCTGTCCGTTCTGGCAGCCAAGTCCTTGCAGATACGTCACCTGGTCTTCCGTCTCGATCCCTTCTCCCGTGATGTTGAGGTTCAATGCTTTCGACAACATCACAATCGCCGCGATAACCGATTGCGAGTCTTCTTGCGTCGCTAATCGGGAGATAAACGAACGATCGATCTTGACCGTATCCAGTGGGAAGAGGTTCAAGCTCGCCATGGAGGAGTAGCCCGTTCCAAAATCGTCCATTGCCAGTTGCACGCCCAGTGTCTTGAGCAGTCTGAGTTTGGAGACGGTATCCTGAACATCGGCCATCATCACACTTTCGGTGATCTCCAATTTCAGATCTTCCGGGCATATTCCCGTCTTTTCAAGGATCGCCTGCACACGCTCCACCACATCGTCACGCATCAACTGCTTACCGGAGAGATTCACACTGATCGTAAACGGCTCGTATTCGGGATGGGTCTCCTTCCACGCCTGCCTCTGCCGACAGGCCTCTTCCAGCACCCAGTACCCCAGCGGGATGACCAACCCTGTCTCCTCCGCAATCGGAATGAATTTGCCTGGCAGCAGAACGCCTCGTGTCGGATGTTCCCAGCGTACCAGCGCCTCCGCTCCGTTCAGCTTTCCCGTCTCGAGATCTACCAACGGTTGGTAATATACCCGCAGTTCGTTGCGTTCGAGAGCCAGACGCAGTCCCGTTTCGATCTCGATGCGTTCCACAACGCTGGCATTCATACTGGGATCGAAGAGCACATAGCCGGCTTTGCCATTGGTTTTCGCCTGATACATGGCGGTATCGGCATCCCGGAGCAGGTCCTCCGAATCAATGCTGTCGGCAGAGTACGCGATCCCGATGCTTGCAGAAGCGAATACCTGGCTCTCACCCAGCGGAATAGACTTCTGCAGTGCGAACACGATCCGCTCGGCTACCTGGGTCGCCTCTTCGACGGAGGAGAGGCCTTCCAACAGCAGGGTGAATTCGTCTCCTCCCAGGCGGGCGACGGTGTCTTCCGCGCGCGCGGACGCCTGTAAACGGGAGGCGATGGTCTTGAGCAGGATGTCGCCCGCATCATGCCCCATACTGTCATTGACTATTTTGAAATTATCCAGATCGACAAAGAGGACGGCTACTCCCGTTGACAGGCGCTGCGCGCGTGCAAGCGCGCCGCGCAGCCGATCATGGAAGAGCAGGCGGTTGGGCAAACCGGTAAGCGCATCATGCAGGGCCATATGCTGCAACTGCTCTTCCGCCTGTTTACGCTCGGTGATGTCGCACAGCGTGCCGAAGAAACCCACGATCTCTCCTCTGGCATCGATCGTACTCTGTATCCGGGCTTCGACCCAGCAAATCCCTTTTTCTTTGGTGCGGTACCGCACTTCGTATCGGCTGTACTCCTTCTCACGCTGTACCATCATCTCAAACAGCGCAGTACTGTGCGGGAGATCCTCTTCCTCCACGAAATTTAGGAGCGGCTGTCCCAGACTCTCCTCGATGCTGTAGCCGGTTATGGCCGTCCAGGCGGGGTTGAGAAAGGTCCAATGTCTGGCTGCATCCGTGGTGAAGATGACATCCTTGACATGGTCTACGACCGAACGATATCGCCTCTCACTCTCTTGAAGCGCCTCCCCCTTGGAGGTCAGCGCATCTACCAACTGGCGCAGGTTGTGGATCATCCGATTGAAGGTATTCCCCAGAACGTCTTTATCCGACTTGGGGATGATGCTTTGGGTCAGATCTCCCGCTGCAATCGCTTCGGCAACAGCCGCCATCTCCTTTTGATAGGAGAGCATTGCGCGCAGGCTCTCGGCCAGCCTTCCCACTTCGTCCTGACTATGATACTCGATGGTCTGCGTGACATCGCCGACAGCCACGCGTCCGGCAACCGATGCCACGACCTCCGCCATCCTGGCGAGAGGGGATGCGATGGACCGGGTGACGCGATAGGCCGTTCCGATCCCGATCCCGACCGCGGTGAGGAGCAGGATGAGCACCAGCAGGCGCGATGTGATATAAGTCCGCATCGTATCCTGCGCGAGAACCTTGCCGTTTGCTTTGTTCCAGGCCAGCATATGGGTCAGGATGCCATCGATGGTGTCGAAGTCGTCATTCGATTTGCCCTGCATGAATTTGGCAAGTTTGACGAGATCGCCTCCTCGATTAAGTTCCATCAAGGTTTTGTGATCCTCAAGATAGTCTTTCCAGCGCGCCACCAGTTCTTGATAGTTCTTTCGATCCTCACCTTGCGACATCGAGCGAGTATAAGCCGCAAGGTTGCGTTCCACGGCCTCCTGTCTCGATGTCATAAGCGCATCGACCTGAGACCGTTCGGCATTATCCGGTGTCAGAATCCGTCTCCACTCCAGAATACGCAGTTGCTTGACATTGCTGAGGCTTTCGGCGATGGTTACCGTGCCTGGCAGTGAATTGACTGCAATTTCATTGGCGCTCCGATTCATGCGCGCCATCTGGGCAATCGCGATCAACCCTACGGCCAGCGCAAGAAAGAGGCAGAGACCAAAGCTGAATGCAAGTTTATGCACCGCATCTCTATTGGTAAACCATTTCATGGCGAACACTCTTTCGTCCTGGCAGTGTTATTGTAATAGTATATTCCAATGGAATAGGAATTCGATCTTACGATATTGCACCTTATCTTTCGAAGCAAGATCAGACACGTTTCCAGGGAATACCGGATAGCAAATCTTCCCAGGGTTCTGTGCATAGAGGATTATCGCCGATAGATCCTAAGAAGATTAGATCAAGGCCGAAACGGAGCGCCTGATAGATCGCTCCCTCTCTTGATCGGAAGGGTTATCCAGTGCGGGATTCGATATTTAGGGGTAATGGATCGGTTTTTGAAAGGGGTGATGGCCGGTGATGCCCTTGCCTTCGGTGACGGTGTAGAGGGTGTCGCAGGGCAGGTGGGTTAGGAGATCACGCGTACCGCTGGGCCAGCGGATCTCGACGCTGTCGGCCTGGGTGGCGGCGCCTATTCCGAACCAGGCGCGCGAATCGCTATGCGAGAGGTAGCTGGTGCTGCTGTGGACCTCGCTGAAGTAGCGCTTCTCGCCGCAATGCACGGTGATCCTGGCGTGATAGCCGTCTCGGTTGCTTCTGGTCCCGATGGTTTTGAAGCTGATGGAGTGGTTGGGCGAAGTATCCTGGTTCACAAAGAGCTGCGCCGGGCCGTTCTGATTGTTCACGAGGAAGCCCGGACGCCCGCTATTGTTGAAGTCGGCGGTCGCCAGCCCTCGGGATACGGTCGGCGTCCCCAGATCCCCCAGGTTGGTAGTGATCTCCGTGAAGCGGCCATTGCCCTCGTTATGGAAGAGCTGCTTGCGCTCCTTATAGGTGACCCCTTCGGAAGATTCCGCGATATGCAGCACCACATGCCCGTTGGCGACAATCAGGTCCCGGAAGCCATCGGCATCGTAGTCCAGGAAGTCGCAGCCGAACGCCAGAAAGTTCATGTGCGGCAGCGCGAGGTTGGACTGCATGCTGACATCCTGAAACAGGCCCTCACCCAGGTTTTTGAACAGCGTGTTGGGCTGCTGGGAGAAGTTGGTGACAAAGAGGCTCTCCCGGCCCGAATTGTCGTAGTCGGCCAGTCCGATGCCCATTCCGGCCAGGTGGTGCGTCTCGAAGTCGTAGGCGCACCCGGCCGTCTCCGAACGGTTGCTGAACTTCCCGTGGCCGTCGTTGTGCCAGAGGAAGGTCATATTGAGGTCGTTGGTGACGAAGAGGTCCTCTCTGCCGTCCCCATCGTAATCCAGCCAGACGACCCCGAGGCCGTGCCCCTTCAGCTTCCCGATGCCGCTGCTCTCGGTGACATCGGTAAACGTCCCATCCCCGTTGTTGTGGTAGAGGCGATGCACGTCGACATCCAGCACATCCGGGGTGCAGTACTCCGGCACATTGCGGGCAGTGTGGCAGGGCACATTGGTTTCGGGCGACCAGACGGCGTAGTGGCAGACGTAGAGGTCCAGAAGGCCATCGTTGTCGTAGTCTCCGAACGCCGCGCCGGTGGCATAGCGCCGCCCATGATCCAGATCGCCGACCCCGGCGCGGGCGGTCACATCGGTAAACTTGCCCGTACCGTGTTCGTTGTGGAGCAGGTGGTTGCCGCCATATCCCGTGAGATAGAGGTCATCGTAGCCATCGTTATCGTAGTCGCCGACGGCCACGCCCTGAAGGTAGCCGAGGTCCTTATCGAGGCCGGAGTCGGCGGTCACGTCGGTGAAGGTGCCGTCCCGGTTGTTGTGGTACAGGGCGCAGTGCGCCCGTGGCGAAGTGTCGCCGGGGACACGCGGCAGGGGGCCGGATTGGACCAGCAGGATGTCCACAAAGCCGTCGTTGTCGTAGTCGAAGCAGGCGCACCCGGCCCCGGTCTCTTCCACATAGTAGAACTTGCCGGACGCGCCGTTGGTATGCTCGAAGCGGATGCCGGCCTGCCGGGCGACATCGCGAAAAAGCGGAGGTGTGCTCCTGGGAGGGGACGACCCTCCGCTGGACGGGCTCTCCTGACGACAGGAGAAAAGCAGGAGCGCCAGGAGAAGGAGTGGAAGCGCGAGGAAGGCAGGCCGTTCACGGCCCGGCCAAAACGTGGCGAATGGACGTCTCACTCTATTAGCGGACCCCCTCCGGAATCGCCAGGTTCTGCCGGGTGGCCGCCTCGGTCGCCGTCGCGACGAGCGTCGCCAGTTCCGCATCCTGGGGCCGCATCTGTTGCGCGTGGCTGAGGTAGTAGAGCGCGCGGGACGGGTCGCCCAGCTTGAGATAGAGTTGGCCCAGCCGACGGGGATAGCTGGGATCGTCCGGGAACGCGGTGCAGCGCACGATGAGCATACGCTCGTCGCCCGCCTGCCTCTCCAGCGCGATAAAGCGCGCCTGGGCGCTCTCCGCCTTCTCCCTATCGTGGTTCAGGCGGTACGCGACGGCAAGCTCCTGCTGTACACGTGCGACCATGGGCAGGCCATGTGCGGCCTCTTCCAGATGGAGGACCGCATTGGGGGCGTCGCCCAGAAGCCGATAGGCGCGGCCCAGCCCGAAGTGCGCGCCGCTATTGGCGGAGGCGCACTGCAGCGAGATCTGAAAGTCCCGGATCGCGTCCTGAGCGCCCAGCGGCTGGTCCGGGCGCGCCAGATCGGCGAAGCCCAGCAGGTTATAGGCTTCGGCGTCCCGCGCATCGATCCGGATCATGTGCGCCAGAACGGGCCGAAGCTCCTCGTACTTATACTGGCTGGAGAGCTGCTCCGCGAGCATGCGGAGCACCATGGGATCGTCCGGGGTGAGGCGGGCCAGGCGGCGGAGATACTCCATCTGCTGTTTCTGCTCCGTCCCCGGCCGCTGCGCCATGAGGGTGGTGACCAATCCCAGCGCAGCGACGCAGTTGGGGTCGCGCTTCAGTTCCGCTTCGGCGACCTGAAAGGCCTGCTTCTGGTCGTCCATACGGAGCAGGCAGGCCGCCAGCCGACACTGAACATGCGGCATCTTCGGAGCCACCTGGCCCAGGCGCCGAAATGCGTCCGCGCCGGCGGGCCAGTTCTGCCGCGACATATAGTACTCGCCGAGCAGTTCCAGCGCGGCGGTGTTGTTGGGCTCCTGATGCAGGACGGCCTGCCACTCCGCCTCTGCCTGCGGCCCTTTGCGCTGGTTGACAAAATCGTCCGCCCGCTCGAAATGGCGTCGCACGGCATAGGAGCGGTACCAGCGCACGCCGGAGAGGCTGCAGACGATCAGGGCGAGGAGGAGGATAGGCCAGGCCAGCCTTGCCAGGAAGGAGCGTCGGGTACTCATGGGCGTTGCTGTGGTCAGTGCTGCGTGGCGGGATTGGTGCTATGCTGTCGCTTCATCTCTTCGATCTGGTCGTGCGACATAGGACCGGTTCCCGGAGGCGTCTTCGCCATGATGTCATGGATCTGGTCGGCGACATCGCTGCCGGACTGGTGGCGTATATACATCACCCCGAACACAATCGCAACGATCGCCACGACCACGAGGATGCCCGCTGCGACGGAATTAGAGATCTTCATTTTGGGGGTCACTCCTTTGTGATAGAGGCCAGGTTACGAGCCCTGTCCCCACCCCCGGCCCCTCTCCCATAAATGGGAGGGGAGCTTTCGGGTGGAAGGTTTGTCAGGAACTCTCCTGGAGATAAGCGGAAACCTACTGGGATTCCTGCGATACGGGGGGGAACCCTGCCCAGAACCCGTCGCTGAAACACGAGCCCTGGGTGTCGTCGAAGCGGGTCTCGCCCGGCGTCGGATCGGAGGGCTGCCAGTTGTTCTGGTCTACGGGTACGATGGTCTGCGCCCAGGTCCGGGTCTTGACATGCCCATCGAAGAAGATGAAGTTCCCCTTGCCTCCCGGCCCCGGCCACTTGAGATGGGTGAAGATCCGGTCCCGGTTATACGGGTTGGGATCGTTCTGCCAGGCCCACATCCACTGCGCGTTCACGTCGGCATCGCCGCGAATGGTTTCGGCGATCATGATGGTGTTGCTGGGGCGGGCGATCACGGCCTCGGTGGCATTGATCTGTCCATAGTTGGTGGTGGAAGCCCAGCCGTCGGCGAAGGCGCTGGCGGGCATCCATGTGGAGGCGCAACTGTTAAATCCGTAGCTCACCGGGAGGATGCGATTGGAGGTGAACTGATACCCCTCCGCATTGTGGGTCGTCTGGTCATCCCAGCCGGTGGTCGCGCTGCCGGGACCTAGCGGGCGGCCATTGGGGTTGGAGGGACACGAATACACGTTGACGTTCTTGAGATACGGCTGAATGACGTTCCGCCAGGTAAGGATCGAGTCGGCGGGCACCTGCGGGTCGCGCCCGTTCTGGCCGGCCTGCTCGACACGGATGGGTGAGAAGGCTTCGTCGTAGTCCTGAACATACATGATCGAGCCGGTGCCGATCTGGCGCATGTTCGAGATGCAGCTTGTCTGCCGGGCCTTCTCTCTCGCTTGCGCGAAGACTGGGAAGAGGATGGCGGCCAGAATAGCGATGATAGCAATGACGACGAGCAGTTCGATTAAGGT
>DATGIG010000350.1:0-11290 GCA_035295825.1 Chthonomonadaceae bacterium | reverse complement strand
CATCACGGTCTGGTTCTCCAGCAAGGTTGCGTTCGCCCGTGTGGTGTCACCTTACCCCGGATCCGTTCCGCCTCCTCCCGCAGGCATCCAGGGAGAGAATGGAACGATCGATAGGCTGGTGACCAAGCATCTCAATCGGCTCCATATCCCCGCCTCTCCTGGTTGTACAGATAGCGAGTTCCTGCGACGGGCCGCACTCGACACGGCGGGCATCCTGCCGACGACAGCGGAGACGGAGGCATTTCTGGCCGACAGAGCGTCGGACAAGCGGGCGAAGCTGGTAGACAAGCTGCTGGCCCGTCCGGAGACCACAGACTACTGGACCTATAAGTGGAGCGACCTGCTCCTGCTCAACAGCCGGAAGCTGCCTGCGCCTGCGCTCAACGCCTTCTACGATTTTATCCACAAGAGCGTGGAGACGAACAAGCCCTGGGACAAGTTTACTCGTGAAATCCTCACCGCGCGCGGCAGCACACTCGACAATGGAGCCGCCAACTACTACGTGATGCACAAGGACCCGATTGACCTGACCGAGACGACCACGCAGGCGTTTCTGGGCATGTCGCTGATGTGCGCCCACTGCCACAACCACCCGCTGGAGAAGTGGACGCAGCGCGACTATTTCCAGATGGCGAACCTTTTCGCGCGCGTCCGGCTCAAGAGTGGGGACCGAGGCGGCGAGGTGTTCGTCTTGACGGCGAATAACGGCGATATCGCTTTTCCCCGTCTGCGTGCGCCGCTGCCTCCGCGTCCCCTCGACGGCAAGGAGATGGCGCTCGACGATCCCAGTGACCGCCGCGAGACGCTCGCCGACTGGGTCACCGCGCCCGAAAATCCCTACTTTGCCAGGGCGATCGTCAACCGGGTCTGGCGCAACTTTATGGGCCGTGGCCTGGTGGAGGCGGAAGATGACCTGCGCATGACCAACCCTCCCTCCAATTCGGAGCTGCTCGACGCGCTCGCAGCGGATTTTGTCAAGCACGGGTACGATGTCCGCTACCTCATGCGCCAGATCCTGCTCTCCGATGCCTACCAGCGCTCCGCAACCCCTGTCGGAATCAACGCCCAGGACAGTCGCTACTACTCGCACTACATCGTCCGCCGCCTGCCCGCCGAGGTCATCCTGGACGCCGTGTCGCAGGTGACGGGCATCCCGACCGAATTCCCGGACACGCCCAAGGGCACACGCGCCCTCCAACTGCGCGATTCCCAGGTCGCCTCCTACTTCCTGACTGCCTTCGGACGCCCGGAGCGCGAGAAGACCTGCGCCTGCGAACGCCAGCAGGAGCCAAACGTCGCACAGGCCCTCCACCTCTCCAACGGCGACACCGTCAATGGCAAGCTTCGCTCCTCCGGGGGAATGATCGACCATCTTCTCACCGCAAACGCCACGGATGCGCAGGTCCTGGATCAGCTCTACCTCGCGGCGCTCTGCCGCCCTCCCACCGCGACGGAGCGGCAAAAGGCATTGGCGATTTTAGCCGAGGCGGCTCCCGCCGCCAATGTCCCTGCCCCAGAGCAGCGCACAGCGCGCCGCGCCATACTGGAAGACCTGTTCTGGGCAGTCCTGACGGACCGCGAATTCCTATTCAATCACTGAGGACACCTCATGGTTGCGTCTGAGTAGAGGTTGCTGATTGGGTCTTCAAACCTGAACCATTGACTCGGGAAATGTTGAGGTGGGCAGACAGCCCGAGGATGGCAATCCCGATGACCATCAAGGTCACCAGCCAGGCGGAGCGGTTCTGCATAAACTGTTTCATCGCTGGAATGGGATGCGCAAGCAACAGCGAGAGCACAAACATCAGGATCGCCAGCATCATCTTGATGCCCAGGATACCCTGATAGGCTGCGTTGACCTTGGGCGAGACGATTCCAAAGTTGATAAATCCGGTCAGGAGGACGATCACCCAGAGGATCGCCAGGCTCAGCCCGAAGCGTTTCCAAAGTGTTTTGGCAAGCGGGCTCTCTTCCGGTTCGTTCCGCAGGGCAGGGACCATCACCAGCCAGGCGAACGCCGTCCCGCCCAGCACGCCGACGATGCTGATCAGGTGCAGCCACTTATTGATGAAGGACACGAGTTCCATAGGTCAATCCTTTCGACAGAGAGTTCCAGATACACAATACCACACAGGAGTTTGAAAATTTCTCGAATAGGTCTTGACAGGAGAGACGAACTGTGTTAGAATGTTAACACCGTTAAGTAAAAGAGGTGTGTACAGTGGTTTCGGCACAGAGACGGGCGCGGGAAAAAGAGAACCTACGGCGGGCTATTCTGGATGCGGCGCGAGAACTGTTCGTGACCGAGGACTATAAGGCCGTCTCTATGCGCCGGATCGCCGAAAAGATCGAATACTCACCTACCGCCATCTATCTCTACTTCAAAGATAAAGAGGAGATCCTCTTTCATCTGATCCAGGAGGGGTTCGGCCTGCTCTATGAGCGGCTCTCCCAACTGACGGTTGCGGACCCGATAGAGCGCCTGCGTCAGGGAGGCGCGATCTATTTCGATTTCGCGCTCCAGCAGCCCCACTACTATAAACTGATGTTCCAACTCGATGCACTGGAGATGGGCGAAGCCTGCCTGGAAAAGCCATCTAACAGCATGCAGGCATTCGGTTTTATCCGCACCTGCGTCACGGAGGCGATGGAGCAGGGGACCTTCCGAACGGACATCCCGGAAGTGATCGTCTCTCACACCATATGGGCGCACATTCACGGCGCTGTCTCCCTGGCGCTGGACCGCCGACTGTTCCATCTGCCCGAGGAGGCCCATCCGGCCTTCTATGCGGCTGTTCTCGAAACGACATTGCGGGGGCTTCGAGCCTGAAAATCGAGCCGCCGCTTTTTTTATGCCGCCAAATGAACACTGTTAAGTTAGTGACAGGCGTTATAACTATCTACGATGTTCCAAAACAGGAGAAAGACATGATGAACGTTCGCACCCTAAACAATCCGCGTCTGGCTCTGCTGACCGCTGCAGCCGTCGTGGCGGGCGGAGCCGCTGTCTTTGTCGTTCAGGCGCATGCCAGGCAGGAGCGCCCCGTATCTCTCTCAGCAACCTCTTCTGCCTCCAAGGGGTCCATAATCCTAGTCGATGCGTTTACAGTGCAATCTCGGACCGTCCAGATGGAGAATACCCTCAGTGGAGAAGTGACGCCGTACCGGATCGCCACCGTCTCCGCCGAGGTCAACAAGCGGATCCTGAACCGGCCCATCGAGCAGGGAGATCGGGTGGCGCAGGGAGCGTTACTGGCATCCCTGGATGCGGAGCAGGCTCGCGTCGCGCTGGATCAGGCGAACGCGACGCTGGCCCAGGCGACGGCGGCTCGCCGTCAGGCCGAGAGCGACTATGCCCGCGCCGAGGTAGAGACCGATGCCGCGCGGCAGCAGGCGCGCGCCCAGCTTGCTGTGGCGAATGCGGGACAGGATCAGGCCCGTGCCCAGGCAGAAGCCGCGAAGGCGAATGCGCAGAAGGTCCGCAACTTTACCCGGCAGCAGGAACTGCGGCAGGCGGAAGCCGCGTTGGCTCAGGCGCAGACCGATGAGAGGCTGGCTCGCAGCGAGTATGAGCGCTATGCCTCTCTGGTGGAGCAGGGCGCGGAGTCGAAGCAGCGCCTGGACCATGTGCAGGCTGCGCTGGACGCCGCTGTTGCCAGGCGCCAGTCCGCAGAGCAGGGGGTCTCTCTGGCGAAGGAGGGTGCACGGCGGGAGGACATCGCTGCGGCCTCAGCCCAGGCGGACGCCGCCGCCGCCCAGACGGGGCTCACCGGGGCGCAGATCGAAGCGGCTCGCGCCGCCGTGCGCATCGCCGACACACGCGATACTCGCCTCGCGACCCTCCGCCGTCAGATCGATGGCCTCCGCGCCCAGGAGGCGCAGGCCGAAGACGCCGTACGGCAAGCCCAGATCACACTCGACAAGCATCGCATCCTCGCCCCCTTCGCAGGTAGGGTCCTGGCGACCTTAGCGGAGAGCGGCGAACTGGTCGCGCCGGGCACGCCCGTCGCCCGCCTTGGCGACATCTCCCGCGTCAAAGTGACCTTCTCCGTACCGGAATCCTCCCGTCCCGCGCTCCACCTGGGGCAGAGCCTCACCCTTACCGCCGACGCCGTAAAGGGGAGGACATTCAACGGCCAACTCACAACCCTCGGCTTTCAGGCGGACCCGAAGTCGCGCACCTTCCCCATTGAGGTGGAAGTCGCCAACACAGAGGAGGCGTTGCTGCCCAACATGGTCGCCCGACTCCAACTCTCCGTCGGGAATGCAACGGCGCATCTCATGGTTCCCCTCGGTGCGGTGGCAACAGATGGCGCCCAGGCGTATGTCTTTGTACTTACCGAAGGGAGAGCCGCGCGCCGGGAGGTGACGCTGGGCGCGCCTGTGGGCGACCGGGTGGAGGTGCTGCACGGTATTGCCGCCGGGGAGCAGATTGCCACCACGCCGCAGCGCCTCACCGACGGAGCATCCGTCCGCATCGCCCGCTAGAAGGAGTTTCGCCATGAGCCTGACCAAGTTTGCATTGCGCAATCGCCCCCTCACCTACGTGCTGCTGGCGGCGATCCTGGGAATGGGCCTGCTCGCAACGTTCTTACTGCCACGGCGCGAAGACCCCGATATGCAGGGGCGGTTTGTGCAGATCATCGCGCTCTATCCCGGCGCAAATGCCGGTCAGATGGAGGAGTTGGTCACGGACAAGCTGGAACGTTCCCTGTTGGAGCTGGATGACATCAAGACCGTCACCAGCACCTCCCGTGCGGGCATCACGGTGCTGCAGGTGGAGACATCCGACCAGGTGAAGGACATCAAGAAGTTTCGGGACGATCTGCGCAATCGCGTAGGAGATATTCGCAGCAGCCTGCCGCAGGGCGTAATCTCGGTGGACGTCAACGACCGCTTTGCCGATACGGCTGCCCTGATCCTGGGAGTCACGCAGGAGGGAGCTACGGATCGGCAGCGTGAAGATACCGCCCGGCGGATCCGTGACCGCCTGCGCCGCCTGTCCGATGTGTCTGAAGTCAATCTATTGGGCGAACAGCAGGAGCGGCTCACCATCTCGCTCTCTGCACAGCGAATGGCCCAACTCGCCATGACACCCGCGCAGGTCTCAGAGGCCATCGCGCGTCGCAATATCCTGCCCTCATCCGGAGGTTCGATTGCACTGGGGAATACCCGGCTCTCCATTGAACCGAGCGGGGACCTGAGCGGCGTGCAGGACCTCCAGAGCCTGGTGGTCGCAACGCCCAACGGCGCGCCCGTTACCTTACGGGACATCGCGACCGTGACCCGCGACTACGCCGATCCCTCCCCGTTCCTGATGCGCGTCAATGGTAAACCCGCCGTCGGCGTTACGATCACCATGCGGAAGGGACGTAACATCCAGGCGCTGGGCGCCAGCGTGAACGCAGAGCTGGCAAAGCTCCGCTCCGAATTGCCTACCGGAGCGGAGGTTACCACGATCAATGATCTGCCGAGATCTGTGGAGCGGCGGATGGGAGAGTTTACCGAAAACCTGGTATCCGGCGTTGTCCTGATCTTTGTGGTGATGTATCTCTTCATGGGGATGCGCTCCGCCCTGATCGTCGGCTCCATGCTGCCCATCACCATCCTCGGTACCTTCGCCCTGATGTACCTGTTCGCGCGCGATATTCAGCAGATCTCCATCTCCGCGCTGATTATCGCGCTGGGGCTGGTGGTGGACAACTCCATTGTGGTTGTGGACAACATCGAGCGGAAGCTGAGCCAGGGGCTGAGTAGGGAGAAGGCTGCTATCGAGGGGGTAGACGAGTTGCGCGTCCCGCTGCTCACCTCCAACCTGACCACGGTCGCCTCATTCGCCCCGATCCTGCTCCTGTCCGGGGGCGTGGGGGAGTTCATTCGCGACCTGGGCATCGTGACCAGCCTCGCGACCCTGATCTCGCTGCTCTTCAACCTGACCATCGCGCCTCTGATTGCCCAGCGCTTCCTGAAGGGCGCGCATGAGGAGAGGCCCAACGCCGTTCGCCGGGGGCTGCTCTGGGGCGTGGATCGCCTGCGAGACGGCATCGCCTTTGTGGCGGAGCGGGGCTTGCGCCGTCCGGTGTTCACCGTCGGGGTCGCTACAGTAGGCCTGATCCTCGCCATCGCCCTGATCCCTCGCCTCGGCACGCAGTTCTTTCCCTCCGCGGAGCGCGATCAGTTCGTCATCGATGTCTGGCTGCCGGAGGGGCGCGATATTCTCGCCACTCAGAAGACGGCGGCGCGTGTGGAGAAGATCTTACGGGCGCAGCAGGGAGTCCGATCGTTCGTCACATATGTCGGGCAGGGGGGACCGCGTTTCTACTACAACGTGAGTCCGGAGGCGCAGACGCCCAATTACGCACAGATCGTGGTGAATACGGAGGGGATCGAGATCACGCGCCGTCTGGTCCCGCTGGTGCAGCAGGCAGCAGACGCGACCATCAGCGAGGCGCGCATCACGGCGAAGACGCTGGAGCAGGGGCCGCCGGTCGGCGCACCGATCGCCGTGCGGGTGATGGGAGACAATCTGAACGACCTGCGCTATGCGGGGGAGCAGATCAAGACGATCCTCAACGGCACGCCTGGCGCGACCTCCGCTTACCACAACTATGGGGAGCTGCCGCTAGCGCTCAAGGTAAACATCAACGAGGAGCAGCGGGCGCTGGCAGGGCTCTCCGCCGCCGACATCGCGCAGGCGACCCAGATGGGCTTCTCCGGAATGACGGCTTCCTACCTGCGGGAGGGCGACAAGGAGATCCCCATCCAGTTGCGCCTCGATCCCAAGGAGCGTTCGGGAGCCAATGCACTCGGCGACCTCTATCTGCCCTCCTCGACGGGCGCAGTGGTCCCGCTGCGCCAGGTCGCCTCCCTTGCGTTGGCTCCGGAGGAGGGGCGCATCGTCCGGCGCAACCATGTCCGCACACTGACGGTCTATGCCTACACGGACGGTTCGCGGCTGGCTTCGCAGATCCTGGCCGATGCTCAGAAGCGGATCGCTGTGCTGCCGCTGCCGAAGGGGGTGACGCTGGGCTACGGAGGGGAGCAGGAGGAGGTCGGGAGGTCGTTCACGGAGCTGCTGCTCATTCTGGGGCTGACCGTCATCGCCAACCTGGTCATTGTGATCTGGGAGTTCAACTCCTTCCGTGCTGCGCTGACGATCCTGGTCGCGATCCCCTTCAGCCTGACAGGGGCTGTATTGGGCCTCTATGTGATGCACCTGCCATTCGGCTTTATGGCCTTCCTGGGTATCACCAGCCTGAGCGGGGTGGTCACCAACCATGCCATCGTGCTGTTCGAGTACGCACTGGTGGAGCAGCGCAACGGCGTGTCGCTGGATCAGGCGCTACTGGTCGCTGGCCGCAAGCGTCTGCGTCCGATCCTGCTTACGGTCCTGCTCTCTATCTTCGGGGTGCTGCCCCAAGCGGTGAACGGCGGCACGTTCTGGCCGCCGCTGGCCTGGTCGCTCATCTTCGGCCTATTGATGTCCCTACTGCTGACCCTGGTCATCGTCCCGTCGTTCTATAAACTGCTCTCGTTACGCCAGGCCAAGCATCCAAATGAGGCAATAGCCAATCGAGAACCTTTGGTCATGATGTCCTTGCCACAGGAGTAGTCAAACGATCCGATGCGTCCTCCTGCATTGTGAGAGGGCCGGATACAGAACGTCGCCTCTTTAGCCATTGAGAACCAAATCATCGGAGACGTTGAACGTCTGGGTTTGTGAGAGCGAAGAGAACGGCACGGCAAGCCATAGCAGCACCTATCTTACAGGTCAGGAAGGATTTGTCAGGTACTTCCGCAAGGTGTCGCAGAGTTGCGTCACTTCCTCTACGCCGCCTTTCGGAGCGGCGGGCCAATCGTAGATCTTTCCGCGCCAATACTCTTTGGGCATGTCCGGATATCGCGCCGTGAGAAGGACATGAAGGTGCGGGACTACCTCCGCATAGTAGACCACGTAGGTATGGTCTACTCCCAAGCAGGCTTTGAGCGCGCGGCTGAGCCGTGTAATCAGCAGCCCGATGGCAGACGCTTCTGCATCCGTCAGGTCTGCCCAGTGGTGGACGTGTCGGCGGGACTGCACAGCGATATAACCCAGGTAGGTGGGTGCCGATGCATCGAACCTATGGGAGGCATACACCAGATCGTCCGAGTAAATCGCGCCTCCAACTACTGGGGAAAGACCGTTCTGCTGTTCGCAAAAAACACAACCCTCCATCGTATACCCTCCTCATGCTGCGCTTCAGGATCAAAATGCGAATGTGCTAACCGAATTGAACCAGGCTTGCGGTGAAGTTTTCTACTTTCGGCGCTTTTCCTGTGGTAACGATTTTGAAACCCTCCTCCCTCAGGAGATTTGCGTGAGCTTGCAGACCGCCAGGGAAATTCGCCATGAGTTCTCCATTCTTCTTAAGAACCCGCCAATACGCAACGCGGTTGGGAGAATGCTTCGCGATTGCCTGAAGCGCTTTTTGCGTTGCAGGGGGACAAGTAACTTGTACCTCGAAGCGGGAAGCCAACTCTTTTCTGATGAGGTCAACAGTGATGAGTTTGTTCTTGGGGATCTCCTGTAACAAAGCTTCCACCGTTGCGGTGCTCGGGATGAGCATTTTACCAGAGCAGCCGAAGAATTTCTCTCGGTCTTTGGAGATGTCGGCGATGATGTCATCTTGTGGTTCCATGGTAGCTCCTTTCGATAGGCTCGTTACGATCCATGTTCAGGGCGAGAAAGCTGTGCGGTGTGGCGTTTGGGAGCGGTCATGCAGTAACTGTCGTCGATCAGTTCGCGGATCTCCTCCCAATCCTGCTCTACATCCAGGCGAATGCCGACCCAACCTTTATGGCCGACGTAAGCCGGGACGAAAAAGCGGTCCGGGGCCGACCCGACGAGCGCTTGTTGCGTGCCAGGCGGCGCTTTGCAGGTCATCTGGGTCCGGTCTTCACTGAGCATTACAAAGAACTTGCCGCGAACACGGAAGGAGGGGGCGGTGTGACCGCCGAAGGGCTGCTCTACCGCCTCCGGTAGAGCAAGACAGAGGGCGCGGATTCTGGTAATGGGATCTTCATCCTGAGGTTTACGTGACATGGTGTCGGGTTCCCTTATTGCGAATTGTCCGGAAGTTTGTCTATCCGGAGCGAAACTTCCTTTTCTCTTTCTCACTCTGAACATTGCCAGCAATGCGGAATCTGGGTAAGAGCTAAATGTCCAGGCCGACGGCCCGCATCAACTCCAGAGCGTTGCTTTTGGCGACGACACCGGGGCGCAGATGGTAATCGAAGCTCATTTTGCCGTCGAGAAGCTGGTCTTCGAAATGTACGTTGACGGCACGGAGATCGCTCTCCGTTTCGATCCGTGCCAACGCGAGATCGTGTGTGGTGATCAGACCGATAGCGCCCTGCCGCACCAGCGAACGCGCGATAGCTTCCGCACCGATCAGACGGTCATGCGAATTGGTGCCGTGCAGGATCTCATCGAGCAGGAAGAGGAGCGGCGGTGAGTTCTTCGCCATGTCCACGATCTGGTTCAGCCGGAGGATCTCCGCATAGAAGCGCGACACGCCGCCCTGCAGCGAGTCCAGTGTGCGCAGAGAGGCCCCGATCTGGAGGGGAGACAGCCGCAACCGCTTTGCCCTCACCGGAGCCCCTGCGAGCGCCATTACCGTGTTGACGCCAATGGCCCGGAGGAGGGTACTCTTCCCGGACATATTGGAGCCGCTGACGACGAAGAGCTGTGTACGATTGCCCAGAGCGATGTCGTTCCGAATGGTCTGCTCCTCCGGGAGCAGGGGGTGTCCGAGGCCTTCCGCGACGAAACACGTCTCCTCCTCCACGATCTCCGGAAAGGGATTATCCGGGTTTTCGTAGGCATAATTCGCCAGCGCGGAGAGCGCTTCCAGTTCGCTGACCACGCGCAGCCACACCGTAAGGCGTGGGCCATTCTGCTGACGCCAGGCTTCGATAGCAAAAGCAAACTGCACCGGCCAGAGGAGTACCAGGGCGATCAGCGCAAAGAAGATATTGCGCTGGAGGTCGAGGAAATCCAGCAGCGTTTGAAGGCGGCGGATCTGCGTGGAGGGGGGGAGACCCTCGGTATCCAGGTTGAAGCGTAGCGCTTGTAGGAGCGGTGTGTGAAACGGCTCGCACTCCAATCGGCCCAACAGCGCGGAGAGCAGCGCCAGATCCCTTACAGCCCGATCTACATCACGTAGTGTCCGCAGCACAGGTTTGCGCAGCCACACGGCAAACGCCTGCCCCAGTACAACCATAACGATTAAGGGGAGATACCCAAGTCCGACTGGCCAGAGAATGGCAGCGAGCCCTCCTCCGGCTCCCAGCAGAGCCGCGACCGCGCGCAGGCTCTTAGAAGAGAGCGCGAGGGGTGCTTCCCCCCACTCCGTCAGCGTCTCCGGAGTGATCTCCGAACGGGTCTCCTCCCCCAGCAGTGCCAGCTCCTCCCGAAAGTCCAGACGGTCGCGCAGGTCGGCCAGCGCCTCCTGCCGGGCGAGGATCGTCACCGGATCGGCACCATGCAGCAGCCAATTCGCCAGGCAGCGCTCTCCGCCGCGTGTCCGAGCCGTACAGAGCAGTTCCAACAGCGAACCGGACCCCAGGATATCCAGGTCGGCAGCGTAGGGATGGGAGGCGGGCGCATAGATGGTCTCCTTGATCCCACGGCCCTGCCATCGGTGCTCCAGGCGGCGTAAACCCTCCTCATAGAAAGCGACGGCCCGTTGCGCCCGTCGTTTGCGTTGGATCACGCGATCATGCCAGGCTACCAGCGCCAGGAAGCCCAGCAGAGGAACCGCCAGCCACCACCCGGAGAAGAGGTGCTGTCCAAAGGCCAGCCAGATAGTGAGGATCGCGCCGAGGGCCGTTGCTACCCTGGCCCGACTGAGCGCCAGATCCTGCCGAGCATGATGTGCCAGCGCCTCCTCACGCTGCTGCTTCCGCTGAACGTACTCGGTATGAACGGCTTTGTGCGCCCCGGTAGCTTCTATTTCCACATCGTATCCGTTCTCAGGCAGTGACGAGATCCGCCAGCTCCGCCGCCGTCCGCGCCCATAGCCTCGCCGATCAGCCCGCCCAGCAGGCAGCAGTAGATCTTATCCTCAAGCCGAGTTTCCACCCTGTGCCTCCTCTGGTTCTTGACGCATCCAGGGCCAGCGCATCTTAATTGATGAGCACCAAGCTCAAATAGTCGTTGTCCCATCCCGCCTTCTTCTGGCGAGCCTTAATCCCACGCTTGTTGGTCTTCTCTTGGCGCAGCAGGTTGAGAGTGATATGGCGTATCATC
>DATGIG010000349.1:0-4179 GCA_035295825.1 Chthonomonadaceae bacterium | reverse complement strand
TCGCCTCCGTCGCCTCGAGCCTGAAGGGCGTCACCAACCGCTTCGCCTATAGCGCCAGCAAGGCGGCGGTCATCGGGCTTACCAAGTCCGTGGCCGCCGACTACGTGGCCAGGGGAATCCGGTGCAACGCCATCTGCCCGGGCACGGTCGAAAGCCCATCCCTGGAGGAGCGCATGAAGGCGCTGGGCGGGGATCTCGACGAGGTCCGGCGGGCCTTCACCCAGCGCCAGCCCATGGGCCGAATGGGCAGGCCCAGCGAGATCGCCCAGCTGGCCGTCTACCTCGCCTCGGATGAATCCTCCTTCACGACCGGCGCCACCCATGTCATTGACGGCGGCTGGCTAGTTTAGATAGCACCGCACCAGCAGTGGTTATGGCGCCAATGGTCGTTTCAGCTGGCCTGCCAATAGCGCGAATGAAATCCGGGAGACACCGCCAGGATTCTCTCTTATTCTCTGTGTGCCCGAGGGCGTCAACCCACGGGGCCTCGCGAGGCTCCCCATCTAGGGAGTCTAGCGATGCGGCTTTTGTCAAAGCGTCATCTCAAGGAGTTGGTACTGTACTCCCACCAACACATCGCACGCCTCGAAGCGGCAGGGAAGTTCCCCAAAAGGGTACGCCTCGGCCAAGCGAGAGTCGGATGGGTTGAGCAGGAAGTCCTCGACTGGCTCCAGGAGCGGATTGACGCACGAGACAAACCCGATGACAACTCCCGGTAACCGGGAGCGGGGGCGAGGCTTCCACACCTCGCCCCCTACGCTCTCCCGGTCGGACTTTAGCCCATCTCCAGCCACGATATAGGCTACACCACAGCTACCTATACTCCGCATGTCATTGGCTGTCTTAAGGGGACAGATGACCCCTCAGATGATTTCGGACTCTTGAGAGAGAGAGAGAGAAGAATAGAGCGTCCCTGACTTGTCCGGATTTCGCTATCGCTGCTATCTCTCCCTATCGTGGCGAGCCCGTCACGAGCCTGACAGGGCGCCGTTGTCCCTTCCCCGCTGTCCGCCGTTCAAGCATGGAGCATCCCCAGGTTGCAGAGGGCTCTTGACTCTCGGATCAGGGGATACGCTAATTGCGCGCATTCGCTTCCGGGGGAATTCCATGCCGAATCATTTCGTGCCGGCCATAGTCGGATTGGCCATTCTCTTGCCGATCCTCGGCTCCGTCGGCTATCTGCTCGATCATCCGCCGCTATTGATCGGACTTCTGGTCGTCATCGGGTGTATCGCTTATCTGTGGCAGCGCCATAGTCGCGCTCGCAACCGCGTCTAAAAAGGGGGAAAACCGTGCAGTTAAAAATCAAGCGTTCCCAGCGCCAAGGCGGACTTCTTGGCGGGAAAGTGTTGTTCGGCCTCGACGTCCTCGCGGACTACACGGCTGAAGAGAAGGCCAACATCAACAAATACAATCTCGGAGGCGAAGTCATCTACAACAGCCAAGCGGCCAAGCAGCACCTTGCGCGCATGGAGCAGCAAATCGACAAGGGCGCCGTAGGGCTACTCAAGGGCGTGGGCTCACTCGTCCTTGCCGGTATGAACCTGAACATCACAATCGCCAGTCTTGGGCGCGGCCACCACATCGAGTGCAAGGACCTGGCTGAACTGCTCGAAGCGGAACAGACCATCATTGAAGCCTGCAAGAGCGTAAGGACTTATCTGCAGGCCGCGGCCACCTTCGACGGCAGGGAGATCCTCGTCGATCTCGATGAGCAAAAGCCCGCCGCCTAACGTCTCCGTCTTCACTCCCTTCTTCCGGCGCTTTACCGACGAGCGGGCGCGGGACGTCGACGACACTCGGGCCCTCCTCACCAAAATGCGCGCCCAGCACCAAGCGTCGGCTTACGCGGCGGATGGCGCATTGGCCGAGGTCACCGCTCGCATCTACTCAGAGATGGACTATCTCCAGCCGCCAGTTGATGAGGCCTTCTGGGTGGCGATCTACCAGATGCTCGCCATGGAAACGGCAATCTTCGACTGCCCGTCGGATGTCACGGTGTCCCACCTTTCCCTCAAGGAGCAGGTCGATCTGCGACGCTTCCTGCGCGCCAAAGAGCATTTCCTTGCCAACGAGGAGAAGGTCATTGCCCTGCTTAAGGAGTGCCTGATCCTCATTTTTGGGACGACCGCGGCCGAGCTGCCCCAGACCGTCGACCCCTCGCCCTTCACCATCCCCCTCATCTACACCCTGCCGGAACCACGAAAGCTGATCGACCAGCTGTATGGCACCTTATGGGAAAGCAAGTACGTCGATTTCGGCCTCTTCGTCGAGGTCAGCCGGCAGATGTACCTCAACCTCTGCACCGTCTCCGAGATCGTCGATCCCTATGAGCCGAAGCGGCCCTTCAAACACGCTTCGAAAAGCGAAGCGCCGCTTCACGAGCTCGTGGATCGCTATCTGGCCAAAACCCCGTTCCACGACTTTTTCCTCACCACGGTGCCTTTGCGGTTCACCTATGAGGAGCGGTTCAGCCACATGCATATCGTCGGCGGCAGCGGGGCGGGGAAGACGACACTGCTCCAGAACCTGATCCTGCACGATCTGACCTCCAAAGACCCTCCTGCCCTCGTCATTGTCGACGGCCAGGGCGACCTGATTGGTAAGCTCTCCCGCCTAGCACTCTTTCAAGAATGGCCCCTGGAAGACCACCTCGTCGTCATCACCCCCAAGGACCTCGAGTATCCGCCTGCTCTCAACATCTTCGATGTCAACCGCGGCCGGATGGGGCAGTACGATGCTTTCACCAAGGAGCAAGTAGTCGCCGGCGTCATTCAGACCTTCGATTACCTCTTCACCGGCCTTCTGGGCGCCGATCTCACCGCCAAGCAGAGCGTCTTCTTCCGCTATGTCGCCCGCCTGATGCTGGCGCTCCCCGAAAGTCTGGGCCGGAATGCCACCATCCTCGATATGATCAAGCTGATGGACGACCCGGAGCCTTATCGAGAGGCCGTTCGTTCTCTGCCGGAGATTCAGCGCCAGTTCTTCGAGCGGGATTTTCCGAGCAAGACCTTCACCCAGACCAAGGAGCAAATCCGTTACCGGCTCCAGGCGATCCTGGAAAACCCGACCATCGCCCGGCTGTTCACCTGCCCCACCACAAAGATTGACTTGTTCGCCGAGCTTAACGCGGGTTCCATCATCCTGGTCGACACCGCCAAGGATTTCCTCAAGGGCGCGTCGGCCAATTTCGGCCGGATATTCATTTCCTTGGTGCTGCAGGCGGTCCTCGAACGGGCCGCGATCCCCGAGGCAGAGCGCAAGCCTGCGTTCCTCATCGTCGACGAGGCCGCCTCCTATTTCGACAGCAACATCGACGACCTGCTGACCGAGGCACGCAAATACAAACTCGGCTGCGTCTTCGCCCACCAGTTTCTGGACCAGTGCACCTCGTCGCTGCGCGCCTCCTTCGCGGCCAACACCGCCATCAAGATGGCAGGCGGAGTTTCGACGGCGGATGCCCGCGCGCTGGCGCCCGAACTCCGAACGACGGCGGACTTCGTGCTCTCGCAGCCGCGACTGCATTTCGCCTGCCACATCCGGAACGTGACGCCCCAGGCGGTCAGCATCCCGATCCCAGTCCGGCGCCTGGAGGAGCAGCCGAGGCTATCTTCCGAAGATTATGAGCGGGCACTCGCATACAACCGGAGTCGGGTGAGCCTACCGAAGGCTGCGCCGGACGCAGGCCCTTCAAAGCCAGACAGAGAGGAGGCTCCCAGGACAAAAGGGAAGCCCGAAAGTCCTCCCTCTCCGCCTCCTCCCGATCCAGGGACGGCGGCATCGACCGAGTGGTAGGCAAAATGTGATGAGTTCTCGGGCCTGCGCCTGACGGCGCATTGCTCCGCAAATCGCCTCATGGCGCACGGTTACAGGAGCGGGTGCTTGCGCTATTTCCTGATGCATGCAGACCGATCGCTTGAACCGGCGCTTGCGCCAAGCGAAACCCCAGCCGATCGACAACAGCATCGAGATTTGCGAGCGCGATCTCGTGATGTTCGAAAAGCTGCATCAGCACGGACCCCTTCCCTCCACCTATCTCTACGCCTTCACCCAGCATCTCGCCAGGAACGAGACTTTCCATCGGCATCGCCTAACCAAGCTATTCAACGGCACCACAGCCGGATCGTATCTCACTCGCCCGCCGCAGCAATTCGCTTCTTTCGCCGCACGCTACCAGCC
>DATGIG010000348.1:0-14622 GCA_035295825.1 Chthonomonadaceae bacterium | reverse complement strand
GCTTACCGCCAGCTTGACGTAGCGGCCCGGTTTGCAGTCCAGGTGCTGCGCAGCGTAGGTTTCGTCCAACTGGGTATCCGACGTTTCAATCGTAAGTTTGCCGCCATGGGGCATCGCATCACGGGCGTTTACGGCCAAATTCATCAGTATCTGCCCCACCTGACCGGGATCGATCTTGATCCGACTGATATTCGGGTCAAGGATGGTGGTGAGCAAAATATCCTCTCCAATCATCCGACGCAGCAATTTCTCCGTCTCTTTCACCACTTCATTGGGGTCCAGCACCTTCGCCTCCAACACTGCCCGACGGCTGAAAGCCAGCAGTTGGCGGGTCAACCCTGCGGCGTGCTCCCCGGCTTCACTGATCGCTTTGACAGCCTCCCTCTTGGGGTCATTCGACGCCAGCATTCCCAGCAGAAGCTCACTGTAGCCGGAAATGATCGTCAGGAGGTTATTGAAGTCGTGGGCCACGCCGCCTGCCAACTGGCCGACCGCCTCCATTTTTTGTGCCTGATGAAACTGTTGCTCCAGCAGTTTCAAGGGGGAAACGTCAGTCTGCACTCCCACATAGTACGCCACCTGGCCAGCGGTGTCGCGGAGAGGCGAGATCGACAGGCCGTTCCAGAACGGCGTACCATCCTTGCGGTAGTTCAGCAGTTCCAACAAGCAGGGCTGCCCCTCCCGGATCGCCGACCGGAGCCGCTCGACCGCTTCCGGAGCCGTCTCCGGCCCCTGGAGAAATCGGCAATTCTTGCCCATCACCTCCTCACGTGCGTAACCGGTGATCCGCAGGAAACTATCGTTGGCATAGACGATGGGGTTGTCGGGATGGGTGGGGTCCGTGATACACAACCCCTGGGTCAATGACGCGATGGCCCGATCCCGCAGTTGCAGCATCTCCTCGGCGTGTTTCCGCTCGGTGATGTCGCGTGTGACATTCGCGAAACCGACATGCTTGCCGAAGGCGTCATGAATATTGGTAATCGTGACGATGGCCCAGAACGGCTCCCCGCCTTTCCTTAGCCGCAGCCCTTCTTCCTCGAAGCGGCCCTCTTCCAATGCGATCTGCAATCCCCGCTGTGGCTTGCCCGCTGCCACGTCTTCGGCGAGGTAGAAGCAGGAGAGGTCCTTGCCGATGATCTCCTCGGCTTTATACCCCTTGATCTTCTCGGCTCCGGGATTCCAACTGGAGACTTTCCCTGCCGGGTCGAGCATAAAGATGCCGTAATCCTTCACCGCTTCCACCAGCAAGCGGAAGGGGTCGGCAGCGGCGTGGCTCAATGTGGTCACAAAGGGTGTTTCATCGTTTGCGTCATTGTCCATCAGTACCTCCGGATATTACGGCAAACGGCGCAGGATACGGCAAAAGGAATGTACTGGGAAGACTGTTGTTTTTGCCTGCTCTGAGGGCTTGAAGACATTATAACCCTTGTCATTCGCTATGTCAATAGCTGGTTCGACAGAGGGATTGGGGCTGTACATAAGAGCGGCTTTGTGGCTCTTTAGAGGCGATAGAGGGGTTCGATGTCGGGGGAGCGACGGAGGGGAAGGCTGACTTTGCTGTTGTCCTGTGTGGAGAGATAGGCAGCGTGGACGATCTCCATCGCCTGTCTCGCCTCCCTGCCGGTAACCGCTCCCAGGGAGGGGGACTGAGGCGTCTCGGCAAGCTGCATGAGGAGGCGATGGATGCGTTCTACGCTTAGCGAGCGGACCGAATCGGGGTCGTGCGTCTCCGGGTCGATGGCTTCGGGCTTCTGGCCGGAGCGGTAGAGGGTGAGGGAGGGAACGGTCGCCGTGGAGGCGGTCTCCCCGGCACTGAGGATCAGTTCCATGTGGCCGGTCGCGCCCGTCAGAATGTAGCGCTCGCCGGGCTGCACGGCGCGGGAACGGGACAACAGATGCGTGGATTGCCCACCTTTATGCCCGACGATGAGGTTGGCAACGGGGTCGGAGGCATGGCGTGGGATGAGGGCGTTGGAACCGGGAGCCTGCGGCAGGTCGATATCCGCGCTTACCGTTTCCGCCTCGCCGAGCCACAGGCGGCAGATATCGGCGGTCTGGCAGGCAATCGCCTGCAGCAGGTCGTGCCAGCCTACCGGCTCCAAGGCCACCCCATTCTCCAGCGCAAAGCCCAGCCCCAGCGGGAACGACCACTCACAGCGCACCTGCCGGAGGGCGCCCAGAGCGCCTTCCTCTATCATCCGGGTAGCCTGTGCAAACCAGGGATCGAAACGCCGGGGCAGGAGCGGCAGCAGGGAGACGCTGTTCTCCTCCGCCAGTTGCAGCAGCGTATCCGTTTCTGCCAGGCTCACCGTAAAGGGAAAATCGCAGAGGACGGACTTGCCGGCGCGGAGGGCTTCGGCGACGAGTGGAGAACGCTCTCGTAGGGGCACGGCGACCACGACCACATCCAGTTCAGAGACGCCCGCCAGCAGCGTGGTGAGGTTGGGGAAGAGCGGCGGCTTACCGGGGAGGTCGCGCGACCAGGCGCGGAGGGAGCGAACATCCATATCCGCGATCCCGGTCACCCGGAGGGAGCGCGCATGCACGAGCGCCGCGCCGTAGCGAATACGCCCCAGCGTATAGCCCACGATGCCCAGCCGGAGTTGTTGGATCGGAACGAGGGTCAGCACTTTTTCGACCGCCGGATCAACTGGATAAAGCGCGGCAGTAGCAGGACCTTGCTGATTTTGCGCGGGTTGGTCATGACCCGCCATAGCCACTCCAGAGCAAAGCGCTGCATCCAGGCCGGGGCGCGACGGACATTCCCCGAAAGCACATCCAGCGTTCCGCCCACTCCGATGAGGATCGGCACATTCAGCCGATCCCGGTACGTAGAGATCCACTTCTCCTGCTTGGGGATCCCCATCGCGACGCAGAGCACATCCGGCTCACAGGCGCGGATCTCCTCTACGATCGCTGCCGAATCCTCCTCCTGGAAGAACCCGTTACGGGTGCCGACAATCTGCGTGCCGGGGTAGCGCAGTCGCATCCGCTCCGCCGCCTTCTCCGCCACGCCCGGCCCCGCGCCCAGAAAATAGAGCCGGTAACCGCAGGAGGCGGACCGGGCGCACAGCATCTCCACAATGTCTACGCCGGATACCCGCTCACGCAGGGGATTGCCCTGCCGCCGCGCAGCCCAGAGAATGCCTGTGCTGTCGGGCGTGACCAGGTCGGCGTTCGCGATGATGTCGTATAGAAACGCGTCCTCCTGGGCCATTACCAGCATCGAGGCGTCCGCCGTAACAACATGGTGCGACGTGCGCGAGCAGATAAAGGCGTCCAGCGCGGCCAGCGTCGCTTCCATGCTGACGTTATGGATGGGCAGGCCAAGGATACACACACTTGGCAACGTGGTGGTTATGGGGGGCATACCAACCTTCGGCTTCGTCAAAACATCTTCACCTGATTGCATCGGTAGCATACGCCGTCTCTCCCGGACCACTCCCAATGCCGGATGTTTGCGGCGCGTTCACATTTCCACAAAGTATACCCCAAAATGAGAGAGGAACTGACAGACGCCGTGCAGAAACCATTACCGACTTTTGTATAAGAGGGCAAAGCGTGAAAGGGAAACGCCTGACGTCTTTTTGCCTGCCCCTCCGGAAAAGGAGCGCTTTGTGATCAGTGCCCGTCGTCTCGCCCGTGAATGGGCGCTTAAGATACTCTACCAGGTGGATGTCGGCAAAGTTTCCCTGCAGGAAGCGCAGAACACAGCCATGGAGCGTCTGCGCATGGAGTTTGTCCAGCGTGGTTCGCGCACGGCCAGCGGCTCACGTGCCGAGCAGATCGGTCTGAACACAGTCACTGCCGACCTGCGCGACATCGTTGCGGAACTGCGCCAGCCCCAGGAGCGGGTCGTCGTCGCGCTGGTGGGCCGCCTCTTTGACGAGGTGCCTCTCTGGCAGGAAGTGCGTTTCGAAAAATCGTTTCGCAACCAGATGCGCGGCGTCGCGCTGATACCGCCCCGTCTGTTGGAGCTGCCGGCCGGCCCCGAATGGCTGATCGAGACCCTGATACAGGAGGCATGCATTGCCGATACGGCCCTGAGCGCCGCAGAGCGGGCGCGCTTGACCGAATTTACGGTCCGCATGCGGGAGGAGTTGCCGCGCCTGATGGAGCCGGAACTCCGCAAGACGGCGCTCGCCTTCGCCCGTGACCTGGCGCGAAACCGTCCGATAGCCGCTGGGCCAGACGCCCTGCAGGGTTGGCTACGAGGCCGCCGGGAGGAGTTCAACCGCGAAAATGCCGCCCGCTGGCTCAAGGTCGGACAGATGGTGCAGAAACAGATCGGCGACTGGCTGCGGGTCGCCACCTTCACCGTGAAGTTGGTCCAAGGAGTAGATGCCCATTCCAGAGAGGTGAACCGCGCTGTCAGCGGGTTGGCTTCCGGATGGAAACTGGAGCGGCAGGTTGCGGTGGATCGCAATATCCTCCGCCTGGCGGGCTTCGAGATGCTGTTTCTGCCCGGCGTGCCGACCAGCGTCTCCATCAATGAGGCGGTCGAGTTGGCAAAAAAGTACAGCACCGCCGAGTCGGGCCGCTTCGTCAATGGGGTGCTGGGGGCGTTGGCACAACAGGTCGGCGACAAACTCCCGCCGACGGAGGCAGCGCAAGAACTGGAATCCGAGGCGTCCGATGCGCCGTTGGACTTGCCGGAGATAGGTGACCTGGAGGATGAAGAGGATGAGCATGGATTGGAGGAGAGTGAGCACGCATGACCAGTCAAGAGCCTGAAAGCGCCGTTCTTCTGGACGGGACGGCGACCGCCCGAACCATTCGCGCCGAGATCACGGAGCAGGTGACTGCCCTGCTGGCGCGGGGCGTAACACCGCATCTGGCCGCCGTCCTGATCGGCGCCAATCCGGCCTCCGAGACCTATGTGGCGATGAAGCAGAAGGCGTGCAAATGGGTCGGAATGGCATCCTCGGTGCATCGGCTAGGCGAGGACGCGACCCAGGCGGAGGCGGAGGGTCTGGTGGCCCGGCTGAACGCCGACCCGGCCGTCAGCGGCATCCTGGTGCAGCACCCACTGCCGAAGCACCTCCACGAACCCGCCGTTCTGGACAAGGTCTCGGCAGAGAAAGACATCGATGGCATCAGCCGCATGAGCCTGGGAGGTCTCATCAACGGCGAGCCGGCATTCCCCTCCTGCACACCGGCGGGGATCATCGAACTGCTGGATCGCTACCGGATCCCCATTGCGGGCAAGACGGCGGTAGTGGTCGGGCGCAGCATCATCCTGGGCAAACCGGTCGCCATGATGCTCCTCAACCGCAATGCCACGGTGACCATCTGCCACTCCCGTACGATGAACCTGGCGGAAGAGACCCGTCGCGCCGACATCCTGGTGGCCGCTGTGGGACGCCCGGAACTGATTACCGGAGAGATGGTCAAACCGGGGGCGGCGGTTCTGGATGCGGGCTACAATCGGGTGGAGGGGCGGCAGGGCGATGTGGGCGATGTGGAGTTCGAGTCGGCCTACCGGGTCGCGGCGTATATCACCCCGGTCCCCGGCGGAGTCGGTCCCATGACGATTGCCATGCTGCTCCGCAATACGCTCCATGCGGCGCAGGCAGCGCATCCTTCGTAGTACTAAGGGGTGCGCTGCTTCTCCGGCAACAGGCCATTTAGAAAATTCCAGGAATCGGCATCACGTCGTTTCAACACGGACGATTTCCGCAGAAAATAGGCGAATGCTTCCGCAAACCCCTCCTCCGGTGAATCCCCGGCATACCTGGTAACGAGGCTTCCCTGATGTTTTTGCACCTTCCAGATGCGCCGGTACTGGTCGCGCTGCGCTCGGGTCATCCTTATATCCCAGACAAAGTGTCCATACTCGTGGGTAAAAACCATATCTACCTCGGATCCCCGTAACGATTCCCGAAGCGTGATGGTGTCCGGGTCCTCTTCCTTCTCTCCGGGCTGGAAGACGCCATCCACCACGGATCCATCATCGGAGCGATTGTTACTCCCTCCCTCGGTTTGCGCCACGAGACGCTCCATCTCCGCATCGGAGACCTCCCGAACCACCACGATCCGAGAACTCTTCCAGGCGTCGGGCAACTGCTCATAGATTTTCCGCCACGTCGCCGCATGGGGCGTCTCGGTATCGATACGCAGTTCCGCCAGGGCGGAATGGGGATAGGCGAACAGTGTGAACAGGCTCAAACAGGCGGTCACGAAACGGGTACAGGCACGCGAATGGCGTGCATCAGGCAGCAAGCGCATGGTCTTTTCACTCCCAAAATCTGAGGGTGCAACAAGCGGTACTAAAGATTGTCGGTGAAAAGCCATCGTGAGCTTACACAGAGCGGCAGGCTGAAAGCGAAAGAATGAAGTCAGAAGCGATGCATGATGCGCGACGAGGCTTGGCCTCTTCCCGTACGTGCGTAGGAAGAAGGATTACCGTATTATATCATATATTTTCGCACCGTGGAGCGTGCAAGCACCCAAATGATTCATGGGTCGGCCGGGACCGAACTTTTTTTCAAAAACGGGCGGAATTGCGGGTAAGCCTTCCCTGGAGAACTGCCGATAATAGTGAAGACTGCATTCCTCAGATTGCAGGAGCGGATTATCCGAAATCAACCACGCTGCCGCCCGCTCACCGACATGCCACACGCCCGACCATCCGGACGTAATCACCTTTTTGTGGCAGGGAGATCTATACCCATGTCCGACCAGGCCCAGGGGCTGCGTGCCCTAGCAGATCAAGCGCGTCACAATCAGAGTGGTGATACGCTCTCCGCGCCTCGCGTTCCCGCCATGCCTGACGACCTTGCTCCTCTGCGAGATGCAAGCGCTCCGGCTACGGCCTTCGCCGCAGTGGATGGCCGCTTCACCTTTGCCGAGGGTAACGGAGCTAAGGATCTCTCCGGTCCCAAGCAAACTCACGCGCGTGTCGTTGCGGTCACCAGCGGAAAAGGCGGCGTGGGCAAAACGAATTTCTCTACCAATCTCTCCCTCACCCTGGCAAAGGCCGGTCAGAGGGTCATTGTGCTGGATGCCGATCTCGGGCTAGCCAACCTCCATGTCATCATGGGGGTCAACCCTCCTTATAATCTGGAACATGTTATGTATGGCCACCGGCGGCTCTGCGACATTCTCCATACCGGGCCGGGCGGGGTGAAAATCATTGCGGGGGGATCCGGTATCACCGAATTGGCCAACCTGGACGAGCCGACGCGCCTGGCGTTCGTCTCCGGAATGCGCGAACTCGACGCACTGGCGGATGTCATCCTCATCGATACCGGAGCCGGGCTGTCCCGCAACGTGCTGGCTTTCCTCTGTGCGGTTGAAGAGATTATCGTCGTCACGACCCCGGAGCCGACAGCAATTACCGATGCGTATGCTACAATTAAAGTCGTTTCCATGGAGAACCCGTCGGCACGGTTGAGCCTCGTCGTCAATATGGCGCACTCGGAAGCCGAAGCGCAAGCGGTCGCGGATCGCCTGATGCTCATCTCCGAGCGCTTCTTGAATGTCAAATTGGAGTTCCTGGGCTTCATTCCTCAGGATCCTACGGTGTCGCGTGCTGTACGCAACCAGAGTCCATTTGTTCTGAGCCAACCCACGTGCCTCGCTGCGCAGGGGGTCCAGCGGATCGCATCGCAGCTTGGATATGCGCGGCCGGCTCCCGGCCCCATCGCCGGTTTTAGTGGTCTGATGAACCGAATGCAGCGCTTCTTCGGGATCAAATCCTAGGTTCTTGCCTGGGACATCCCGCAGGAACGAGCCGCTTCTTGGAAGGGAATACGCCGCTTGAAGACGACCCGTAAACTACGTATACTGCTGATCGCCGCCGAAGTCGCCCCGCTCGCCAAGGTGGGCGGCCTCGCGGATGTAGCCGGAGCCCTTCCCAAGGCGCTCAAAGCGCTGGGCCATGATGTACGTATCGTCATGCCCTGCTACAAGATGGTCGAGACGGCCCCCGCCTATTCGGTCAAGCCCTGCCTTCCCGATTTTCCGGTACCGATCCGAGAGGGGGTCCTGGAGACGGCCTTTGTGAAACAGACCTCCATCGAGAGCGATGGAAAGCAGATCCCGGTCTATCTGGTCGGGAATGCACCGCAGGATGCCGGCGGATCCGGATACTTCCAACAGGCCACGGACAACCGTTCCATCTACGCGTTGGAACCGGAGCCGTATGTCTTCTTCTGTCGCGCGGTCCTGGAGATGCTCACCCGCCTCAAACCCGCCTGGAAACCGGATATACTGCACTGCAACGACTGGCACACGGGATTGATCCCGATCTTTGCACAAGAGTTCTATCCCAGCATGTCCGCATTACAGGAGGCGGCTTACGTCTTCACGGTGCATAACCTGGCCTATCAGGGTACTTTCGACCGGCATCTCTGGGAGGTCACCGGATTGTCCGACCGTCTCTTTACCATCGACGGCCTGGAGTTTTGCGGTCAGTGGACCTTTATGAAGGGTGGCCTGCTCTTCTCCGATCGCGTCAACACCGTCAGTGAGAACTATGCGCGCGAAATCCAGACGCAGGAATACGGTTGTGGTCTGGAGGGATTGATGCGCACGCTCGCCACACAAAGCCGACTGAGTGGTATATTAAATGGGATCGACACAGATGAGTATGATCCCGCCTGCGATCCTCGGATCCCCGTTCGCTACGATGCAGAGCATCCCGAAGGGAAAGCACGCTGTAAAGCCCTGCTCCAGGCGGAGTTGGGATTGCCCGTGGATCCCAAAATCGCCATTTGCGGCATGGTTTCGCGCCTGACGGAACAGAAAGGGTTCGATCTGTTGCGGGAGGCAGCGGATCCGATCATGGAGCACCCGATCCAGTTTGTGCTCCTTGGCAGCGGCGATGACGCCTACGAAGCCTATTTTCGCACGCTTCCATCCCGGTTTCCCGGTAAGGCCGCCGTTCGATTTGGATACGATCCCGAACTGGCGCAACGCATCTACGCAGGCAGTGACCTCTTTTTGATGCCTTCGCGCTTCGAGCCATGCGGCCTCGGCCAGCTCATCGCCCTGCGCTATGGAACGATCCCCCTCGTTCGCGCAACCGGCGGCCTGGCCGATACGGTCAACGACTTCGATCCGGCTAGGCTGCCGGAAGGAGATGGCTTCGTCTTCACGGACTATACCAGCCAGGCGCTTCTGGAAACCCTGGAGCGGGCGCTGGACACGTTTCGCATCGGGAAGGATTGGGAAGCGCTGGTACAGCGAGCCATGCTCGCAGACTTCTCCTGGGCGCGCTCCGCAAAGCGGTATGTCGCGCTCTATCATGAAGCCATACAAGCGCGCGGCGTTACCCTGCGTGGTGAGGAAAGCTCTTCGTGAAATCATTTGCTCCCCAATTACCGACCGTACTTGGGTCATTCGCGGCGATGTTAGTCGCGTTTTTGAGCCTGATAACCGGTGCGTCACCCACGACTTGCCTCATCAAGGCGATGGCGGCGTTCCTGGTTTTCGCCGGGCTCGGATTGATCCTGCGTTATGCCATTGCCGACTCTCTGTCCGAGAACTCGGATGGACGCGGATTGGCATCCTCGGGCGGCGTTCGGAATATGAGCGGCGGAGGCGGGCTGGATGTCATCGTGCCCGGCACCTCAGTCGCCGACCTGTTGAACGAACAGATCCAGGATGATGGCGCCGAAGATGTGGGGGATGGCCCCCACTAAGTCAAGTCTCTCTTTTGGGTGCATCAGCCAATGCAACACTTGAACACTCCGCTGTGTTCGCTCTGATGCATTCGGTATTGTCTTCAGCATGCCGGCTCTCGTGAAGGGGTACACCAGTTACAGATACCTCAATAGAAAACACCTCCGTTCTCTGGCGTCATCCGCTTTGGCCCTATATCGGGGCTGAATGCCATGACGCATGGGATAGGATGTCGTGAAGGTGGGAACTATGAAATCCATGAGCACATTTGAACTCCAGGATACCTGGAGGCGCTTCAAGAACTATCGAGATCTCCGTGCGCGCGAAGAGTTGATAAAACATTTTGCCTATCTGGTCAAAATCACCGCAGGGCGTGTCATCAGCAACCTCCCTCCCAGTATGGAGCGGGACGACCTGATGAGCGCAGGAGCCATGGGGCTGATCAAAGCGGTGGACCAGTTCGACACCACCCGTCAGGTGAAGTTTGAGACCTACGCCATCGCGCTTATCCGTGGGGCGATCCTGGAGATGCTGCGGGAAGACGATTGGGTCCCCCGCTCCACTCGGGAGCGCGTAAAATTGTTTGAGCGTACGTACGTACAACTGGGAGTGCAGTTGGGGCGCCCTGCCACCGAGGAGGAGATGGCGGCGGCGTTGGAATTGGAGCCGGAGGAGTTTCACAAGCAACTCATGGAGACCGGTCGCACCTCCCTGCTCTCCCTGGAAGATGTCCTGGTCGGCAATGAGGGCAGCGAAAAGCTGCATCTCGCCGATGTGATCCATGATGACAGCGCAACCCCCTCTCTGGAAGCGGAAATCCACGAGCGCCGGAGAATGCTCGCAAAAGCCATCGATCGCCTGCCGGAGCGTGAGCGCCTGGTCATCGCGATCTATTACTATGAAGGCATGACCTTTAAGGAGATCGGCAAGATACTCAGTATCTCCGAATCTCGGGTCTATCAACTGCATACGCAGGCCGTTCTGCGTTTGCGCGGTTATCTTCAATGTGATACCGACCTGTTTCGTGGGTAACGGAGAGAGGCCATGGCACCGCCCCCTGAAGATGTACGCTTCGACACCCCGCATATTTTGTATCCGATCCATCGGGTAGAGGAGAGCGCTGGGTCCCCCAATTCGGGTCAGCAACGCCAGGAGCGCCGACGACGGGCTCCGCTTCCCGAGGAGGAACAGAGCGAGGCGGATCCCCCGGATTTTGTTGAAGTGAGCAGCGATTATCAGGCAGGCGCCACCACGCCTCTCTCCACGCACGCTGAACCGGATAAACGGAAAGCAGCGGGTAACCCTGCCGATCCTCCCCCAACCCCTGAACTCCATCTCGATATCAAAGCTTGATTTGGACATATGTGTGGATCGGGCGCAGTTCGCGCCCGATTCTGCGTACTTTAGAAAGGAACGCTTATGGAGTGGCAAGCTATCGTCCTCACCATTCAGATTCTGCTTCTGGCCGTAGGATGGACGCTATTTCAGAAAGCACGCGCCGAACTCTCTGCCCGTGCTGCCGAAACCCCTATTCTGGGTGAGGTCAAAGCGCTGCAGAAGAATGTCAAACAACTGCTCGCGGAGATCGAACAGACATCGGATCGTACGGCGTTGCGTCTGGAAGACCGTATCGAGACAGCGCGCGAGGTGCTGACCGCTCTGGAGCGCAGATTGGAAGAGGCCGCTCTCCAGAACCAGGAGCGGGAGCACGCAGCTTCCCTCCCGGAAACTCCGCGTGCGCCGCGCTCCCGTAAGGGGAGACCGGCGGTTGCCGCTTCAGGCTCTTCCGATGCAACGGCGCCCGCCCTGAATCGTATGCAGGAAACCGAGGCATTGCCGCCGAATAGGGAGAGACATTCAGAGGCTGGCTCCGAGCATACGCTCCGTGAAGCGCGCCGTAATACCATTTATCAACTGGCCGATGCAGGGGAGACGCCTGCCGCCATCGCTTGTAAGACCAAGCTCACTGAGGGCGAGGTCGAAACGCTGCTCGGCTTGCGCCGACGTTCTTAGGGGCGTCCACTAGCCGGAAGCGCACTTTTAAAGGAGATAACATCGCCTTGAGTCGTCGTTACCCACGCCTTATTTTGGCGCTTCCGGCCCTCTGCGCCACCGCGCTCGCCCTGACCGGCTGTCAGGGCCGCAAGATCGTCGCCCGTGTCAATGCCGCCACCATCACCGAGGAAGAGTATCTCAATCGCACGCAGTACGTCCATGCCAACCAATTTCCGCAGACGGCCAACATGGATGCCGGTGGTGTCACGCTGATGAGCATGATCCAGGACTCTCTGACGGACCAGTTGGCTGCGGAGCAGAATTACAAACCTTCCGAGCAGGCCATTAAGCAGCTTACGGAGATCGTCCGACGCTCTACGCCGCAGATCGAAGAGCAGATCGTTACCAATCAGATGACGGAAGAGGATGTGTATCGCCTGGTGCGTCGCCTGATCGAGATCACCGCCCTGGGTACCGAGGGCGCAAAGGCCGATCCTCAAAAAGTACAGCAGATGTACGACGATATGAGCAAAAAGGCGATCTACCCGGCCACCTACAGCATCCGCGTCCTCTTTGTTACCGACCCCGTCAAGGCCAAGGACGTCATGGATCAATTGAAGGCCAGCAAGGATTTCAAGAAAGCCGCCCAGAACCTGAACCTGCAGCCTGCCGAGATCGCCAACGCGGGTCGCGAGGTCGTCCTGCCGAAAGAGGGCGCTCCGCCGGAGTTGGTCAAAGCCCTGGATGCGCTGGGCAACGGTCCGTTTACGCCGGAGAATGGCCCCTTCACAAGCGGCCCGGTCGCCATTACGCAACCGCCGAACCCCAACAACCCAACCGGCATGGGCAATACGGTCTATCTGATCGCGCAATTGATCGGAAAGCAGGCGGAAGAGAAGCCGCCGCTGGACAAGATCCGCCCCTATCTGGAGCAGCGCGTGCTGCAGCAGACGCAACCGCAGTGGCAGATGCACGCCCAGCAGAAGATCGGCGAGTATACCCGCAAGGCGTATGAAAGCAACCAGATCCAGATCAACATAGAGCGCTACAAGCCGCTGCTGGAGAGCGTGATTATGGCGCAGGCGAACGCGCATGCCGAAGCGACCGCTCCGCCTATGAGCGGTGGCCCCGGAGCCGCGCCTGGCGGCGCTCCCGCCCCCGGCCCTGGCGGCCCGCCTTCCGGCGCTCCCTCTGCGCCTCCCACGGGTTCGAACGGCGCGGCTCCTGGCGGTGCGCCCGGTGCGGGTAAAGGCCCCAATGCTGCGGCTCCCACGAGCGGAGGCGCTCCCGGCGCGTCCAAGTGATCACCCTGATCGGGCTGGGCGCGGGGGATGCGGACACGCTCTCACGCGGCGCGGAACGCGCCCTGCGCACAGCCTCGGATCTCCATGCGGGCGGTCGGGGGAAGCTCTTCCTCCGTACCGCCCGTCATCCTGTCGTCGAGACCCTGCGGGAGTGGGGCCTGCACTTTGAAACGTTTGATGCGCTCTACGAATCCGCGTCGGATTTCTCCACCCTCTATGCCTCCATCGCGACCCATATCTTCACCGAGGCGCAACCCAATCCCGCTGCGGATGCGATGCTTCCCATCGCTTACGCCGTGCCCGGTCATCCACTGATCGCCGAAGAATCGGTCCGTCAGATCCGTGAGCGCGCCGCAACCGCGGGCATCCCTACCCATATCGTCTCCTCCGGGAGTTTCGTGGAGGCTTCGCTGGCTGCTGCAGGCGCGGCGCTGGGCGTGGACTCCGGAGTGGATGTGCGTGACGCGCTTACCCTGACGCCCACGGACACCGTAGACCGCCAGGGAGCGGGCGTCACAGGTCGTGTGGACGTCAGCCGCGGGCTGCTCCTCTACCATGTGCATGATGGCGCGTCGGCCTCTCATGCCAAGCTCTCTCTGATGCGGGACTATCCCGATGACTGGGAAGTGATCCTGGTACGCCATGCCGGGGTCGCCGGGCAGGAGGAGGCCCGCCGTATCCCCCTCTTCCGGCTCGACCGCGAACCGGTGGATCATCTCACCTCCGTCTATATCCCTCCCCTACCGCCGCCTCTGCGGCGCCCCGCCTTTGCGGAACTGGTGGGCATCATGGCGCGGCTGCGCGCCCCCGATGGCTGTCCCTGGGACCGGGAGCAGACCCATTCCACCCTGAAGAAGTACTTCATCGAGGAGACTTACGAAGTCATCGAGGCGATCGATGCGGACAATCCGGACCAGCTCTGTGAAGAGTTGGGGGACGCGCTCCTGCAAGTCGTCTTCCATGCGCAGCTCGCCTCCGAAGAGGGCATCTTCACCATAGACGACGTCACGGCGCGGATCGTTGAGAAATTGGTACGCCGTCATCCGCACGTCTTCGGGGAATTGGACGTTACGGATAGCGACGAGGTGCTGCGGAACTGGGAGCGGATCAAGCGGGAGGAGAAGGCAGGCCGGGAGACCCCTTGGCGCGAATCCGTGCTGGATGGAGTACCGAAGGGATTGCCCGCCTTAATGCAGGCGATGGAGATCAGCAAACGTGCCGTCAAGGTCGGCTTCGATTGGGGCGCGTTCGAGGATGTGCAGGCGAAACTGGATGAGGAGTTGGCGGAGTTGAGAGCGGAGTTGGCGGTCGCGGTTCCGAACCGGGATGCGATCTTCCATGAATTGGGCGACCTGCTCTTTACCGTGGTTCAGATCGCGCGCTGGCAAAAGCTCGACCCGGAGGATGCCCTCCGCGCGATGCTCACCCGCTTCTCCACCCGGTTTCGCCATGTCGAGCGCCGCGCACGCGAATGCGGACGAGACCTTACCGAACTCTCCCTGGCCGAAATGGATGCTTATTGGGAGGAAGCCAAGGCGCAGAGCCGCGAAACCCCAGGGCCAGCGCATCTTAATTGATGAGCACCAAGCTCAAATAGTCGTTGTCCCATCCCGCCTTCTTCTGGCGAGCCTTAATCCCACGCTTGTTGGTCTTCTCTTGGCGCAGCAGGTTGAGAGTGATATGGCGTATCATC
>DATGIG010000347.1:0-7991 GCA_035295825.1 Chthonomonadaceae bacterium | reverse complement strand
GATGATACGCCATATCACTCTCAACCTGCTGCGCCAAGAGAAGACCAACAAGCGTGGGATTAAGGCTCGCCAGAAGAAGGCGGGATGGGACAACGACTATTTGAGCTTGGTGCTCATCAATTAAGATGCGCTGGCCCTGTCCACCTGACGCGGCATCACCGCCGTAAGGATGGTTGCCCGTGGATTTCGTTCACGCGCGGACGCATCGAAATTGTGCCAGTCCTGATTTTCCCTTGACACACTGCTTTCTGACTGGTACACTGTTGGCGTTTGGTGAGATGGGCCCATAGCTCAATGGCAGAGCGCCCGGCTCAAAGCAGATTCTCTAAGTTCAAATCGGGACTATGTAACTCAGCATGGCAGTTCGCACAGACGAGAATGCATTTTTCGAGTTCCACTAATACGGCTTCCCAGGTTCGATTGGAGAGAGAACGCATATCCAATTTGAACTGCTTTTTGGATTGGTCCGTATGATGGAACGCGAAAGCGGCCAGATTCTTGTTGTAGCCGCAAACGCTGCATTTCCCGCCAAGACTTCTCACTATTTGAAGTTTGCGAGAAAGTCCTCGTTCTTTCTGAGTGATATAGCCCTGATGGCGCTTGTTCTTACAGGAGATGGAGCAGAAATGCGTCTTCCTTCCTGAAAGAGCAGTTCCACAAACGATGCAATCTCTATTCTTCATGCACGATATTGTATCCTGAATACGAGGATTTGCGAAGGGCTTCAGCAGGGGAAATCCTGTTGAAAATCCTGTCAAATTCGGGGAAGCCTGAGTCCGAAAGGAGATGGTAATCCCGAGCCAAGCGCCTCGGCGGAGGCGAAGGTGTAGAGACTCGACGGCAGGCCCCTACCGCAGGGAGGTTGACGAAACGCCTTGCACGGGTGAAGAGAGAGTCCAGCCCACAAACCCGAAAGGGGCAACGAAAGTTGTAGCGGGGATGCATAACTGGTTGGTTGGAGGTTCGAGCCCTCCTGGGCCCATAAGACATCAGAGGAAGCCTTTTTCGGACGCGAAAGGCTTCCTTTGTCTGTCTGTCCGGTTGTGACTTTTTTCTCAAAACCCTTGCACTTTTTCAGGATATGTGTTATTCTAACCGAAGAACGGAATCTTGACGGACGATAATAGCTCGGCTGATTGCATGCCGTAAGAAGCCTGGTCGTCTCAAGGGATGTATGTTCGAGCGCTTGAAAGTTGCGCTCATCCTCCTGACAGGCAATGACGCCTACACAAGCACTCCAATCGTTCTCGGTGGCCCCGAAGCCCCTGCTCAGAACCGATATTTGTGCCTGACTCTCGTTGGGCATGCTGTGCATTGCTTACGCACACACACTTTCCACGAAGATAATCAACACCTTGAAGGATCATATACGGATGAACCGCTCGCTCTCACCCCGGATCGGTTTCGGTCTGGCAGCCGCCCTTCTGGCTTCTGGCATCGCCCTCTCCCACAACGCATTCGGACGTGCCGGCGGAGGTCGCACCCAACTGGCGGAGCTGCACGATTCGCGTGAAACGCATCTATCCAATGTCCGCCAGCTAACGTTCGGAGGAGAAAATGCCGAAGCTTATTTCAATTCGGACGGCACCTGGTTAACATTCCAGAGCCAGCGCGATGGATACCCGTGCGACCAACAGTATATCATGAAGGTGGATGGCGCCGGCCTGAAGCGGATCAGCACCGGAACCGGGCGCACCACCTGCGGTTGGTGGATGAAGGGCGATCAGCGGATTCTGTTCTCTTCCACCCATGGTTCGGATCCGGCGCCGCCGCCGAAACCGGACTATTCCAAAGGATATGTCTGGCCCGTCTACCCGACCTATCGGATCTATACGGTCAAATCGGATGGAACGGACCTGCAGCCGCTCTTCCCGAAAACCCTCAAGCCGGGGGAACCGTCGGGATACAACGCCGAATCGGTGATCTCTCCGGATGGCAAAAAAGTGGTTTTCACCAGCGACCGTGGGGGCGACCTGGACATCTGGGTGATGAACATCGACGGAACGCACGCGAAACAGTTGACGCACACGCTGGGCTACGATGGGGGCCCCTGGTGGTCGCCCGATGGCAAGCAAATCTGCTTCCGGGCCTACCATCCGCAGACCCCGGAAGAGATCGCCGATTATAAGTCTCTCCTGGCGCAGCATCTCATTCGACCCACGACGCTCGACCTGTTTGTCATGAATGCCGATGGCTCGAATGTGCGCCAGATCACGAACAACCGGAAGGACAACATCGCCAGTTTTGCCCCTTCCTGGACGCATGACGGCAAAGCGCTGGTCTTTGCCTCCAATCGTGACGATCCGCAACGGCGGAAATTCGAGGTTTATAAGCTCAACCTCGATGGCACGGGACTGGAACGCATTACATATGGCGACCAGTTCGACGGGTTTCCTAATTTCAGCCCGGATGGCAAACATCTCGTCTGGGCATCCAATCGCAATGGCAAAATGCCGCATGAAACCAATCTGTTTATCGCCGACTGGGTTCCCTAGCGGGAGGAACCATCATCCGTCGGGTATTCTCCCGCAAATCATGGAAGAGAGGATCACAGACAATGCTGGACGATATAAAAGCGATGCTTGTCGCACGTTATGGCGAACGGTGGCTCAATAGCATCAACAACCAGAACGGGATCGCGGAAGACCTGACCATTCTGGAGAAGGACATTACGCGCATCAGTCGCAAATTCGGCCTGGTCGGTCGCGGCATGTTCATCTCGACTGAGACTGAAGTGGTTGCTCGCTATGAAGTGGTCAAACCCGTCAATACTCTATTCGACGTGGACGCCGTATTCTACAACTGGTGGGGCCACCGCTCTTCGGAAAACATCAGCTTCATCCAGCGCGAAGTCGCCGATGATGAAGTCATCTATCACTTTATCACGGGCACGCCGACCCATGGTCACAGTGGCCGCATCATTTTGATCGGTCGGGAAGTCCGCAATGTCATCCACAAGCGCTGGGAGAGACGGCTGAAGAAGCTCGGGACCCCCGCTCCGGTTGCCGCGGACGAAACCTCTCCTGTCGACAAGTCCGCCAACAACTGATCCCGCGCTAAAAATCTCCCATACCGCGCGCGTGGCCGAGAAGCCGCGCTCTCCTTCCCTCTTTTCATCGCCTTCTTTTGCCGGATCGAGGCATTCCTCTTGGCTTGGAACGTACCTATAGGGTATGCTTCTCTGCAAGATGAGCCTATCGTCACCTCTTGCCCCCGAACCTACGGAGACTTTTACCGAAGCTGTCGCACAGGAGCGAACGCGCACGGCATCCTGGCGGCAACTGTTCCCGTCTCATCGCCTGCCGGTTCTCTCCAAAACCCCGCTGCTCATCGCCCTGGGTCTCACCCTGACCGGCGGTCGCTTCGACCCCCGCACGGTCGGAACGACCATGGTTCTGTTCGCCCTGCTCTGGGCCGACCTCTATGCTCTGAATGAAGCCACCGACCTGGAGCTGGAACAGGGCTTACAGGTTCCCAGGCGCTACTTAATCCCCTTGTATCTTCTGCCGTGTCTGCTCTGTATCGGCGCGCTTTGCCTATCGGTGCGCCTGCTGCTGCCCTTCGGCCTGACGATGCTGAGCCAGTTCGCTTACTGCGTGCCTCCATTCCGCTTGAAACGCTGGTGGTGGGCCATCCTGCTTTTAAGCGGCGTCCTTAATCCCATCCTGCGGTTGGAGGCGGGGGCTGTCTGGGGGGCGCACTCTATCCCCCTGCTGGCCTATGTCGCCTTTGTCAGCCTGCATCTGGGCGCGGCGCTCCGGGCGCGCGGCTTGCAGCGGGCACGCGACTCGGGCTTCGGCTACGCGATTGCCCCGCACGGGTGCGATCTCACCGGCATTCTCTGCACGCTGATCGGCATTGCGGTCGTCTTCCTGCTCTGCCTGCAGGGAGTTCTGCCGAAACAGTGCCTCTATTTTCTTATTCCCTGCATCGGGTTTGCGATCTATGCCTGGTCGGGCCGCGCCAAATCTATGTCGGACCTGCGCCAGGGCTGGCTCTGGTTTGCGGTGCTTGCTCTGATCGCGCTGGTCATCCTGCTCACCCATAAGTAAGATCCATTCATTCCGGCAGGAAGAACCCTATCCCAAGGAGAATCAGGAGGCACGATCCCAGGGGTCAAACGGAGGAATCACGATGCCTGACGACTGCGTATTCTGTAAAATTGCTGCCGGGCAGATCCCAGTCAAGCCGGTATATGAAGATGATGAGTTCCTTGCATTCCGCGATATGAACCCGCAAGCGCCGGTCCATGTCCTGTTGATACCCAAGGCCCATTTTGCGACGATCCTCGATGTCGAAGACGTCGGGCTGATGGGTCGCGCCCTGCGCGCGGTACAACAGACCGCGAAGGCCCTCGACCTCCATGGCGAGGGCTTCCGTACCGTCCTCAACTGCCGTGACAACGGCGGGCAGACGGTCTATCATCTCCACTTCCATATCCTGGGCGGCCGCTTTATGCAGTGGCCTCCAGGGTAAATTCCTTTGCGAAACCGGGCGGGAGGCGATCATGGTCTGGATCTGGCGGCTGGTAATGGCAGTTTTGGGCACCGCGATCTACTACATGGTCAATGCGCCCGACTGGCGCAACCGCTTCCTGCTGCTCTACGATATACCGACCCTGCCGGTCGCTTTCGCCTGTGCGGGGGAACTGCTCTTCCGCCTGGCATCGGGAGAGAGAGCCGCCGCCTGGATCCGCCTGATCGGCCTGCTGGTCGCCGTCGGCTGCGGCGCAGGCGCGCAATACAAGGCGTGGCCGCTCTCGGGACATCTGACGGTGGCTACCACGGTGGCCCTTCTGCAGCTCTCCTCCGTGCGCGATCCGCTGGCCTGGCGGCTGCTCTCGCTGTTGCCGATCCTGCTGCTTATCGGCATACGGACATTTCGACCGCAGACCGCCCTGATGGGAAATACCTTCAACACCTGCAGCGGGCTGATTTTGGGGGCGCTGATCGGGAGCGCAGTCCTGCTCCTTCTGCCCCGGCCTTAACACAAGGAGCTAGCTTCTCTATGAGCGGATATGTTCGCCCAACAACCGTCATCCACTCCTCGCGACTCAACGCCCTACTGGGCCAGGAGGTGGTGATTGCCAGCGAGACCTTCCAGGAGACCGGAAGCTTCAAGTTCCGTGCCACGTGGAACCTCGTCAATCAAGTGCCCCACCCTGCCGTCATCGCGGCCTCCTCGGGAAATTTCGGGCAGGCGCTGGCGCGCGCCTGCCAGCTCACCGGGAAAAGTTGCACGGTGGTGATGCCGGAGACCTCCGCAAAAGTGAAGATCGAGGCGGTACGGCGATATGGCGCGCGGGTGGACCTGATTAACACGGAGACGATCAGTCGCGCCGACCGGGTCGCGGAATTACAGCAGGAAGATCCCTCCGCCTACATCGCCAGCGCCTATGACGATGAGCACGTTATTCGTGGCAATGCCACGTTGGGACGAGAATTAGCCCGCTTGGATCCGCTGCCGGACGTCGTCGTCGTACCCATCGGCGGGGGCGGTCTGGCCTCCGGCGTTATTACCGGGCTGAACGAGGCGGGGGCGAACATGGAGGTGGTCGGGGCGGAGCCTGCCTTAGCGAACGATGCCGCGCGCTCCCTGCGGGCCGGAGAGATCGTCCGGAACTTAAGCGAACCCCAGACCATCGCGGACGGCGCGCGGACGGTCAGCGTGGGCATGCTCAACTGGCCCATCCTGTCGCGTGGGTTGGCGGGGATCGTGGAGGTCTCCGAAGAGCAGATCTGTCAGGCCCTCCGCCTGCTCTTCAGCGCGGCCAATGTGAAGGTCGAGCCGACAGGCGCGCTCTCCATCGGTGCACTCCTCGCCGACCCGGAACGCTTTCGAGGACGCCGGGTCTGCTGCGTCCTCAGCGGGGGCAATGTGGATCCCGACCTCTATGCACGCCTCATTACGGGATAGCTCTGTCCACTCCTGTTCTATGCTGCCGACGCATCCTTGATCCCGGCATTCTTGTTACAAGGGAATAAATTCCCTCGCTGGTGGCCTTCGGCCCAGTGTCCACCTGCGTGGACACGCACAAACTCCGAGCGAGTACGTGTCGGCGAAGGCCGACACTGGGCCGAAGGCCGTGGTCTCCGCGCCGCCACTGGTCCGAGGCGTGGAGCAGCGAAGCACTTCAGTGCATTGCTCTTACGCACAGGAGAAGTTGCCGGGATTAAGAAACGCACCCCTCTGTTGTCCACTCGCTTTCTCCTGCCTGGTTACTCCTCCCATGGCTTCGATTACTTTTTTCCCCGCCGATGGAATAATAGCGCAACTCGATCATCTCTATGTATGAGGAGACGCAAGAATGGGCGATGAAGAGTTGGTCCGAACGATTCGGGCGGGACAGATGGATCGGTATACGACGCTGGTAGGGCGGTATCAGGAGCGCATCTATCGCCTCTGTTACCGCATTTGCGGCAATCCCGTGGATGCGGAGACCCTGGCGCACGACTCCTTTGTGGACGCCTATCTGAAACTCGACCAACTCAAGAATCCCAGCCTCTTCGGCCCCTGGCTGCGCACCATCGCCCTCAACCAGTGCCGTGGCTGGTATCGGCAGCGTCGCCGCCTGATTGAGTTGCCATGTGAGGAAGTGGCCTACGTTCCGGAGAGCGAAGCGGAACCTGAAGAGGACTATTCAGCGCTGTACGCGGGTCTGTCCCACCTGTCCGCCCTGCACCGGATGGTTCTGGCGCTCCACTACTGGGAGGGCCTCTCCTACGAAGAGGTGGCGCGCTTCCTGGATTTACCTATGGGAACCGTGATGAGCCGTCTCCATCGTGCCCGCCACGAACTGAAACGGCGCATCCAGCAAGAAGAGAGAGAAGAGACCATGATGATGCCCCCCGCAGACGATTTTGCTCGGGAAGTGGAAGCCGAGATCCGTGTCTTATTGCGCCTGGTTCCCGCGAACCGGGAGGCGCAGGAGCGCCTGAGCGTCCTCTTCGGGCGCGCTCCCCACCATCTCATTGCGCTGATGCGCGATCCGGAAGACCCACAGGTACTGGCAGACCTGGCGCTGCTCCTGGGCCGCCTGGGCGCAACTGGGATCGAGACCACCCTCGCGGCCTACTTCTCCGCCGAGAGCGATTTACGCGCCCACGCCGCGACGGTCCTGGCGCAGTTCGCCGCCCTGAACCCCGCCGCTAAGCGAGGAGCGATGCTGACGCGCATCACGGACCGGGGGATCTACCTGCTGGTGGACCGGCTGATCCACTTTGCAGAAGCGGAACCTGCCGCAAAGGTGGAGTTACTGCTGGACCTGCTGGCGGGAGCTACCAAACAGGAACGCACCGCACTGCTGTTGACGAACACCCTGCTCTGCTGGCCGGAAGCGGCCCTGCCCGCGCTGGCCGCCCGGTTCTGGAGCGCGGCAAAACCTGAAGACCTCTTCCGGCCCGCTGACAACCTGCACGCACTCTGCCGGATGGGTACGCGGTTCGCCGCACTGCTGATCCCTGCGTTACAGGGCGAGGCAGAAGCGACGCGCGAGCAGAGATTAGCCTTCTATGGAGCGGAGGCGCTCGCTCGCACCCTCCACTGCGATTGGTTCGACTTAGACGTCGTTGCGGATGCGGACGTCGCGCTGGACGCGCGGTTTCGGCGCAAGTGGGCTGTACCGTTACGGCAGGATCGGGATCCCGAACGCATGCGGCGGCTGGCGGAGGCGGTCGCCTCTTTCTCCCGCAAGGAGGGTCATTCTCACACGGCGGACACACGCGAGCGCGTGATACGGACCCTCGGCTATCTGCGCGCCCAGGAGGAGTTACCCGCTCTTCTCGCCGCCGCACAGGAGGCCGGAGCGCCCAACCTCCGCCATACGGCTCTCCGCGCGCTCGGTGACCTCCGAGACCCACGCGCCGCCGACTTCCTGATCAAGACGATGCTTAGCGCGGACCCCATGGAGCGTCGCCTGGCCGTAGAGGCGCTGGGTAACCTGGAGCAGCCAGATTACCTGCCACACGTTACCGAAAGGCTTTCCGACCCGG
>DATGIG010000346.1:0-9587 GCA_035295825.1 Chthonomonadaceae bacterium | reverse complement strand
GCGTCCTGCACGGCATCGGCTCCTACCACCGCAGGGAGTGCTGCGAACAATGCCATCAGTACGGGAATGAGATGCAGTTGCTTCATCATAAGTCCTCTCAAGGTGTCCGGAAGGGGCGATATTGCGGCGCGTCAAAGTATGCCCCGTCGCAATATCGCGAAACGGCGGATTTCAGGCGGCGTGCGTACCGCCACAGGGGGATACCGAGAAGGCGCCCCAGGAATTAGTGATCGTTATCGTCATCGTCTTTCAGGCTGAATGCGTACAGTTTCGGAGTGGTGCCACTGATACCGAAGGCGTTGGCGAGGTGGCTGTAGCCGCTGCCCCAGTAGACGACGCCATCCACGATGGAGGGGCCGCAGATGACCGAACCCATCGCCGGATCGTCGGCACTCGTGTACTGCCAGAGGATCTTCCCGTTGCTGGCATCCAGGGCGAAGAACCCCCCCGGAGCGCCCGGATAGCCGGTGAAGGAGTTGGGCTTATTGCCTGCCGACCCCGCGAACACCACGCCATTGGCGACCGTCACCATGCCGAAGTCGTGGCCTCCCAGCGGATCCAGGGTGCTCCAGAGCGCTTTCCCGGTCTTGGCATCCAGGGCTGACCAGAGCCCCTGGCCCTGAGGCGTGGCCGTGGTCACCTGCCCATCCGAGTTGGAAATGGCACAGTAGATACGATTGCCATCCACGGCGGAACCCCACTCGATGCCGCCGCCGGTGCCGCCCGGCCCCACCTGGGTCTTCCAGTTGAGGCTGCCTGTCTCCGGATCGAGCGAATAGTAGATGCCGCTCTTGGCGCCCGCGCCCACGCTGTCTCCCCCATGCTTTGTGGTGAAGAGATTGGGGCCGGAACCGAAGTCCCAGTCGGGGCCGAGGGCTGTGTCGCCGCCCGTATAGGAGGGCTGCCCTCCAAAGATCCAGCTCGCCACATCCCACGTATCCCCGTTCCAGGCACGATAGGCCCAGTTGAGTTTGCCGGAGCTGAGGTCCAGTGCCAGGACCGAATCGAAGTGGTCGCCATCGGGAGCCGCTTTGCCTCCGGGGCTGGTGTAACCGGAAGGGGCGGAGTAGTTGTTGCCTGTGCTGACGTAGAGTTGGCCCCGGCTCTCGTCCACCACCGGTGTGCTGCCCCACACGGAAGCGCCTGTGTATCCCTGGTTGTAGGAGGCGTCGTCAATGGTGACGAACGGCTGCTTCCAGACGGCCTTACCGGTCTTGGCATCCAGGGCGACGACCTTGCCGCGCCAGCTAAATCCCGGGTAGCCCGGAACAAAGCCGGCGTTCTCCTCCAGAGAGCTGACGCCGACATAGATGACCCCGTCGGACGCTACCGGCGAAGAGGTAATCACCGAGAACGGATGATCGGAGACGAGGGTGCGCCAGAGAAGCTTGCCGGTTTGCTTGTCAATCGCCATGACGCTGGCGGTCACGCCCTGGCTGGTCGGGTTTCCATGGGCATCGGGTGTCCCGCCGCCCTGGGGAAAACCTGCGGACGACACGTCGCCCTGGTCGCCGATGATCACCTTGTCGCCCACGACTGTGGGAGACGTTCTGGAGACCGAGAACACCGTATTGCCCGTATAGTCGGAGATCTGGTGCGACCAGTTGGCCGTCCCTTTATCACGTTCGATGCTGTAGAGATAGCCGCCCCAGTCCACGGCATAGACCTTGTTGCCTTCGACGGTGGGGGTGGCGGAGACATCCCCGTGAGTGACGAACTCCCACTTTTTCTTTAGCTTGGCGACATTGGACGCTTTGATTTTGTTCTCGCTGTCCGCCGAGCGCGTATTGTGGATGTTGCTTCCCCCCACATCCCAGTCATCGGCATGAGCGCTCCCTGTGAGCAGACAGAGGCTCAGGATGAGTCCTGCACCGAATCCTTGATACAGCCTGATCTTACCAAGCTTACTGCGCATACACCTCTCCTTTGTCCGACGAATGAGTTCGTCTGTGTGATGGACGCATTATACAAAGGCTACCGTGTCCGGCAGCGTGTCCGGATCAAGGAATTACACGCAAACTTGTCGAAAAGTTAGGACACAATAGCTGTACTAAGCAAAATTGGCGGTGCATTATGCAGAAAGCGGAAACGAGAGAGCCGGCTCTGGATATTCAGTTGTTTGGCCCGATGCGGGTCACACTCCACCAGATGTCGCTTCCACGTTTCCGCTCCCGAAGCACCTCCTGGCTGCTCGCCATGCTGGCGCTCCGGTTGGGCCGCGATGTGGCGCGAGAGTGGCTGGCAGGCAGCCTCTGGCCTGACAGCGAGCCTGAACAGGCTCTCTATAACCTCCGCCGCTGCCTCAGCGAACTCCGGCAGGCTTTCGGAACGGAGGCAGATGCCCTGCTCACTCCTGCCCGACAGACCCTCCGCCTCAATCGCGAAGGGGTCCGGGTCGATGTGGATGTCTTTGAGACCATGGTCTCGCAGTGGGAAAAACTGCGGGGCAAAGGCGGGAGACCGGACGAAGGCATCTCCGAAGCCTCGTTTCCGGAGGAGGCGCTCGCTCTCTATCATGGCCCTCTGCTGGAAGACTGCGCTGAGGAGTGGGCGCTCTCCGAACGCCGTACGTGGGAAGAGCGCTACCTCAAACTGCTACAGATCCTGACCGAGCAGGCGGTCGTTGCAGGAGATACCTCGCTTTCCATCCGCGCTCTGCGCAAAATGATCGCGCAGGACCCCCTGCGGGAAGAGGCGCATCGTGCGCTGATGCAGGCGCTCTTCGACGCGGGAGACATCGCCGCCATCACCCAGGTCTATCGGGATCTGCGCCTGCTGCTGCGCCGCGACCTCAATGCCAATCCCTCCCCGGAGACAGAAGCGCTCTATCGGAGTCTCCAGGCCGGGGCCAGGCAGCCCACGGCGCTGGCAACGCCTCCTACCTCTCCGCGGCCGGGGGGCATGCGCCGACTTCCCGTTCCTCTGACCGCTCTGGTCGGACGTGAGCGCCAGATCGAAGAGGTGGCCGATTGGCTCCAACACGGACGCCTGGTCACGATTCTGGGAACCGGAGGCATGGGCAAGACACGCCTTGCCATTGCGGTGGGGGAAGCGGTGGCCTCCGCGTTCCCGGACGGAGTCTGGTTTGTGGAACTGGCGGCGCTTTCGGAGCCGGAGCGGGTGGCGCAGACGGTGGCGACGACGCTGGGTATTCCGGAGCAGCCCGGAAAGTCGCCCCTGGAGACGCTCACGGAGCGCCTCGCATCCCGCTCGCTTCTGCTGATCCTCGACAACTGCGAACACCTGGCGCAGAGCTGTGTCGCGCTTGCGGAGAACCTGCTTCCCATCTGTTCGGGGGTTCACCTCCTGGCGACAAGCCGTCATCCCCTGGGAAGTCTGGGGGAGCGCCGCTATCGGCTTCCGCCTCTGGAGATGCCTCCGGCAGGCCGGTCGGTCGAGGAGAAAGAGGTCAATACCCTGCTGGAGTATCCCGGCATCCGGCTGTTTGTGGAGCGGGCGGTGATGGCTCAGCCGAGGTTTCGGCTGGATCGGCAGAACGCCTCGGCGGTTTTGCAGATCTGTCATGCACTGGACGGGATCCCTCTGGCGCTCGAGTTGGCGGCAGCCCGGATGCGGGCGATGGATGTAGATCGTGTCGCGGAGCGCCTGCGCCAGGATCTGGCGTTTCTGACGTTGGGCGGTTCTGCCTACCCACAGCGTCACCGGGCGATGAATGCGGTGATCGAATGGAGTTACCAGCCGTGTTCGGAGAGCGAGCAGACACTGTTCCGACGCCTGTCGGTGTTTGCGGATGGCTGCACTCTGGAGGCTGCGGAGGCGATCTGTGCAGGAGGGGTAGTGCCTGAGGCGGGTGTTCTGGACGGTCTGATGGATCTGGTGGACCGCTCTCTTGTGGAGTATCTGGCCCTTCCCGGCGGGGACCGTTATCGGATGCTGCAGCCCATCCGGACATTCGCGCGCGCTGCGTTCGAGGCGACGGAGGAGAGGGCGGAGGTTCTTTCGCGCTATGTGGCCTATTTTGTCTCGTTCGTTGAGCCGAGGCCGACGGGAGCGGACCAGGGCGAACTCTTCAACCGTTTCGATGAGGAGAGGGATAACCTGCGGGTGGCGCTGGCATGGTGCCAGGCGTCGCCGGAGGGAGGAGAGTCGGGGCTCCGCCTGGGGGGAGCGTTGCAGATGTACTGGGTGATGCGCGGTCCTCTGAGCGAAGGGCGGGAACATCTGATGGCGGCTCTGGGACATTCCGGGGCGCAGGACATCACAAGGGAGCGCGCAGATGCGCTCAATGGCGCAGGGAATCTCGCCTACTATCAGGGAGACCTGTCGGCGGCAGCTGTGCTGCATCAGGAGAGCCTGAAGTTAAAGCGGGAACTGGGCTATCGGAGAGGCGTCGCCGGCTCCCTCCACAACCTGGGGAACGTGGCCTGGATGCAAGGCGATTACAAAGCCGCGCTTTCCCTGTATGAGGAGGCGCTCCAGATCAATCGTGAACTCGGCAATCGCGCCTGGGAGGCGAATAATCTCGAACGTCTTGGGAACATGGCCCAGGAGCAGGGTGACTATGCAGCGGCGCGTTCTCTGCTGGAAGAGTGTCTGGCGCTCTTTCGGGAGTTGGGCGATAAAGGAGGTATCGGTCACGCCCTGAGCCTTCTCGGAAATATGGCCCGGTACGAGGACGATCTGGTTTCGGCGCACGCCCTGTTGGAGGAGAGCCTGAACATACGCCGGGAGATCGGGCATAAGCACGGTATCGGGGATTCCCTCTATGCGCTGGGAAACCTGGCCTACTCTCAGGGCGACCTGGTTTCGGCGCGCGCTCTGCTTGAGGAGAGCCTGACGATCTACCGGGAGGTGGGACACCAGTGGGGGACCGTGGCTACCCTTATCAACATCGGATCCCTTGACAAGGATCAGGGCGACTACGCAGCAGCGCGTTCACGCTATACAGAGAGCCTGCGACTTTCGCACGAGACAGGAAGCAAGAGCCAGATCGTTCTCACTCTGGAGGCGTTTGCCGGACTGGCTTCCAATGAGGCCCTGGCGAACCCATTCGGTCCGGAAACCCCAGAGAACCCGGAGTGTAGAGAGACAAGGCTGAGGCAGGCCGCACGGCTGTGGGGAGCGGCGCAGACGCTCCGAAAGCAGATCGGCGCTCCCCTCGCTCCGGCGCAACAGCAGACGCAGGATCGGGAAGTTACGGCGGCAAGGGAAAGGCTGGGCGAGGCGCAATGGGAGGCAGACTGGAACAGGGGAAGCAGGACGACGCTGGAGCAGGCCGTGGCCTTTGCGCTATCGGAATCATGAACTTCGGACCTCAGACCACCGAAGAAGACAGCTACGCCATCATGGACAAATCTCTGGACCTGGGCATCAACTTCTTCGATTCCGCCAATGTCTACGGCTGGAAGAAGGGCGAAGGCGTTACCGAACAGATCATCGGGCGCTGGTGGGCGCAGGGTGGGGGACGTCGGGAGAAAGTCGTGTTGGCTACAAAAGTTTATGGAGATATGGGCGATTGGCCCAACACCTCGCGCTTATCGGCTCTCCACATTCGTCAGGCGTGCGAGGCGAGTTTGCGCCGCTTAAAAACCGATTACCTCGACCTGTAACCTCCAATTCCTGTATGTTTTGCCTCTGTTATTTCCAGTATGAAATTGCTCAGTCTTACTCCCCCAGCGCATAGGTTATCGCCTGTTCTATCGTCATGGCACGCCCTTCTTCCCAGGCGGTAGAAAAGGCGTCCTCACCCAATGTCTCCCGCGCAGCAGCCAATTCACGCTCTTGTTTCTCAAGATCGTTGGGCGGCAAGGGCGAACCGATCTCCTCACGCAGTGTGGACGCCACTCCCCACAATCGGACGGCACGCTCTCCACCCTTCTCTTTTAGGGCAAGAGACGCAAACGCATCGAGGGAAAGCGCGATGCCCCATCTGTCCCCCAATTCCCTCCGTATCCCCAGGCTCTCCTCATACAGAGCTTGCGCCGAGGCATAGTCGCCCTGATCGCAGGCCATCTGCCCCAGGTTGTTGAGGGAATTAGCGATTCCCCGTTTGTCCCCCAACTCCCGCCGTATCCCCAGGCTCTGCTCATGCAGAGATCGCGCCAATGTATAGTCGCCCTGTTCGTAGGCCATCTGCCCCAGGTTGTCGAGGTTATTGGCTTCCCAGGCGCGATGGCCGAGTTCGCGACTGAGACTCAGAGCCTCCTCGTAAAGAGATCGCGCCGAAGCATAGTCACCCTGATCTTTGGACACATTCCCCAGGTTGCCGAGCGAGGTGGCGATGCCTGCCCGGTTTCCGATCTCTCGCTGGATCTCCAGGCTCTGCTCATAGTAAGTACGAGCGGAGGCATTGTCACCCTGAAAGTAGGCTACATTCCCCAGACTGATGAGCGAGGTAGCGATGCCCTGCCGGTCTCCCAACTCCCGTTTGATCTCCAGGCTCTGTTCGAAGTAGGAGCGGGCCGAGGCGTAGTCGCCCTGATTGCCGACCACATTCCCCAGATTGATGAGCGAGGTAGCGATGCCCTGCCGGTCTCCGATCTCTCTTCGGATCTCCAGGCTCTGCTCATAGTAAGTATGAGCGGAAGCATAGTCACCCTGAAAGTAGGCTACATTCCCCAGATTGATGAGCGAGGCGGCGATGCCCACCTTGTATCCTAATTCCCTGAAGATCTCCAGGCTCTGCTCATGATAGCTGCGCGCAGAGGCGTAGTCGCCCTGTTTGCCGGCCACATTCCCCAGATTGAAGAGCGAGGTAGCGATGCCCTGCCGGTCTCCGATCTCCCGAAGGATCTGCAGGCTTGACTCAAGATAGGTGCGGGCGGAGGCATAGTCGCCCTGATTAAGGGCCAGCACTCCTGCCCCATTGAGCGTCTTCGCTCTGTCGGCAGTCCGCTCCTGCCCGCCTTCCGCCTCCAGCGCCGACCGACACCACGAAAGCCCCTCCGCCAGATACCCGCGCGTCCACCAGAAACGCTGCAGCATCCCACACAGCAACAAGGCCATCGGACGCGGTAAACTCCTCCCGACCACGAGGCTCCAGGAGAGGGCTTCGCGCAAGTTGTCATGCTCGCTCTCCAACCGCTCCAGCCATGCTCCCTGTTCAGGGCCGCGCAGATTCGGATCCGCCTCCTCTACCAACGCCAGGCACCACTCCCCGTGACGCTGCTGCAACGCCGCCTCCTCGCCCAACTCTCGCAACTTCTCACGCGCATATTGCCGCACCGTTTCCAACAGACGATACCGCCCGATCCCTTCCACCCGTTCCTCATACACCACCAGGCTTCGGCTCACCAGTCCTGTCAGCAGGTCCAGCACTTCCCACTCCTCAATGCCCTCTCCCGAACACACCTGCTCTGCCGCCTCCAGCGTCCAACCGCCGGAGAAGACGGAGAGACGCGCCAGCAGACGCTGTTCGGAAGGAGAGAGCAGATCATAACTCCAGTCAATCAGAGAGCGCAGCGTCTGATGTCGTGCCAACTTCGTGCGACTGCCTCCGGTGAGGAGCCGGAACCGGTCGTCCAGACGAGAAGCGATCTGCTCGACGGGCATCGTACCCACACGCGCCGCCGCCAACTCCAGCGCCAGCGGGATCCCATCCAGGCGATGACAGATCCGGGCAATCGAAGCGGCATTCTGTCCTGTCAGCACAAAGGAAGGAGACTTCTCCTGGCTTCGCTCCGCGAACAGACGCCCCGCTTCGGATTGGCCGATCTTCTCCACAGATGGAGTCCGAAGATCGGGCAAGGCGAGGGAAGGCACCCGATACAGCCGCTCGCCCGCCACCTTCAACTCCTCCCGGCTCGTCGCCAGAAGTCTCAGACCCGGACAATGCGCCAGCAAGTCCTCCACCAGATCGGCGCAGGCATCCACCAGATGCTCGCAGTTGTCCAGCACCAGCAAGACCTGCCTCATCTTCAGATACTCGATCAAGGTCTCCCGCAGCGGCTTACCTGGTTCTTCTTTGAGGTTGAGCGCCTGCAGTACGGATGAGACCACCAGGCTCGCCTTCGGCAGAGCGGCCAACTCCACCAGCCAGACTCCATGCGGAAAGTCGGGCAGTACGTCGGCTGCCACCTGCAAAGCCAACCGGGTCTTGCCACAGCCGCCGGAACCTGTCAGGGTCAGGCAGGAACAACGCGCCAGCAGTTCCTTTACTTCCGCCATTTCTTTTTCTCGCCCGATAAAACCGGAGAGCTGGATGGGCAGATTGTTGGGCCAGTGGGTGAGGGAGTTGAGGGGAGGGAAGGAGGCGGGCAGTTCTGGATGGCAGAGTTGCCACAGGTTCTCCGGTTCCCTTAAGTCTTTGAGGTGATGCAATCCCAGATCCAGGAGAGTAGCAGCCTCAGGCAGGCGCTCTTGGATGAGTTTATGGACGACCTGACTCAAGACGATCTGCTGGGGATGCACGACTGCCTGAATGCGCGCGGCGCGGTTGACCTCATGGCCGAAATAGTCGTTATTGCGCTCCTCGGTCACTCCGGTATGCAGTCCCATCCGCACCCGAATCGGCGTCTGCTGAGGCCAGGGTTCGGCGCAGAGGGAGCGTTGTGCGGTGAGGGCGGCGTTCACTCCCTCGTGTGCCGTGGAGAAGGCGGCCATGAAGGCGTCTCCGATGGTCTTGACGACGAAACCGTGGTTTTGCTCGATAGCCGTTCGCAAAAGTTCGTCGTGTCGGGCCAACACGGAGGGCATGCTGTCGGGATATTCTTGCCAGAGCTTGGTGCTTCCGGCGATGTCGGTGAACAGGAAGGTGACGGTTCCGCTGGGCAAAGCGGCCATGACTTCTTCTCCCCTCGGATGGAAACGAACGAGTGTACTTTTCTGCTTATTCGCTTTCTGATGCCTCGTTTCCTGTCTCCATGTCCATGCCACGATTGATAGGTGGCATCCAAAGCAGTTCAGGCATTGAGCCTGGCACAAAGATTGGGCGTGATTTCTTCATCGAATCACAACCGTTCCTTCCAATATGCCGATGTTAAAGGTGAGTCGGACGTATAAGCGTTGGAACTCATTCACCAGGAGGGAAGGATGCAATACACCAAACTCGGACGTACCGGCCTCAAAGTCAGCCGCCTCTGCCTCGGAACCATGAACTTCGGCCCTCAGACCACGGAAGAAGACAGCTACGCCATCATGGATAAAGCCCTCGATCTGGGCATCAACTTCTTCGATTCCGCCAATGTCTACGGCTGGAAGAAGGGGGAAGGCGTCACCGAACAGATCATTGGTCGCTGGTGGGCGCAGGGTGGGGGACGGCGCGAGAAGGTCGTGTTGGCTACAAAAGTTTATGGAGATATGGGCGATTGGCCCAATCAGCCCTGGCTGTTGGCGTTGCACATTAGACAGGCATGCGAGGCGAGCTTGCGCCGCTTAAAGACCGATTATATCGACCTCTAACCTTCGATTCTTGCATGTTTCGCTTCTATTATTGCAAATCACTTTTCATCTCTGCCTCCTATCCCTTCATTCATTTGTTTCCTCACTTTCCGGGTATGGATTCTGTTTATGAAGTTTTTGTGCAGCACAAGGAGTCGTTTGGCACCTGGGCGTCGAATACTCATGCAAACCCCACAGGAGGCGACCATGGGAACTTCCCAACCGAGCAAGGAATCCAAAGAGGAACG
>DATGIG010000345.1:0-7620 GCA_035295825.1 Chthonomonadaceae bacterium | reverse complement strand
GTGGCGACGGCGATAAAGACGCGGTTCTCCACATCCGGAACCAGCCCGCGATGCTCGGGGACCAGTACCAGCGTGATCGGGTCCTTCACCACCGGGACCGTCGTCTGCACGGTCTGTTTGTGGTCGGCGGTGTCCTTGAGGTCGCCGGTGAACTCGACCACGGCTTTGCCCTGCTCGAACGGCTGCCCGACGAACGCGTTGGGCAGCTTGTACTCGAAGGCGTACTTGCCGGCAGCGTCCGTCTTGCCCTTGACTTCGCCGATCTTCTCGACGCCGATGATGAGGGTGTTGACCGTAAGGGTGACCTGCCCCTCGGAGACGGGCTTGCCGAAGAAGTAGTTGGCCTGGACAGTTCCCTTGACGGTCTCGCCCGGCAGGTAGTACGGTTTGTCGGTCGTCACGGTCGTCTTGAACTTCGGCAGGACATAGCGCTCGACGCGCACCTTCTTCTCTGTCTGCCCCTGCGGCAGCACGGCGCGGAGCGTGAACGTCCCCATGTTCACCTCATCGGCCAGGACAAAGTCCGTGCCGGCGATGCCGAACTTGGAGAGCGTCTCCTTCTTCTTGAACACTTTGTTGCCGCGCGCATCCTCCACCTCGAAGGTGACGGGCAGGTCGGCAGCGGCCTGCCGGGTCGCCATGTCCAGCGCCAGGGCGCGCAGGTGGATGATCTGCCCCGGCTGGTAGAGCGGCTTATCGGCGGTGAGCATGAGCTGCATGGATTCCTGCATCTGGATGGGCTGCGTGAAGGAATCGGCGCCCAGCGGCGACTTGACGGATACGTTCAGTTGGTACGCGCCGGGGGCGACGGAGGGAGCAGTGAACCCGGCTTCCAGCGTACCGACGCCGTTGGTCTGCCCGGTGACGAGCGCATGCGTCGGCTCGATAGCCTTGCCGTTCTCCAGCCGCTGCAGGGTGAGGGTGACGTTCGCCTTGAGGGGCTTGCCCGTATTGTGGTCGGTGACGATGACGCGCAGGGCTGCAGGGCCGCCGCGCAGCCAGGTCCGCTGCCCCAGCACACGGGTCTCCAGGGGAGATAGGTTGAAGTCGGCATCGCTGGAGACCTGGGGCGTCGTATGCCGCACCTGCCGGGCCTGCGCGCCCGCCATCGGGCTGCACAGGACCAGGCCCAGAGCCACCGCACTAAGGCCGGTAACGAGAGCAGAAACGTTTCGCATGGAGTATATTCTCCTTTCTCGACACGCGAAGAGGTTAGCTTTGTAGAAGTCCTAAAACTGGCGATTAGACGGACCCTACCCTCAAACCGTCACAGGTTTCGCTCTTGCCTCATTTTCTCTTCCCGCCCATCCAACCCCTGAGGGTGTGCCACCACCCCTGGCGTCGGCGCGGCTCCGGCAAACGTGCCTCTTGCTTTGCGATCCATTCCCGCAGAAATTGCTTCTGAGCCTCCTCCTGTGTCGGCTCGAAAGCCAGTAGCGCCTGCCGCGCATAGTCCAGCGCCGCCGCATAGTCGCGCTGCGCCACTTTCAATGCCATCAAGGTACGCAGCGCTTTGCCTTCCGCAACCCGATCCGGTAAGGTACGTCGGATGGCCAACATCTGCAGGTAGCATGCGGAGGCATCTTCCCAGGAGCCCTGATCCCGATATGCTTTGCCCAGATATTGGAGCGTGTCGGCTTCGCCGGGCCGATCCCGATATTCACGTTTGATGTCCACACTCTGCTGAAAGCAGGTAATGGCTTCCTCCCAACGCCTTTGCCGAACGTGATCCACCCCTCGGTTATTGAGTTTCACGCTCTCTTCGAGCTTCTCATGGGAGAGTGAGCGGTCGCGTTCGACGCGAAACGTTCCGGGCAGGTCGCGGAGGTCAAGGACTTCGGAGGGCGATCCGGGCTTCCAGAGCATTTCGTAGACGATTTCCGGTTCGGCATCGGATTGGGGGAGGATACGGCTGTCCCAGCCCTGCCATCGGTAGCTTTCCCAGGAGGAGGTTGCTGCGCGCATACCGGCGGAGACGAGGATTTGCCCGCCCAGGCCCAGGCGCATGATGTAGGCGGCATAGGCAACGTCGGCGCCCTCGTAACAACCGGCAGGAAGGGGCGCTCCCGCGCGATGGATACCGATGCGAACCCGAATGCGCCAGGGCGTTCCGTCCGGTATGGCAATGGACAGACCCTCGGCATCTCTGCACGCGATGGGTTCGGCGGCGAGATCCACCTGAAGCGCTCTGGCACAGGCGAGGGCGTCGTCGGGGCTTTGAAAGACAGCGATGTTATGATCGCTTTCGAGAGTGGTGAGTTCGTGGCCGTTGGTGTCGGCGAGGCATTGGCGCAGGCGTGTGAAGTAGGGTTGGAGCATCTCCTCCCGATAACGCGCCTCGCCGATACCGGGCTGCTGAAGGATGCGCGAAGCATCCTCGATACCGGCAAAGAGGATCGTGACATTTCCTTCCGGGAGCGGCGCGGACACAGCGAGATGACTCCTTAATGAAAACGAAGAATAGGAATCAGGCGGCTTCCTTTTGTGGAGAGAGGGAGCGCATTTCGTCGGCGACGGCCCGAAGGTTCAAGCTCAGTCCCGCTGCGCTATGGATAAAGAGAGGAAACTGATTGCGTTCTTCACTCCATTGGTATGACGCCAGTAACGCCTCGGCAAGGCAGGCAAAGAAGCGCAAATCGGCATGCAGTTTCGGATTGGCGGTAAGGAAGTTGGGCGCACTTCGCAAGCAGGATTGAATGTCTGCGTCTCGCTCCGCCAGCAGGCTGATAGGGCCTATCGTCACATGGGCAAATAGCGCCACACTCTGTATCTCCTCCGCCTGAAGCCGCAGAGCTTCCAGCAGATCGAGGAAACTGCCGAATTGATGCAGAGCCGCCCGTAACTCCTGAACGCTGCCAATCATAGCCGCACCTCCAGAACCCCTTTTGGAACTCCTTGCTTGTCCTGATCGAAACCGTCCAGGCGACAAAACAAGGCTCTTTGACAAATAGTGGGGTTAAGTTCACGGCACTGAAGTGCCGGTCTACGTTTGCGAAGAATAAGGTCGCGCTTCGCGCAGTCCAAATCCGCTATTCCCTCGCAATCAGAATTGCTCCGGTCGCAGACCGGTTGGCCGAAGGCCCCATAGACGGGTCGTTCAGGGGCTGTGAAAGAACCGCCCCTTCCAAAGGGATTGGGGCATAATTTGTGGAATCTAGGGGCATCTACTCCTTATTGAGAGGACTCAAATGCCCTATCGCCCGTATGCTCCACCAGCACCGCTCTTGTTCGGATATGATCCTGAACGGGATTTGCCCAAGCAACACCTGGCCCGTCTGGTCGAAGCGGTGGTCGAAGAGAGCCTTGCTCCCAAGTATCGCCCCAAAGGAAGCGGACAACCGCCCTTCGACCCCAGACTGTGCGCAAAGGTGCTGGTCTATGGCTATGCCACCGGAGTACGCTCCTCCCGTCAGTTGGAGAGACTGTGCCAGGAGAGCCTGCCCTATCTGTTCTTGACCCGAGGCGATGCCCCCTCCTATCGCACGCTTTGCAGTTTTCGTGTGCAGCACTCCGATCTCATCGAGACGGTCTGGGTCGGGATGTTTGCCATTGCCAAGCAGGTGGGCATCTCTCGACTAGGACACATTGTCATAGACAGCAGTAAACTGCGTGCCGACGCCGGACCCGAAGCCGTCGTCAAGAAGGACGAGTACGAAGATGTCCTCGCCGAGTTGCGCCAGATCCTTAAGGAGGCTCAGGAGGCCGACACCCACGAGGACAGCGAGCCACCGGGCAGTACCCATCTGGACCAACCTGTCGAGGTCGAGCAGATGCGCGACATCCTGCGGCGGGTGCGTAAACAACAGTCTCAGCAGAAGAAGGCCGACAAAGAGCAAACCCCGCCCCCAGAAGCGCCTGCCCGCCTGCCCATCGGACCTCGGATGAAACCACGCCTGGAGGCGGCTCTGGCCGAGATAGAAGCGGCCCAACAAGAAGAACGTAACCATGCCTGCCTGACCGATCCCGATGCCCGGATGATGCGCCGGCCCTGGCTCTCAGAGGCACAACAAGCGTCTTCAGACGCACTGGCTCGCGATTTGTGGGTCGCGTCTGAAAGACGCTTGTCCTTTCTTGCCGGGTGTTTTCAACACCCGGACTATTTTCAGAGGTCGGATAAAGAGGACTTCTCTCCCTGCATCAAGAATACTATCACACACTTGGACTTCTAACAATGACGGAGGAGAGAATTGGACATGAAATCGAGAGCAACGGCGCTGGCGGGGGCAGGATTGCTCCTCGCGGTAGGCGTAGGTTTTGGGATCGCCCTTACGGCACGGGCGCAACAGCAGGAGCACTTCGGCTACCAGGATACACCGATGCTGCCTGGCGGCAAGTGGCACGTCCACGATGGGACGCGCCCGCAGCCGAAAATTATTGACCCCGGAACCGCCAGCACCCAGGACACTCCCGGCAAGCCGCCCTCGGATGCCATCGTCCTGTTCGACGGCAAAGACCTGTCCCACTGGAAGGCGGGCAACGGCGGGCCGGCGGGTTGGAAGGTGGAGAACGGCTATATGGAGGTCGCGCCGAAAAGCGGCTCCATCATCAGCCGCGACGAGTTCAGCGATTGCCAGATGCATGTGGAGTGGTGCGAGCCCACGACGATCCGAGGGCGCGACCAGGGGCGCGGCAACAGCGGCGTGATCTTCTTCGGGAAGTACGAGATCCAGGTGCTGGACAGCTACGAGAGCAAGACCTATCCCGACGGACAGGCCGCCGCCATCTATGGCAGCTATCCCCCGCTCGTCAACGCCATGCGCAAGCAGGGCGAGTGGCAGGTCTACGATATTCTCTTCACCGCGCCGCGCTTTGACGGCGACAAACTGGTCAAGCCGGGCTACTTCACCGTTTTCCACAACGGCGTCGCGGTACACAACCATGCGGAACTGCTCGGCGATTCCAACCACCGTGCCCTGCCCAGCTATACCCTGCACACGTCGAAGGGGCCGCTGCTCCTTCAGGATCATGGCAACCCGGTCCGCTTTCGCAACATCTGGTATCGTGAGCTGAAAGACTACGACCAGCCCTGATCGCCCAAGGACCCGATTGCCTATGAAATATATCCTACTGGTTCCCGATGGGGCGGCGGACGACCCGCTGTCGGATCTGGATGGCAAGACGCCGCTGGAAGTGGCCCGGACGCCCTATCTGGACGAACTGGCCCGTAACGGCCTGGTCGGTTCGGTGCAGGTGACGCCGCTGGACATGTATCCCGGCAGCGATGCGGCGAACATGGCGCTGCTCGGCTACGACCCCGCCCGCTACTATACCGGGCGCGGCCCCGTCGAGGCCGCCGCGATGGAGATCCCCCTCGATCCGAAAGATGTGGCGTTCCGCTGCTCCCTCATCTCCACCGACGGCGAAACCCTCACCGACTATAGCGCAGGCCACATCGCCACCGAAGAGGCTCGCCCCCTGATCGAACTGGCGAACCGCAAGCTCTGCACACGAGCCATGACACTCTTCCCCGGCGTCTCCTACCGGCATATCCTCCGCTGGACGGACGGCCCGGTCGAGGTGAAGACCGCGCCGCCGCACGAGAACATGGGCAAGCGCCTCACGGAGATCTACCCCACGGGCGAGGGGGAGAGCAAATTGCGGGCGTTCATCGAGGATTCGCTGAATCTCCTCGATGATCTGCCCTATAACCAGCAACGGCGCGACGCGGGCAAGCCGCCCGCCAACCTTCTCTGGCCCTGGAGCCCGGGCCGCGCGCCCCAACTCCCGCCCTTCTTCAAAGTGCGCGGCGTCACCGGGGCGGTCATCTCCGCCGTGGATGTTGTCCGTGGCCTGGGACGCCTCACCGGGCTGGAGATCCTTTCGGTGCCGGGCGCGACGGGCTACTTCGATACCAACTATGGCGGCAAGGGCCAGGCCGCCATCGAAGCCCTCCATCGGCACGACTTCGTCTGGGTGCATGTCGAAGCGCCGGACGAGGCGGGCCATGCGGGCAGCATCGATGAGAAGATCCGCGCCATCGAAAACTTCGACAAACACGTCGTCGGTACGCTGCTCCAGGGCCTGAAGAAGCTGGACGACTTCCGGCTTCTCTGCGCGCCCGACCACAAAACGCCCATCGCCACCCGGGGCCATAAGATCGGCCCGGTACCCTTCCTGCTCTACGACTCCCGCAAAATGATCCGAGGGGGCGGACACCTCCCCTACGATGAGCGCGGCGAAGCCGAAGCGAAGGTGCGCCTCCCCGAAGGCTACCGCCTCATAGACGACCTCTTCACGGAGTAGCGCTCTCCATTGCAGCCCCTTCAGCCGCGCCTGGATGGAGCCATAACAGCAAGCCGGGATATAGGCCGGCTTGCTGTTTTCTCTGCCTCCCCTCTGTTTTTTCCGTTGCCTGCCGAATAATAAGCCGCTGTTGAAATTAACAGGGCGTTTGATAGGCGGGCAGAGCGCATAAAGCGCGTGACCCGCTGCTCCTCACAGGCTAAAGGAACAGAAGTATGAGCAGACAGACACCAATCTTCACGATGACGCTGGCGGCGACGGCAGCGTTGGGAGCCGTATTCCTCGCAGGGTGCGGTGGAGGCGGAGGTACCGTGACGGGCCTCGCCGCAACGGGCAGTCCAAGCAATAACTCTACAGGGCAGACCTCTTCTTTGGGGCAAGTGACGGTCAGTTCCGTCGGCATCACCGTCCCGCCGGTGACGGCGGGCGGCGCAGGTGCGGTTGTAACAGGCATGGCAGGAGGCACCGTTTCCGGCCTGGTCCTGAACAACAACAACCCCGGCGTACCAAACGGCGGCGGTACCGGTGGTAATGGTGGCGGCGCCACCGGCGGTGGTAATGGCGGCGGTACCGGTGGTGGTACTGGCGGCAATACCGGTGGTGGCACCGGTGGTGGTACCGGTGGTGGTACCGGCGGTGGTAACGGCGGCGGTAACGGCGGACCCAACGTAAAAGTCGCGTTCGTTCGCACGGCGGCGGGCCAGCCGTCGCAAATCTTTGTACTGACGCCCGGCGCCAATGGCACCGCAGCTCCCCCGCCCCCGCCGGTCAACCTCAGCAACAGTCAGACGACGGACACCGCCCCGACCTGGTCGCCGGATGCCGCGCATATCGCTTTCACCCGGCTCGATCCCGCGCTCAAGCGCCATCAGATCTGGGTCATGGGTCAGGATGGCAAGAACCCGACCCTTACGAGCAGTTCCTCCTTCGAGGATTTTAACGCGACCTACTCGCCGGATGGAAAGACGATCGCGTTCGAGCGCCATGCGGGCGAAATCTGGCAGATCATCACCATGACCACCAGCGGGCAGAACCAGGCCAACATCTCCGCCAATACCAAGAACCAGGACTTCCAACCCAACTGGGGATGGGCCAACAACAAGATCGTTTTTGCGCGTGTGGGACAGGGCCTCTTTGTGATGAACCCCGATGGCTCCAACCAGACGAAAATCAGCAGCACGGCGATCACCGACGGCGCCCCCGTCTGGAGCCCGGATGGCAAAACGATCGCGTTTGTCCGCATTCAGACCGACCCGAATGGTAATCCCACATCGAGCGACATCTGCGTCGTCAATCCGGACGGCAGCAACTTAAAAGACCTGAGCAACGGCAAAGGCGCGTTCATGGATAGCGGGCCGACCTGGGCGCCCGATGGCA
>DATGIG010000344.1:0-3460 GCA_035295825.1 Chthonomonadaceae bacterium | reverse complement strand
TGGGCCAGCCATTCGATATCGCTGAGGCCGCCATGCCCCAGCTTCAGGTCGGTATCCCGCTCCCCTGGCTTCAGGCGTTCTGTCTCGATACGCTGTTTCATAGCGCGTATGGCGGCATCCTCTTCCGGTGTGATCCCTCGTCCAAAACTCACGGCATGCAGGATACAGAGGGCGCGTCTGCCGACCCGTGGATTGCCTGCGACGATACGGACTTTCAGAGCCGCCTGACGCTCCCAGGTTTCGGCGGCGGTGCGATAGTAGTAGCAGAGGCCGCGGAGCGTATTGGCAAGCGTCCCTTTGCGTCCCCAGGGCCGCAGTCTCAGGTCCATCTCAATAGAGACGCCCCGTATCGCCAGGTCCTTGACGGCGCTGATGAGCCGCTCGAACAGGCCGTTGACCAGGGCCGTCCGCTCCTCGCTACGGATTACAGAACCCTGTCGGCGCTCCTCATCGTAGACGAAGAGCACATCCCAGTCGCTGGCATAGCCCAACTCCGCCCCTCCCAATTTTCCCAGCCCGAGAATGGCGACGCGATCCAGGACATGCCGGGCGAACTCCGGATCCGGAGCGTGGGCGACTTGATACATACGACAGAGTTCGAGCAGCAACTCCAGCATCGTATCGGTGAGGGAGGTGAGGGCGGCGTGGGTCAGCGCGAGATCGGCCTCCTCCCATATATCGCGCGCGCCAATATGCAGGCGCTCGCGCTGATAGTGGCGTGCCAGCAGGTCCAGGTTCGATTCGTAAGCTTTTTTTTCCTTCCCGGATGCAAGTTGCAACGCCTCATCAGGCTTGGAAATCCGTATCAGATGGACCGGGGGAGAGGATGCCTCTTCCTCTTCCATTTCGAAGAGCGCTTCCAGCCACTCCTGATGGGCGGCGAGCGACTTGAGCAGGGGCGGCGAGCCTGCGCCCAATTGAACCAGGCGTCGCAGCATCTCCGGGCTGTCGTCCAGGGCGGCATAGAGTTGCGCCCGGTTGGGTATGGCCAGAGCGAGCGCCTCCATACCGGCCAGGCCAGCATCGGGGTCCGGGCTGCGCTGGAGGAGTGAGAAGAGCCGGGGGGCGATCCGCTTGAACTCTACCGGCGTATCGGGCGGCATGCCTCCAAATTCGTTGCCCTGCATCGGAAGCTGTAGGGCGCGCAGTGCAGTGCTGGTATCCCGCAATCCGACCTGGCGCAGTATCTCCAACAAGCGCGCTTTTGCGCCGGGGGCATCCAGGTTATCCAGCAGCGGTCCGAGCTCCTCCCACTCCTCCGATACCAGAGTGAGAATGGGTTTCGTGGCCGAGGTTACGTGGTAGAAGAGGCGCTCCAGATGGCCGTGAACGCGGTCGCGGCGCTGTACCAATTCGGCTTCAAATCCAGCCCGGTTCGGAAATCCCATCCTTCTGGCGATGCGTTCCCGCTCCAGGGCATCCGTCGGAGGAGGCAGCGTCTGCGTTTGAAAGCCGTGCAGAAGCTGCAAGCGGTGCTCCAGATTACGCAGGAACTGGTAGTCCTGAGCGAGTTCCTCCGTTTCGGAGTGCGTAAGGTAGCCAGCGCGATGCAGGCGCTGCATCGCGCTCAGGGTATTGGCGGTCCTCAAATGAGGATGCCGCCCGCCGAACTCCAGTTGCATCAACTGCACCAGAAACTCCACGTCGCGGATGCCCCCATAGCCCGTTTTGACATTGAGGAGCGTCTCTCCCTCCAGTTCGCACTTCTCTTCGATCCGGTGCTTGTTGGCACGGACCTCATCCAAAAAAGTGACCGAGTTCTGGCGGCGATAGACGAAGGGCTCGATCATGGCATGGAATGCCTCTCCGAGCGCCCGGTCTCCTGCGATAAACCGCGCCTTAATCAGCGATTGGCGCTCCCATCCCTCTGCCCAACTCTCGTAATAGGCGGCAAAACCGGAAAGGGAGCGGGTGAGCGGGCCAAATCTCCCCTCCGGGCGCAGGCGCATGTCCACACGGAAGACATGCCCGTTCGCGCTCTCCTCCGATAGAACCTTAATGAGCGCCTCTCCAAGACGGTTCAAAATCTTGAGCGTGTCCACGCGCTTGCCGTCCGCGAGGGAGAGTTCGTAGGGCAGGTTGTCGCCATGGACGAACATCAGATCGATGTCGCTGCTGTAGTTGAGTTCCTGCCCTCCCAGTTTGCCCATGCCGATGACGGCGAAGAGTGGCAGAGGAGAAGCTGGGGCTGGAGTAGGGGAAACGCCGAGGCCATGCGCCTCCTGCTTCAGGCCAGCCGTTATCAGGGCGATGTCATGGGCCTTCTGGACGCAGGCATCGGCGAGGTTGGAAAACTCACGGGTGGTGGCGGGCATGTCGGCCAGTCCGACCAGATCGCGCACACCGATCCGCAGCATCTCGCGCGCCTTCCAGCGGCGCAGGGCATCCTTCTTGAGTTCCGGTCGGATACAGGCATCCACAAGCGCGGAGGCATCGCGATAGAAGCGAGAGGCGGTCTTGGTCCCACCGCGCACGCCGGGGTTGGCGATGATCTCGAAGTATTCGGGGTTGCGGACCAGCAGGTCGGCGAAGTACTGGCTGCTTCCGGTAACCAGGCAGAAGAGATCCAGTGCCACCGGATGGCGGATCAAGGTTTGTAGATGCGAGTAGGGGCTACCGACGGCGGCAAACCAGCGGGCGAAACTGCTCAGTGCGCGGTCGGGGTCCGGGCTGGCCTTGACCGCCTCCAGCAAGCGCGGCAACAACGGCTCCAGATCATCATCCGTGACCGTCCCACCCGCCAACGATTGGAGTAACCGCACTCCGATCTCCGGATATGCTAAGCCTATTGTCGTGAGATGCACCATCAGAATTTGAGTTTCCATTGCTATCAACAGGAAACACCGAGATGGTTCGCAGCCTGATCCGAGCGCGAGGTGAGCTTATCCAATGCAGTAGCCGCAATGCTACGAGATACGCTTCCATCGTTAATAGCCATTAGGAGCGCATTGATAACAGTTTCGGAAGCCTGTCCCAATTGACCTAACGCGGAAGCCGCGCTACCACGAACAAACGTCTCCTTATCTTTCAGGAGTTCAAGAATTGTATTGACGACAGTTTCGGAAGCCTGTCCCAATTGACCTAACGCCGTAGCTGCGCTGTTACGGACTAATGTGTCACGGTCCTTGAGATGTTTGAGAAGCGCGTTGACGACAGTTTCGGACGCTTGTCCCAACCGACCTAACGCCGTAGCAGCACTGCTACGGACTGATGGCTCACGATCCTTGAGAAGATTGAGAAGTGCGTTGACGACAGTTTCGGAAGCCTGTCCCAACTGACCTAACGCCCAAGCTGCACAGTTACGGACTAATGGCTCCTTATCAGTCAGGAGATCAAGAAGCGCGTTGACGACAGTTTCGGACGCTTGTCCCAACCGACCTAACGCCGTAACTGCACTGCTACGGACTGATGGCTCACGATCCTTGAGATGTTTGAGAAGCGCGTTGACGACAGTTTCGGA